>NZ_JAYJLF010000089.1:0-520 GCF_036903175.1 Winogradskyella sp. ECml5-4 | reverse complement strand
TCTGTGTTCTTGAGACTTAAATCGATCTCTGTTAAACCATCTGGAATACCATCATCACAAACTTCTAAAGCGCTTGGCACTATTAAGGCTGGTAATGGGTTTACTACTAAGTCAAAAGTAAGCGTTGATGTACAATTGGTTATTGTGTTTGTTAAGACAGCAACTAGCGTTTGCGGATTACTTGTATTGGTATACAATCCTGTAATAGGATTCACCCCTAATTCGGCATCAGCTTGGTTTTCGTAATATGCCAATGAAACATTTACTTGACCATCTAAAATCTCTGCATCTTTTGTAGATAAATCAAAGGCTTCTTCTTCATTCCCTGGATTATCGTAATCACACAGTTCATATGGCGTTACGGCTATTGTTGTTGGTAATGGATTAACAATTAACTGTAAAGTTGTGGTGTCGTAACAACCTGAAGTACCATTCTCTATACGAACATAAATCTCTTGTGCTCCTGCTGTTGTATTGGTATAATTGGTTGGTAATGGACTATCCCCTAATTCTGCATTTG
>NZ_JAYJLF010000088.1:0-536 GCF_036903175.1 Winogradskyella sp. ECml5-4 | reverse complement strand
TTCCTGTCTCAGCGCTACAGGTTTGTGATGATGATACCGACGGTTTTGTAGGCTTTCCATTAAGTACAAAAGTATCAGAGCTATTAAATGGTCAGACAGGTATAGTTGTTTCTTTTCATGAAACTTTAGCAGGCGCAGAAGCAGAGCCTTCTACCGCAGAGATATTTGACGGTTATATAAATACGACCATGACTAGTCAGACAGTATTTGTACGTTTAGAAAATAGTACGACCAACTGTTATAATGTAAATACACTTCAGCTAGAGGTTATGGAAAATCCAATCGCCAATATCACAACACCTTTAGAAGTTTGTGATGATAATGCGGATGGTTTCGTTGAATTTGATTTGAGTGTCAAAGATGCCGAAGTTGTTGGTTCACAAACCGGCATGATGGTTAGTTACTATGCTACTCCAACAAATGCAGAATTAGGGGATAGTCCATTACCAACCAATTATACCAATACAACAGCAGGAGCACAAGAGATTTATGTTCGTATAGAGAATGGTACTTCAGGTTGTTACGACACCACAACT
>NZ_JAYJLF010000087.1:0-548 GCF_036903175.1 Winogradskyella sp. ECml5-4 | reverse complement strand
GAAAGTGCAACAATAGCTACAGACTGTGCAACGATTGTGGAGTTAGATTTAATTGTAGAGCCAACACCACAACTAGTAGCGCCAACGCCATTAGAAGTTTGTGATGATATCTCAGCAGATGGATTTGCGACCTTCGATTTAACCACTAAGGCAAACGAAATATTAAACGGTCAAGATCCAACGCAGTATATTGTAAGCTATTATGAAAGTGAAGCAAATGCATCCACCGGATTGAATCCTATAGCTAATCCTTTAGCTTATACCAATACAGACGATTTTAATCAAATCATTTGGGTACGTGTAGAAGATAATACTACAGTAGAAGGCTGTTACAAATTAATAGCCTTAGAATTAATTGTTAATGCATTACCTGTTTTAGTAACACCAGCACCTTTAGAGTTGTGTGATGTAAACAACCCAGGAGATGAGCAAGAAGCTTTTATCTTAGAAGAAGCCAATGCCGAGATTTTAAATGGGCAAACAGGTATAACCTTAACGTATTACGAAACGCAATTAGATGCAGCTAATGGAACCAACCCAATCGTAAG
>NZ_JAYJLF010000086.1:0-557 GCF_036903175.1 Winogradskyella sp. ECml5-4 | reverse complement strand
AATGTTGACGAAGTCTAAAGCTTCTGCGTGTATATTAACCTTACTCCTCTCTTTTGTCTTTTCTGATTTATCCTTAAATTTAATGAATTGTAAACTTAAGACGTGTATAATTAATGGCTGGTTCTCGCCTACTTACGAAAATCCTCGCGGATTTTCTATTTAGTTTTTATTTGCTAAATTAGGTGCTTAAACACGCCACTAATCATACACAACAACGTTAGCAAAGATTTTGGTGCTAATTTGCAATTTCAAGGCAATCACTAAATTCTGTGCTTATTTTCATATCAAAACTACGCTGGAATTTAAAGCGGAATCTCAAAAAGTATTGCGCTGATTTTTTTTCACTCATTCGGATCGTTACGCGCGAATTTCGGCTTGCCCAACTTCTGTTCTTAAATTCAAAATAATAGCAATCCTCAACTTTTGGCTGATAAGCGAAATGGCAAAACGTACGGCTGAACTATTCCCAGTTGAAAAAATTTAAAATTAGTTGTTTAAATCAACCGATTCTAACATCACGAAAATTAGGATCTAAAACAAAACTGATGCTCTTTGCG
>NZ_JAYJLF010000085.1:0-579 GCF_036903175.1 Winogradskyella sp. ECml5-4 | reverse complement strand
AAACGATGGTTTAAGTTCTGTATTTGGTGAAAGATCAAACACGTAACCACCAGTTAAGAAATAGTGCTGTGTTTCAGATCCTATTTTACGATTACCATCGTCTAAATGAACAGATGATAATAAGTTAGGTACAGATAATGATAAATAATATTTTTCAGTGTAGTAAAAGAAACCAGCACCAATGTTTGGTGTTGTTTCATTAATACCAAATCCAAAGAAAGGATCGTTAGTGTCTATCACAGCAACGTTTCCATTTGATAAATCAATGTCATGGAATGTAGCTCCTGCTTTAACACCAAAAGCTAAACGGTGTTCGCCGCCTAAGTTTAAGGTGTATGAGACATCTACATAAGCATTAGTTTCTTTAACAGGACCAATATTATCTGCAATAACAGATAATCCTATTCCAAGATTATTTCCAACTGGCGCATGACCAAAGAATGTACCTGTTTCAGGGCCGCCTTCAATTTTAGTCCATTGGTTTCTGTATAGTAGTCCAAAAGAAAGATTTTCTCTTGAACCTGCATAAGCAGGGTTTACTATATTCATATTATACATGTACTGTGTGTACTGAGGGTC
>NZ_JAYJLF010000084.1:0-596 GCF_036903175.1 Winogradskyella sp. ECml5-4 | reverse complement strand
TCTAATCCACCAAGACCTAAATGACCATTAGAAGAAAAGTATAGAGTATTATTACTACTGATGTAAGGAAACATTTCTTGCCCTTCAGTATTTATTTTTTGACCTAAGTTTTCAGGTTCACCTATAGTTCCATCAGCATTTATTGCAGCTTTGTAGATATCAAAATCTCCAAAACCACCAGGCATATTAGAAGAAAAATAAAGTGTTTTACCATCTGCGCTAACAGAAGGGTTTTTAACAGAGTAGTTTTCACTATTAATGGCTAAATTTTCAACCATATCCCAATCGTCACCCAACTTAGTAGCTTTAAATAAATACAGTTGGCTAAAACGCGTACTGCTTAGAGAATCTTTTTGAAAGTCTTTTTCAAAATAACTTTCTCTAGAGAAATACATTGTTTTTCCATCAGGAGTAAAGGATACTAAACCTTCGTGAAATTTTGTATTTATTTTTTTGTTAGCTAAAGTTGCTTCTTGATAAGTACTATCAGAGTTTTTAACAATAGTGTAAATATCTAAGTAAGGTTGGTCATTCCAACCATAAGTTTTACGATTGTCATTACGACCAGAAGTGATGTATAATTTACCATCATGTAA
>NZ_JAYJLF010000083.1:0-644 GCF_036903175.1 Winogradskyella sp. ECml5-4 | reverse complement strand
AACGGTGCGCGTATATGAAAAGTAGCGTCTTGATGATCAACTGCTTTTCGGATTTAAATATCTTCTATAAAGAAACGAAAAATAAATGATATCAATGTCTCAGCTATTTTTTATATGCGCTGTTGTGTTTAGTATTTTATTTTGTATTCGGTTTATAGCTCTCCATTATCTTTATTTTAAATTTAGATATAATTATCTACTTTAAGCTCAAAATACGTAGTATGGACGACGCTACATATCTTGTCCAGCCACCAGACATTGTTTTGTTTTAAAATTGGTTATATACCGATATATGGCTTGTTTTAAAATAAAAGCTTTTTTCGAATCATTAGCATTTAAATTTCTAAAAATGATGAGTTATTGAAAAATACCAATGTAAAAAGTTGTCAGTCAGGTGTTTGTTAGTGTTAAATAATATAGTAAACTTGACTTTCTCATTTTTTTTCAATAACTTCAGACAAACTGTTTAACGTTTTCAAACGTTCTGAGAGCGCGCTCTCAACGATTTCAATCGAACAGTTTGGCGCTTTAAAAATCTTCCTACGTCGATTTTAAAATCACATCATTTTTAGAAACTTAAAAGACCTCGAAGAAAGCTACAATGTTTGGTGGGTGACCGAAAGTCGGCAATATTAATCACAACG
>NZ_JAYJLF010000082.1:0-656 GCF_036903175.1 Winogradskyella sp. ECml5-4 | reverse complement strand
CAAAGTCCAGAGTTAAGCATAACCAAAACAGGTAGTTTAGACTTGGGCGCTGATAATGCCGTAAGTGTAGGTGATATCATAACCTATACATATACCGTGACCAACACAGGCGACGTTACAGTATATGACGTAAGTGTGAATGAAGTTTCAGGTAACTTTACAGGAACAGGTATATTACCAACACCAACGTATGTAAGTGGCGGAACGGATGCAGATGGCGATGGTGATCTAGAAGATATGGTTGTAGGAAATGGTACGATAGTGTACACGGCAACGTATGCAATCACGCAAGATGATATTGATGCAGGTGTGGTAACAAACCAAGCGACAGCAGAAGGAACGGATCCAAATGGCGATCCAGTGAGTGATGACAGTGATGATCCAACAGATGCGACAAGTGACGATGATCCAACAGATGTAGAGATAATACAAAGTCCAGAGTTAAGCATAACCAAAACAGGTAGTTTAGACTTGGGCGCTGATAATGCCGTAAGTGTAGGTGATATCATAACCTATACATATACCGTGACCAACACAGGCGACGTTACAGTATATGACGTAAGTGTGAATGAAGTTTCAGGTAACTTTACAGGAACAGGTATATTACCAACACCAACGTATGTAAGTGGCGGAACGGATGCAGATGGCGATGGTGA
>NZ_JAYJLF010000081.1:0-664 GCF_036903175.1 Winogradskyella sp. ECml5-4 | reverse complement strand
ATTGTGGGCAACGGTTTTGTGTATGATTAGTTGCGTGTTTAAGCACCTAATTTAGCAAACTTTTACGAACCCGTGAAAATTCCGCAGGAATTTTCGCAAGTAAGCAGAAAAAAGCAATTAATTATACACGGTGTTGGCAATAGTTATTTATTTTCATTGTAGTATTTTACAATCAGATAAATATTGTCAATTATATATTCTTCATTCAATATTTTCGACACCAAGATTTGATTTTCAGAAAATAATTCCGCTAATCTTTTTTTGTATAATAAATTACCTAATAGTATGAGTTCATCTTCTTTTTCAATATAAAAATAATTTCTTGAACGATTTATATATTGGTTAGTGTTTAGGTCCATTTCATTATAGTAGTATTCATACTCATATAACTTAACTTCTCCATCTAATATTAGTTTTAGGTAAGCACCTTTTTTGTCAAAAATAGTAGCTTTTCGTTTTTCTTTATGTTCAAAAATTTCATTATTGAATCTATAAGATTTTATATTTTCTTTTTCGATTATGATCTTTGTGTTTGATCTATCTAGAAGGTGTAGTTTTCCAAGAGATGGGTCTTTGATTTTTCCGTAAATAGTATCATTTGAGTTGGTAATGACAAAATCAGATTGTCTTTTTTGGATGTTTATAAAATCTCCTAATCTTTTAG
>NZ_JAYJLF010000080.1:0-703 GCF_036903175.1 Winogradskyella sp. ECml5-4 | reverse complement strand
AGACCGTTCTACGCAATTTGACCAAACCAACAAAATGAAGAAAATACAAGAACATAATCCATCTACTGACGAACTTTTGAATTTGGAATATAAATTTCAACCTGAACTGACCGAAAAATTGGATAATGTGAAATCTGACTTTAATCAGGAATTGATAAACGAAATTGTTTTATGGAAAACCAATCGTTACGCTGAATTGAATAACGAAACGCTGAATTTGATAAATAAAATTGACCGAAATGCGGAATTTATAGATTCTGGTCTGACTGGAGAAATTCTATTGCATTTACTAGAAACGAAAGGAATTCGCTTACCAATGGCTTCTACTATTTTGAGATTTAGAAATCCGAAAATCTATCAAATTATCGACCAAAGAGTTTATCGAATGATTTACGGAACTGAAATGAAAATAAAAACGAATTTAAACGACAATATTATTCAGTATTTAGACTATTTAACCGAATTGAGAAACGTTTGTAATTTATACCAAATTCCGTTCTGCGATTCTGACCGAATTCTTTATGAATATGACAAAATTATGAACTTGGAAAAAATAAAATACTGAATAAAAACTGCGTAGAACACCGTATATAATTTATTGCTAGTTCTAGCCTACTTACGAAAATCCTCGCGGATTTTCTATTCGGTTTTTATTTGCTAAATTACGTGCTAAACCACGCAACAAACCATATACAAACACGTT
>NZ_JAYJLF010000079.1:0-707 GCF_036903175.1 Winogradskyella sp. ECml5-4 | reverse complement strand
GTGATCTCATCACCTGGTACTTCTCCTAAATCATCACAGGCATTTAACTGTGTTGGCTGTATAGCCTCTGGTGGTAATGCTACATTCAATTCAAACATTCCTGTATCGAAACATTCTGTAATTGGATCATATAAGCGTACATAAATAACTTGTGGATTACCATTATTGGTATAGTTACCAACGTTGATAATTGGGTTACTACCGTCTTCTGCATTTGCTGCACTTACATGATACGTTAACACTACTGCAGTTGGGTCTTGACCGTTAAGAATTTCGGCATCCTTTGTTGTAAGATCAAACTGGGCTAAACCATCGTTATCGCTATCGCATATGATATAAGGTGCTATATCTATTGGCACTTCTGGTGCTGGATGTACAATAAGCTCTAGTGTGTTTTCTGTGAGACTATAACAACCTGTTATAGTGTTCTCTGAACGCACATAAATGATTTGATTGTTTGCAACGATGTTTGTGTATAATCCCGTAATTGGATTATCCCCCATTTCCGCATCGGTCTGAGTTTCGTGATAAGTAATTACAACATCCGATTCTCCGTTAGTGATTTCTACGGTACGAATCTCTAAATCAAACTCAGCAAATCCATCATTGTCTTCGTCACAAACCTCTATTGGGTCTGGTGATGCTTCTGGTGATGGTATTGGGTTAACTCTTAGGGTTACGGTTACCGTATTGTAACAACCCGTAAT
>NZ_JAYJLF010000078.1:0-736 GCF_036903175.1 Winogradskyella sp. ECml5-4 | reverse complement strand
CGTTGGCAAACATTTGAGAATGACAGAAACGAACAATAATAGCGATGGAATAATAGTAGATGGAATTTCTAAAGTTGCGAATAGCAACCCAAGAATTAACCGAATTTTAAGTATGCTATTAGACCATTTCATTATGACTCTTGTAATTGTTCCACCAATGATTATTCTAATGATTTTAAAAGCAAATGGAATATTGGAAATTGGAAACGGAACTTTCTCTGTGATTTTCTTTTTTATGATGTTTATCTATCTAAATAAAGATTTTTTTAATGCAAAAAGTCCTGCAAAACGGATTTTGGGATATCAAGTTATTAATCGGAAAACTGAAAAATCAGCATCTGAATTACAATGCTTTGTGCGGAATTTGACAATTGCTGTTGCTTGGCCTTTAGAAGTTATTGTTGGATTGATAAATCCTGAAAGGAGAATTGGCGATTTTTTAGCAAATACCAAGGTTGTCGTTTCTGAAAAAGAAAAATTAAAAACGATTTGGACTGACTTTAAAAGAAAAACTCTGAAATTAAATCTTATCGGAATTATAATTATTGGAGTAATTTACTTTTATGGTTTGAGTTTATTAATGCCGAATATGAATTAAAAAAACGATTTGCCAACAACGTGTATAGTTAATTGCTTTTTTGAGCTTACTTGCGAAAATTCCTGCGGAATTTTCACGGGTTCGTAAATGTTTGCTAACTTAGTTGCCTAACCACGCAACTAACCATACACAAAACCG
>NZ_JAYJLF010000077.1:0-753 GCF_036903175.1 Winogradskyella sp. ECml5-4 | reverse complement strand
CGTTGGCAAACATTTAAGAGAATCGTTAACTAATTGAAAATCATCGCTCACTCATTTAGAGTTTCGGAATTACTAAACAAAGAATAGATTTGAAAATAATCTAAACTGAATGAAAAAAATTGGACTATTACTTTTGACAATTCTGCTGAATCTCAATTTGAGTTTCTCACAAACCGAATCTGAAATTGACTTACTATTAAACGGAATTTCGGAAACGGAAAACTCTAAAGAAATAACAAAAACAGAACAAGCTAAAAAGATTATTGCTTTTGGAGAAAACTCGCTAAAAACTCTTGCGGATTTTTTTACTGACTCAACTCTGACTAAAGTTAAATCGGAATGTCAAGAGCGGAATTTAACGAAAGGAGAAATTGCAATTATTATCGCTGACCGAATTGAGGGAATGCCATATTTTATAGTTACTGGAGTCCAAAACTGTACGATGGAATTTTGTGAAAATAATCCGAACTTAATTGAATATTATTTACCTTGGATTGAGAAAGATGGTGGAAAATCATTTAAAGAAAAATATATCAATTGGCTCGCAAGTTATGACCGGAAATCAAAAAGTGAAAGACGGAAAGAAAAGCGGAAATTGAAAAAAGAGAAAACATAAAAACGATTTGCCAACAACGTATAAAAATAATTGCTAATTTGTGCTTAAATAAAGGTAGTTGCGTATTTGCTACATCTGATTTTCCTTCGGAAAATCCTCGCACGCAAACACGCAACTATTCTTATACAAAACCGTTG
>NZ_JAYJLF010000076.1:0-770 GCF_036903175.1 Winogradskyella sp. ECml5-4 | reverse complement strand
AACGGTTTTGTATATGATACGTTGCGTGTGTAAGCAACTAATTTAGCAAATAAAAACCGAATAGAATATTCCGCAGGAATATTCGTAAGTAGGCTAGAACTAGCAATGGATTATATACTTTGTTAGCAAATCGTTTTTATTCTAATAATTCAACAAAAACATTGTTAGTTGAAAGTTTAGTATCCAACGCAAAATAATTTCTATTCAGAAGTAATTTTTCAGAAGTAGAATCTAATTTAAAAAAACGTAAGTCCATTATAAAACCCTCAAATCCATAATTTTCAAAATTTTTATAATCGAATTCAATCGTACTTTTTTCTGATTTAATTTCTTTAGTAATGACAGAATCATTTTCTTTTTGTAGAAAAACTAATGTTATTTCTCTAGAACTTATTTTTGATTTAGGAATACTGTCAGCAGGTGAGTAGATAGTGATTTTTCCTTTCAGAATTGAGTCTTTTTTATTTCCAGTAATATTAAAATCAAAAAATTTACTTTTAGAACTATCTATCACTCCTTTTTTGTAAAATAGCCAAGTATTCCAAAATGTATCCTTTTTTTTCGAAACATAGGCTTCGTTTTCTCCTACTAATTCTCCATTCTCATAATAAGGAATATTAATTCTTTGATAACGTTTAGAAGTGTCAATTTCCGTTTTATTCAGAGTTGCTTTTTCAGTTTTTAATTCCGTTGACTTTTTGCAAGAAAATAGACAAAAAACTAATAATATGTATATGGCTTTGAGGTTGTTCATCAAATGTTTGCTAACG
>NZ_JAYJLF010000075.1:0-837 GCF_036903175.1 Winogradskyella sp. ECml5-4 | reverse complement strand
ACCGTTGTGTGCAATTTGAGAAAAACGCAGAATAATGATTGAATTTAATGGATGGGCTATAATTCGAGAGTCTTATAAAGATGATAATGATAATGACGAACATTTGAATTCCATTATTAAACGGATTGAATCTAGAATTACGGAACTAGACTATAACAATGAATTTTACTGTTTAAAACGTCTGAATGGGACTTATCATTTATCGATTATGGTGAATCATAATCATAGGGTTGTATCTGAACATGTGATTGATTTTTATAAATGGATTGCTGAAATATCAAAAGGCTCTTACGGAATTTTATATGTTCAAGACGATGAGGATATTGAAAGGGGTAACGAAAATGAATTCAAAGTTTGGTGTATGAAAAAAGGGAAAGTAACCGAATTAAATGACACTTACCTTTCACCACTAAATCCAGAAGTTGAAGAATAATATTCATGGACAAAGAAATACTTGACATTATAAATAATGATTTTAAAATCGAACAAAGAAATTTAGTATCTAAAGAATTATGTTCCATAAACTTGAATCACGTTATGGCAGAATCTGAATATAATTTAAAGAATACAAGGATGTCTATTTTGTATTTGGCAAAAGGAGACCCTTCAGAAGTTTCGGAATTGACTAAAAGAGCCAAAATTGACTTTCGAGATGTTATTATGTGGGCAACTCAAGAAAAGAATTTAAAAAACAAATAAAAACTGCACACAACACCGTGTATAATTAATTGCTTTGGCAAGTGCTTATTTGGAAAATTCCTTCGGAATTTTCTCGCGTTCGTTTTTGTTTACTAAATTAGTTGCTGAAACACGCAACTAACCATACACAAAACCGTT
>NZ_JAYJLF010000074.1:0-852 GCF_036903175.1 Winogradskyella sp. ECml5-4 | reverse complement strand
TGAACGGCTGAAACTTGACTTGTTGTCTTTGTTTCGGGGTGCAAATATAAAACCCTTTTTCATTCCCACAACACCTTTTTCCTTTTTATTTTAATCTTTTTTTAATTGCCTTGAAACCACTATTTTATAACCTCTCTTTTTTTGGTTTTCAATAGATTCTTTTCCAGAACTTCCACTTTTGTTAATACGAACATATAGATAGCTTTCTAAAAATGTAGATGAGTATGTAATAATATTATAAAAACGTAATACTTTAGATATAAAATCTACGTCCTATAATTACGTGTAATTCTCTTAGTAGCTTCTGCTGTATACTTTTTTAAATCAAATGAAATTAAATATTATATTTTCTCATCTATTATTTACGACTTATTTAAAGATAAAAGAGCATCGTAAACCTTAGTTATTCCCTTGATCATACATTACTATATTTTAACCTTGGGCAATAATACAAAAAACAGCTATGTCGTATTGGCTATTATAGCATTTCTAATCTAAATTCTAAACATTAATAATCCAGGGTTCGAAAAAAGACTATTACTAATTCTACTTAAAAAAAGTAGTAGTAGTAGTAGTAGTAGTAGTAGTAGTAGTAGTAGTAGTAGTAGTAGTAGTAGTAGTAGTAGTAGTAGTCGCTTTGAGATGTATATGTAGTAAAAGTTTATGCAATACTTTTGTAAGTATTCATATATCATAAAAGTTCATAACGCTATAAAAATTAGGGTAAGCGTCTTTAATTTCATAATAAACAGCCCGGTTTATTTATAACTAGTATTCAATTCCAAATAAAGAATGAAGATAATAAAAAAGGTTAATTGATTTACTTCACGATAGATTCTAAAACAAAAAACC
>NZ_JAYJLF010000073.1:0-915 GCF_036903175.1 Winogradskyella sp. ECml5-4 | reverse complement strand
AACGTTTATGTATAAGAATAGTTGCGGGTTTGTATGCGAGGATTTTCCGAAGGAAAATCAGACGTTACAAACACGCAACGACCTTTTGATTAAGCACTAAACCGCAATTATTTTTATACTGTGTTGTGTGTAGTTTTTTTTATTCAAATTCAAGATTGATATCTGATTTTTTAGTCTTTAGTATAAAATTTTCTTTAGTTAGTGGTCCAATTACGCTGTCGCTCTTTTTTATAATTATAAAATACTCCAAAACTCCAGTATTTGTTTCCCAACTGATGAGTGGATCTCGCTTTGCAATAATGAACTCTGAATCAGCATGTACTTCTAAAACATCTCCACGAATTCTAATATTGCTGAATATATATTCTTTATTTGACTTATAAACTATTGCTTCTCCTTCTGGATAACCAACATCTATAGCTTCATATTTTGGAAGAAAGTAGTAACCATTGCCTAATTCTCGTTCGCTACAAGAGAAGCATATTACAGATACAAAGAATATATATATTGAAGCTTTTTTTAATTCAGTCATATTCATTTTTATGGAATTCCAATAATTTGTCTGTAAAAAGATTAATTTCTTTTTTCTCTTTTAGCTTAAAATCCGCAAACAATATCAGTCCAAAAAGAACAAACACAATCGGAAAAATCCAACTTCCTTTAATCAACGAAATTATTGAAATCAGAATTCCGAGTCCAAGTAAAACTTTCGCTAAAAAATTCATCGGTGATTTAAAGTCAAATTTCAAATCGTAATTTCCTGTGTCATTCAAAATTCCGATTAGTCTGTGATTATTTGGAAAATGATTCCGCATTAATTCAAACTTTTCAGTTCCGACATAACCATTATAAAACCCGTTCACAATTAGCTTGTTCAGAATCTTTAAGTTTTTATCGCTTTTGGTTATCGTTTGT
>NZ_JAYJLF010000071.1:0-961 GCF_036903175.1 Winogradskyella sp. ECml5-4 | reverse complement strand
CGTTGTAGTTAATTATGAAGAAACTTTCGTACATATTAGTAACATTAGTATTCCTGAGTTGTAAAACAGAAAAAAAAGATGTTTATCAAGAATATAACGGACAAATGGTAAAAGTGGAATTTGATGATTCAAAAACCGATTCAACATTTACTGGCTATGGTGGAGAATATTATCCAAATGGAAATTTAAAATCAATGTCTTATTTTAAAAATGGAGAGCCAGCTGACACTTTATTTTACTATTACGAAAATGGACTTGTAAAGGAAAAAGGACTTGTAAAAAATAATTTATCTATTGGTTGGTGGACATATTTTGATAAAAATGGAAAATTGACTGAAAAATCGGAATGGTTAATTTTAAGAGATAGTTCCTATAAAAATCAATCCTATTATTTCGACAAAAAAGGTGGAATAAAAACTAAACCAAGTACCTACTTTAAATTAGATATTCCAGACACATTAAGAGTTGGGAAAAATCTTGCTCGAATAAAAAATTATGTAACTAATAATTATGGCAATGAAGGAAACTTAATTTCTGTAATAATGGACAATAAATATTCGGAATCAAAAATTCAAAAAGATACTTTTGGTGATGGAAATTTAACACCATTTTTTGGAATTTATGCATATAAGACAGGTAAATTAAAAATTCAAGGTAAAATTCGAGAACAAATTTTAAACAGAACAATAGACAACGATAGTTTGCACACTTTTACAATATCAGAACATTATAAGTATTTTGAAAAGGATATATATGTTTGGAATAAAGACAAACAATCCGAATCTGCTAAAAGAATTGGAAACGAAATGAAAGAAGAATATAAAAATAACTAACTACAACACCGTATATAATTTATTGCTAGTTCTAGCCTACTTACGAAAATCCTCTCGGATTTTCTATTCGGTTTTTATTTGCTAAATTAGGTGCTTAAAACACGCAACAAACCATATACAAACACGTT
>NZ_JAYJLF010000070.1:0-980 GCF_036903175.1 Winogradskyella sp. ECml5-4 | reverse complement strand
AAAAATACGCTGAAAAATTGTTTCGGGACAGCACGAGATATTTGCAGAAAACGCAACGACCTTTGTGCGTTTAGTTCTCCAAGAAAAAGTTTTTCGAGCTAAAAGTTAATAGATAAAAAACTAAATTTCGGACAGCATTTCAAATTGTAAATACCAACGAAAAAACACTCGGCACGTATTGTTGCTAACGGTCTTGTGTATGGAAAGTGCGATTTTGTGACAGGCAGATTTTCCGCAGGAAAATCAGACTTAGCAAAATTGCACAAGCCTTTGATTAAGTACTAAAATAAGCATTTTTTATACACGTTGTTATGTGCTGGCTTTTATTTCCGTTTTTAATTTATTTCCGTAATTCAAATTCTCGAAAAAACTCAATTGTCGCTCAAATAAATATCCGTTTGCAATGAAATCCATTTCATAATCAGTCGTTTTGATATTCAGTTCCATTTGGTCAATTGAATATTCGTGAAGTCTAAATCTAAAATATCGAGCGTATAATTTAGAAACTCCGAGTTTTAATAAAATCCACATTGGCGACAGAAAAAATGGGTCAATATTTTCTTTTCCTCGCTTTAGAGTAATTCCGATAATATTTTCATTCGGAATAGGAATTGCAGTCAATTTATTAGAATAATTCGCACGTAACAAAAGTCCGTCAGTTCGTTTTTCAAAGTTACATTTCGAGTCTGCTTTCAGAGAATCAGATTCATCATTTTTAGTTTTAAATGACTTTAAATAAAATCCTGTACTTCCAATTGGTTTCGGTTTTCGCAAATCGATTTCAGCTGGTTTTCCAATCTGTTTTATTATTGCTTGTTCAGTCATTTATTATTAGTTCGAATCTTTCTTCAGCTTGCACATAACGGTTTTGTGTATGGTTAGTTGCGTGTTTCAGCAACTAATTTAGTAAACAAAAACGAACGCGAGAAAATTCCGAAGGAATTTTCCAAATAAGCACTTGCCAAAGCAATTAATTATAC
>NZ_JAYJLF010000069.1:0-1001 GCF_036903175.1 Winogradskyella sp. ECml5-4 | reverse complement strand
TAAAACTCATCTTTTAATATGCCGTTTACACGCTCAGCCATGGCATTTTCGTAACAATGATTTTCTTCAGTCATACTGATATCTATCTTTTTTCTCTTTAGTATTTGCGTGTATTGATTGCTACAATACTGTATACCTCTGTCAGAATGATGAATAAGCTGTTTAATGTTTTTGGCTTGATATATGGCCTTATTTAGGGCTCTTACACATCCTTTTAGTTCCAAACTATCACTAAGATCATAACCAACAATTTTCCTAGAATACATATCTGTTATTAAGGCTAGATAACAAAACCCTTTTACAGTTCTTATGTATGTAATATCAGATACCCAAACTTGATTAGGTCGCGCTATTTCAAGGTCTTTTATAATGTTGTTATACTTATAAAAGCGATGATATGAGTTAGTAGTTCTAGCACTGGTTTTCTTTCTAAGTGTTAGCATATTATGTTTTCTAAGGACACTAAATAGCGTATCTCTACCAACTTTGATGTTAGCTTTTGTAAACTCATCATCTAATGATTTTATGAGTTTACGTACGCCTTCTCTAGGAAGGGATTTGCGTTTTTTACTGACTATGTTTATAATCTGTTGTTCTAGTTTTAAACGCTTATCAGCTCTATTTTTATGCTTGTAATAAGCATTACGTTTAAGTCCAAAACAATGAGTTATCGTTGTCAAAGAAGCAAATCCCTTAGATCTCTTTTTAGCTTTAATTAAGGCTTTATACTTAGCTTTTTTTTTAGTTCATTAACTGATTTATAGCCGAGATCTTCAGCTGCTACTTCAAGATAACAATCTTGTACCATAGCATCAAGATCCTTTTTAAGTAGTAGCTTTTTAAGCTGTTCAACCTCTTTTTGAAGCGCTTTAATTCTAGATATTTCGTCTTTTGTTTCCACTTTCACTCTGGTGTTCATTAAATCTTTACGATTATACTTTTTAATCCACTCATTGACCGTTGTAGGTGCGATAGAGTAGAGTTTACAAAGTTCACTCTTT
>NZ_JAYJLF010000068.1:0-1028 GCF_036903175.1 Winogradskyella sp. ECml5-4 | reverse complement strand
GATCTCGGCAAGCTTTGTTGTATTTACACGCATTAAAACTGCACATAAATAATAAATTCCGAAGCTTTTGATTACCCATTTTACTTATTCGTGGCCTCCCTTTTACACTACTTCCACTTTGTCTAATTACTGGTGTTAATCCAGCATAACTACATAATTCACTTGCACTTGTAAAACGATCAAAACCACCTGTTAATACCACTAACATTATGGCTGTTTTAGAACCGATACCAGGAATAGTTTTTAAACGGGTAAACAAATCTTGATGCGATTGTTTTACTAAAATTAACAGCTTATCCTCTAAAGTTTTTATCTCTTTGATTAATTGTCTTAAACTACGTTTTAAAGACGTAACAACAAGCTTACTTGGATTACCCAAAACTGCTTCACCATGTAGTTTGTTTTTTAGCATAGTGCTTTGTTTTGTATACACAGAAAGAGTTCTAACGATTTGAAGACATTCTATTTCTTCCTTAGAATTTCCTTGCCATAGCTTTAATTCTACTTGCTCAGCGTAAGCACAAATAAGTTTTGAATCGCTCTTATCTGTCTTAACTTTTGATAAACCCATCTGTATAAAACGTTTCACTGACAATGGGTTTTCTACAGATACTTTAATACCAGATTCTAGCAAATGATACGCTAACTGATAATGATAATAGCCTGTAGCTTCCATAACGCAATGGCTCTTATTATTTAAAAGTTTCGTGAACTTTTTAAAGCCAAGTTCATTATTTTTAAACTGATAGTAATTACCATCAGAGTCCATGACATCAAACACCAAATGGCTAATGTCAATTCCAAAATATTTAATATCTTTATTCATAAGAAAATGTTTTTTTGAAAGGACAATCTACGCGAGTTTCAACGACTTAAAATCGAGGTCTTAAAGCCTCATAGAACTGTACGAAATCTGTGTAGAAAAGAGAGGGGATTTTCAATGTTGACGAAGTCTAAAGCTTCTGCGTGTATATTAACCTTACTCCTCTCTTTTGTCTTTTCTGATTTATCCTTAAATTTAATGAATT
>NZ_JAYJLF010000067.1:0-1036 GCF_036903175.1 Winogradskyella sp. ECml5-4 | reverse complement strand
CAGTCATATTTTGTCCGATTTCTATTCCGTTGAATTTCAGTGTATCAGAACTGAAATCAGGTTCAAAAATAACTGCTGGATTATATGTGAACTCGGTTTTTCTCAAATTGGTTACAACGGTCTCGTATAACCGTCAGTTACGGGTTAAATTAGCGATTATTTTCGGTTTGGCACAGACTTTAGCAATTCCGAGTGGATTCGGACGTAGTCGAATCCGCCGTAATTGCGGTTATACATTGTTGTAGTGCGTTTTTTTATTCTATTCCAATCCATTTTTCCAGTTCTGATTTATATTTATCAACCGCAACCCAAGTATTGATAGTTTCAACATTTTGTTTGTCAAAAGCTGTCAGATACTGCAAATGGATTTTTTCTCCAATTTTTAATTCAGGCACATTTGTTTGGATTGAGGACTTATTTAATTCGGTTATTTCTTGCCAATGATTTTTAGTATTCAAAAGTCGAGTTGGAAACCAATCATCATTTTCAGCTCTAAAGTTTAATATTTCTCCGTCTTCAGTTCCGATATGCAATTTCCACTCATCATTAGTAATTTCAAAAGCGTCTAAGTTTTCGCCAGTAGCAAAGTCAAATTCAGCATTTTTTGGGTAATCCGAAATGAGAACTTTAATTTTAAGATTTTCTATGATGTCTTTTACTTTCTCAATTCTCCAAATCCAACATTTTGAATCAGTTATTGTTGCTCCATTATAAAATGGTTGTTTTACTTTAAATTCAACTAATTCGATGTCGTAAGCAGCAGTTTTGAACCGTTCATAAATTCCGTTTTTATAGGCTCCAGTATTCTGTAATTCCGCATATGTGAAATTTGAATTTAATTCACAAGAAACTGTTCCTAAAGGTGTATCAAATGTTCTTTTTATCAATGTGTTTCTCGTTTTTCTCAAATGCACTACAACGGTCTCGTATATGATTTGTAGCGTTATTTAAGCAAGTAAGTTAGTAAATAATAACGGAAATAGAAAAACCGCGAGGTTTTTCGACAGTAGGCGAGAAGCAGCTATGAATTATATAC
>NZ_JAYJLF010000066.1:0-1093 GCF_036903175.1 Winogradskyella sp. ECml5-4 | reverse complement strand
TTCCTACGTCGATTTTAAAATCACATCATTTTTAGAAACTTAAAAGACCTCGAAGAAAGCTACAATGTTTGGTGGGTGACCGAAAGTCGGCAATATTAATCACAACGTGTTTGTATATGATTTGTTGCGTGGTTTAAGCAACTAAATTTAGTAAATAATTACCGACCAAGAAAGTCCGCGAGGACTTTCGCAAGTAAGCAAAAAGTCAGCAATAAATTATATACGGTGTTGCCAATAGTTATTTTATTTTTCTTCCTTTAATTCCACTTGCACAACCGAAAAAATATTCCACATATTCAACTTCAAATTCAGGTCTGTTAAAAATCCGATATGTGTTTTTTGAGTTTCCAAATTCTTCTGTATAAACTCCTAACATTTTATAAGTTTCTGGACTTCCAAGAAATACTTTTCCTAAAATAGGAATAATATTTTTCAAGTAAAACATATAAAACGGTTTTAAGATTTTACTTTTTGGAACAGAAACGTCAATTAAAGAAAACTTTCCGTTTGGTTTTAAAATTCGGTAAATTTCATTCGATAATTCACCAAGTTGTTCATCATTAAATGTCTTTAATCCAAAACCTGAAATTACATAATCAGCAGTTTCGTTTGAGATTGAATTGTCAAAAACATTTTCTTTAAGAATCTCAACTTTTGATTTTCTGAATTTCGATTTATTCTTCTCCGCACGATTTATCATTTCCGTTGAGAAGTCAATTCCGATTAGTTTTGAGTTTTTGTCTGATTTTTTTAAAATATGTTTCCAACATTCTCCCATTCCTGTCATTAAATCGACAACTATTTTCCCTTTTTCGATTTCAATTTCCTCAACACACTGTCTTCTCCATCTTTCACTAAACCCAAATGAGGTTATGTAATTCATTTTTGAATACGAACTGCTCATTTTGTCAAATAGCTTTTCAACAAATTTAGGCTCGTAGATTTCTTTCATTCGTGGTGTTGGTCATAATTATTGGCAACGGTGCGCGTATATGAAAAGTAGCGTCTTGATGATCAACTGCTTTTCGGATTTAAATATCTTCTATAAAGAAACGAAAAATAAATGATATCAATGTCTCAGCTATTTTTTATA
>NZ_JAYJLF010000065.1:0-1101 GCF_036903175.1 Winogradskyella sp. ECml5-4 | reverse complement strand
TATAATTAATTGCTTAGGCAAGTGCTTCTTTGTAAAATTCCTTCGGAATTTTCTCTGGTTCGTAAAAGTTTGTTAAATTAGCTACCTAACCACGCAACTAACCATACACAAGACCGTTGGCAACAATTTGAGAAATGACGAAATACATTCAAATTTTTATAATCTTTTTGACATTATCTGCTTGCGGACAAAATGCGACTGAAATGAAAACACCTGAAAATGCGAATGAAAAGTTTGCAGAATTTATAACAAAGAAAAAGTTCGTAGAAGAAAATTTTTATCCTGGAATTAGATACAGAAGATAGAGAACGAGTTTGCACATATATTGAGGAGTTAATGGACATTGTGGAATTGAAAAGTTCAAATGGACAATTAAATAAATTTATGTACGGATTTGATATTGAGCCATTATTGGATAAAAATTAAATATGGCTAAAGAAAAAATGAAAAAAGAGCATAAAGAAATAATTGATTTGATTTCTAGTTATTTAGAGTATGACCCAGAATTAAGATTTGGACAAGCACTATTTAATCTCAAAATAAATGAATTTCAAAAGTCTACTGACCCAAGAAATCCAAATTACAATTTAAGAGATATTCATAATGACAATGATGCTGATATTCTTAAGCGTATAAAAAATCAACTTGAATGGTTTGACTTACAAAGAAGAGTAATGAAAGGAACATCAAAAGTTGTCGGAATTGAAGGAATGACTGTTAATGAGAGATTATTTGCGACTGACTTAATGGAGTTATTTGACAAAATGAAAAAAACGAATAAGGAATATGCTCAATACATTCTAAAATCATTAAAAGTGGATAGAGAATCAATTGAAAAAATCCTGAAATAAAAAACTGTTGCCAACACCGTATATAATTTATTGCTAGTTCTAGCCTACTTACGAAAATCCTCTCGGATTTTCTATTCGGTTTTTATTTGCTAAATTACGTGCTTAACCACGCAACAAACCATATACAAACACGTTGTGATTAATATTGCCGACTTTCGGTCACCCACCAAACATTGTAGCTTTCTTCGAGGTCTTTTAAGTTTCTAAAAATGATGTGATTTTAAAATCGACGTAGGAAGATTTTTAAAGC
>NZ_JAYJLF010000064.1:0-1106 GCF_036903175.1 Winogradskyella sp. ECml5-4 | reverse complement strand
CAACGGTTTAGTATATGGAAAGTTGCGGGTTTGCGTGCGAGGAATTTCCGAAGGAAATTCAGACGTAGCAAACTTGCAACGACCTTTGATTTAGCCCAAAACCAGCAATTTTTTATATACGGTGTTAGGCATTGTATTTTTCATTCAATCTTTCACTTAATTTCTCAATTTTCTCCATTTTTGCTAATGAAGCTATCCAATATTCAGGGATTTCTTTATAACCATAGTAAATTCCAGCAAGTCCACCTGTAATTGCTCCTGTAGTGTCAGTGTCATGCCCAAAGTTTATAGCTTTGAGAACAGCTGATTCATAAGTTTCAGTTTTCAAAAAACACCACAAACTTGCTTCTAGGCTCTCAATTACATATCCGCCCGAAAGAATAGTTTCCTTTGGAAATTGACAAATGTCATTTTGAATTACTCTACTAAAATGTTTCCTTTCAATCTCCGCAAAATTCATTTTATCCCAAAATTCTTTAATTTCACTTCTAGTCAATTTATAAGCCTCTTTTTTATCAATCCCATTAATTAAATGTTCAGAAAATTTCAAATAAATGAGACAACTCATAGCTGAACGAATGTGTCCGTGTGTTAATGCAGAGTTTTTCCATATTATTTCAAATTGATTGGTTATGCTTTTATCTTTTATTTCAAATATTAAAGGTAAAATTCTCATCAATGAACCATTACCATTGTCATATTCATCAGATTCATATTTTAGTAAATCTAAATCGTCAAAAGATTTATCTGCTATAATTTTTTCAAGTTTTGTAATAGCTTTAGCCGTTGTCATTCCAATATCAAACACATTACCTCTAGCTGTCCAATAAGCTTCTTTCTTCCATTTAATAAAATTTTCAGCCGTACTTTTTAATGAGTATCCATTAATTAAACTTTCAGCTAAACAAAATGTTAGAGAACTATCATCTGACCAAGTTCCTGGTGGTTGATTATGGCTCATATAACCAACAATATCTTTGGCTGGGTTTTTCATCATTTGTTCTCTTGATGAAAATTCATAAGGAACACCTATAGCGTCTCCAATTGCAATTCCAAATAATATGTCTTTCGGTTTGTTCTTCATTTTATATAATGCCTAACGGTCT
>NZ_JAYJLF010000063.1:0-1108 GCF_036903175.1 Winogradskyella sp. ECml5-4 | reverse complement strand
TAACGGTCTAGTGTATGATTTCGTTGCGTGTTTAAGCACTAAAGTTAGCAAATAAATCACAGATAGAAAGTCCGCGAGGACTTTCGTAAGTAAGCTCTAACTAGCAATGAATTATACACATTGTTGTAACCAGTTTGTATTTTTAAAAATACAATAAACTTGAAAAAAATAAAGCGATAACAATTAATATAAAACCGACACTTATTATAACGTTAATCCTTTTTTTGGTTATCGACCAAGTGTTAAATTCTTTAAAATATTTTAAATATGTGTCATTTTTAAATGTAGCGAAATAGCAAATTACATAAGAAATTATACCAAACGCAAAGAAAACGTATTTAGGTAAATTAAATTCAAATTCAGAGATTTTCAGTGTAATAATAGTTAAACTGATAAGTATTATAAAAATTAAACCTACAAGCCAGCCACCTATAAGATGTAAACTAAAACCATTTTTTTGATTAGTCCAAAAGTCATCCAAATATTCCTTTGTGTTTTCTATTCCATACTTCGTTTTCATTCTTCTTTTAACAGCAGGAATTTTGTATAACAAAAGAGCAGGATTTATTTTGTTAAAGAGAAAATGAATTTTTCTCTCAATTAGATATAGGCGAAAGTGTAAAATATTTAATCCTCTTTTCATTATTCAATTTCTAATTCACATACTTTACCGTTTTCGGTAGAGAAGTGAATTTTTGTTTTTCTTTTTTTATAATGATGGACTTTTGCATAAACAACTTTACCCCAAACCCAAGTTATCGAATCGTCACTTATTTTGTTCGGTTTTCCAATCAGTTTTTCCACGTAACTTTTGTCAAATTCGTTCAGCTTTGTAATTCCATTTTCTTTAACACGAATCATTTCTACAATTCCATTTTTCAGCACGTATTGAATTCCGTTATTCGTTAAAATCCAACCATTCTTAATTTCCGTATTTTGATTTTTATCTTCTTTATCATAAAATTCAGAAATCAGTTCGTTTGGTAATTCAGTCATATTTTGTCCGATTTCTATTCCGTTGAATTTCAGTGTATCAGAACTGAAATCAGGTTCAAAAATAACTGCTGGATTATATGTGAACTCGGTTTTTCTCAAATTGGTTACAACG
>NZ_JAYJLF010000062.1:0-1126 GCF_036903175.1 Winogradskyella sp. ECml5-4 | reverse complement strand
AACACGTTGCCACACATTTGAAAATAAGAACATTGAGAAAAATTTACTTACTGACTTTAATGTCAATTATTTTATTTAACTGCCAAAACAAAACGGAATTGAGAACTGATTTACAGCCAATTTATTCAGATTCGAAAAACGCATTACAAGGAAACAATCTGTATGGAAAAGTTAAAAAAATTGAATATTACAAAACAACTTTTCAGAACACAGAAAATGAAGATAAACCTGTTCTGAACAAAATAGAAGAATACACCGATTTTGGAGAATTGAAAAAAGTAGAATACTTCGATAATTATGGAGAACTTACACAAACCAATGTTATTGATTATAACAAAACTCAAGAGTTCATAAAAAGTGTTTCAATTAACAAATCAAACGAATCGAATATTATTCAAACTTCGGAATATGATAATATCAAAAACACAAGTGAATTGAGTGTTTTCGTTAATGATACAATTGACCATAAAACAACTTTTTATTATGGAAAAAATGATTATCAAATAAAACGAATTTCTATTAAAGGAAATGATACGACCGAAGTTAATTTAGAATACGCTTTTGACGATAATGATAAAATAATATCTTCTACACAAAAAGAAAAAGGGAATGACAAATCAACGACAACAAATCTGTTTAAATATGACAATAACAACAATTTAATAGAATCGTCATATAAAACAGAATGGATGGAAATGATAAGCGAAACGGAATGGAAAGATGGAAGAATTTTTAAACAAACTTCTTATACAATATCAGCCGATTTAAAAAAGCATAAAAACAACATAACTGAATTTGATATTTTATATAATCCTATCAATTCAAAAGAATTCGAGGATTCAAAATTAAATCGAGAATTGAAATTTGATTATGAATTTGACAAAAACGGGAATTGGATTAAGAAAAATGTATCAATGAAAGAACATTTTAATAATTCAAAGGAATTCGTTCCAATTTATGTTGATACGAGAAAAATAAGTTATTGGAAATAAAAAACGTGTGGCAACAACGTGTATAATTAATGGCTAGTTCTCGCCTACTTACGAAAATCCTCGCGGATTTCTATTCGGTTTTTATTTGCTAAATTAGGTGCTTAAACACGCCACTAATCATACACAAAACCGTT
>NZ_JAYJLF010000061.1:0-1141 GCF_036903175.1 Winogradskyella sp. ECml5-4 | reverse complement strand
CAGTGTAATATTTTTTAACGTTCAGCTTTAAATTCCAACGTATTTTTCTGAAGCAAGTAAGCACAGAATTTCGTAAAAGCCTTGAAATTGTTGGCACGCGCAAAATGTTTGCCAACGGTCTCGGCTATGAGTAGTTGCGTGGTTTAGCACGAAACTTTGCAAGTACGCACCGAACTGAAAATCCGCAAGGATTTTCAGAAGTAGGCGAGAACAAGCAATTACTTATAGCCATTGTTGGGCATAGTTTTTTAATTTTTAAACACTGTTCGTTTCAATATTTGCCAAATGATTAAAATCAAAATTATTATTCCGTATTTAATCCATTTAGCTTTTTTGTCAGTTTTTATAGATTCCTCAACTTCTGATGTTTGATTTGGACTTTTATACTTTCTGAATGTGACCTGTTCCATTATTTCATCTCCATCTGAATGGTCAAGTAAAACTCCTAATCTTCTTTTTGCAATTCCAAAAGTAAAGTCTTCCATTAATTGGTCTTCAGTGAAATCCTCTTCTGGGTCATCATCATCTTTCCAGAAGTTTTGATTTCCCTTTGAATAAGACTTGTCATAGATTTCGTTTTCTTCCTTTATTCTCTCTCCAAATTCAATTCTTGGTTCATCAGAAGATATGATTTTAAGTCTTTTTTTAATTCCGTTTTCTATTAGAGAATATCCGTGATAATTTATAGCACTATGGCAAGCCACAGTTACAATTTCAGATATTGGAAATAGCTCAACAAGTTTTTTCTCTTCTTCTGTCAAGTTCAGTTTATCTGCTCTTTCAAGGCTATTTGTTGTAAGTTGGTAATCATCACTGATAATTATATTTCCGTTATAATATCCAATATTTATGGATTTGTCATTCGGATAAATACATTCGTCAAGAGTCAATTCTCGGTCAAATTCATATTCTGATTTACCTAACGCTTCAAGTATTTTACTTTCATCAGTAAAATCCTCTTTATTTTCAATTATAATTAGTGATGATTTCCATCCCATATTTCGGTTTTTTAAATTATGCCCAACGGTTTTGTGTATGGTTAGTTGCGTGTTTCAGCAACTAATTTAGTAAACAAAAACGAACGCGAGAAAATTCCGAAGGAATTTTCCAAATAAGCACTTGCCAAAGCAATTAATTATAC
>NZ_JAYJLF010000060.1:0-1142 GCF_036903175.1 Winogradskyella sp. ECml5-4 | reverse complement strand
AACACAGTATATCTACATGTTAAGCGTCGTAGATGGTTAGATAAAACCACTAAAGAAGTTGTACAAAGAGACTGGAACTTAGTTGCACAGGGAACACGAATGACTACCGAGTTCGCTGCTTTTTTAAAAGAAATTAATCGATACTAAAGCTTCAGACTGTCACACTATTGCTGGTTTTTACAATGTTAATGGTAAAAAGCTATCTAGACAGTACAGAGATTATCTTAGTGAATTTAATCATTGGAAGCAGAAACCACATGCTAAACAATGGCTTATCTTCCCAGAGAATATAGGACCTTATCTTTCTATTGACGAAACAGCATTGTCAAAGGGCGAACTCTATACAATCATTACCAATAAAAATGCAAAAGGTAAGAAAGGCAGTATTGTAGCTGTTTTTGCAGGAACTAAAGTCGAACCTATTATTGAACAACTACTTAAAATATCAGCAAAAAAAAGAGCTAAGGTCAAAGAAATAACATTGGATATGGCAAACTCAATGAAAACCATTGTAAAAAAATGCTTCCCTAAAGCCATACAGGTAACAGATCGCTTCCACGTTCAAAAACTTGCCATTGAAGCCTTGCAAGACATTAGAATAAAACACAGATGGGATGCAATAGACCTAGAAAATGAGCAAATAAAACAAGCTAGATTAAACAATAAAACTTATAACCCTCTAGTGTTTAACAATGGGGACACAAGAAAACAACTTTTAGCAAGAAGTAGATATCTACTGTATAAATCACCACAAAATTGGACTGAGAACCAATATCAAAGAAGTCAAATTTTGTTTAAGGAATATCCAGACATAAAAATAGCTTTTAATTTAGTTCAAAGCCTTAGAGATATATTTAATACAGCAACTTCAATACAGGTTGCATATACTAAGTTAGCTCACTGGTATAAGGAGGTGGAACAAGCTGGATTTAGAGCATTCAACACAATAGCTAATACAATAACATTGAACTATCGGTCAATTTTAAACTATTTTATAAATAGAAGTACTAATGCTGCCGCGGAATCTTTCAATGCTAAAATAAAAGCGTTCAGGGCACAGTTTAGAGGGGTCAAGAATGTGGAATTCTTTCTGTTTAGATTAACTACAATCTTTGCTTAAACACAACTTTTGATCTTGATCC
>NZ_JAYJLF010000059.1:0-1179 GCF_036903175.1 Winogradskyella sp. ECml5-4 | reverse complement strand
TGAACTTAAAGTTAAGACAGATCCATTAGCATCTACAAACGTATCGGTGATAACAAGGTTATCTAAGGTAACATCTCCTGTATTAGTTACTGTAATGGTGTACGTCATCTCATCTCCTAAACTTGCGCCTGCTGGTGCAACATCATTAGTGATTGCGACTGTTTTTACGGCTTCTATACTTGGGTTCTCATCAATTGTTGTTTCTGTTGCATCATCATCCGTATTACCATCTGAGTCATCACCATCATCACTCGTATCATCTACCGTGATATCAGATGGACTATCTCCTTCTACAAACACACTGTTGCTAAAGCCACCAGCATCTACTGCAGATTGCTCTATAATATAAGTCGCTGTATAAGTTGCGGTCTCTCCTACTAACAATGTCCCTTCTGAACTGTTTTGATCTGAACTATCAAACGTTGGCCCTGAACTTAAAGTTAAGACAGCCCCATTAGCATCTACAAACGTATCCGTAATAACAAGGTTATCTAAGGTAACATCTCCTGTATTAGTTACTGTAATTGTATACGTCATCTCATCTCCTAAACTTGCGCCTGCTGGTGCAACATCATTAGTGATTGCGACTGTTTTTACGGCTTCTATACTTGGGTTCTCATCAATTGTTGTTTCTGTTGCATCATCATCCGTATTACCATCTGAGTCATCACCATCATCACTCGTATCATCTACCGTGATATCAGATGGACTATCTCCTTCTACAAACACACTGTTGCTAAAGCCACCAGCATCTACTGCGGATTGCTCTATAATATAAGTCGCTGTATAAGTTGCGGTCTCACCTACTAACAATGTCCCTTCTGAACTGTTTTGGTCTGAACTATCAAACGTTGGCCCTGAACTTAAAGTTAAGACAGCCCCATTAGCATCTACAAACGTATCGGTGATAACAAGGTTATCTAAGGTAACATCTCCTGTATTAGTTACTGTAATTGTATACGTCATCTCATCTCCTAAACTTGCTCCTGCTGGTGCAACATCATTAGTGATTGCGACTGTTTTTACGGCTTCTATACTTGGAGTTTGTACAATCTCTGTTTCTGTTGGATCATCGTCACTTGTCGCATCTGTTGGATCATCACTGTCATCACTCACTGGATCGCCATTTGGATCCGTTCCTTCTGCTGTCGCTTGGTTTGTTACCACACCTGCATCAAT
>NZ_JAYJLF010000058.1:0-1181 GCF_036903175.1 Winogradskyella sp. ECml5-4 | reverse complement strand
TACTAAAACAGGCCTTTGCACTAGCTAAATCAGGATTAATATATGATGGAAATTATAAAAGTACTTTAGTGAAAAATTAATACATTTTTACTTGTTTTTTACCACAGTACTTTGTTGTACAGCGTTTTTATTATTCAATCGGTATGTAAAGGTCAACAATTGCCTTTCTTTCGGGATGCTCATTAAAGTTGTTATGATAAATCTCGAAAGGGTTTTTGTCAGCTTTTTTATATCCGTTTTCATTCATCCATAAAAATAGTCCCGTCCACGATTTCTCAAATTCATTCAGCCCAATTTCAAAACTACCTACAATAAATTTTCCTTTTTGAATTGAAGTTAGTCCAATTTCGCCATCCGCTTCAACTGTTTTATTTAGCAAAATCGAAGCACTCATTCTTACTTTGTTCGGTTCTGTAACTTTAAAACTGTCGTGATAAATCGTAACCATTTTAGTTTGTTCATTCATCAAACCTTGAGGTGTAGCCCATTTCATTAATTTTTGATAGGCAGATTCAAGATTTTGTGGTCCAATACTTGACACATACGCCAAATCCATTTTTGGCATTTCTTTAATTTCAATTTTTGCATTCATTTCTGTCCATTTTTTTAGATTATTAATGATGCAAATGTATTTTTCATAGTCAGGATATTCTTGTCCATTCTTGCTTTTAAGTTGACGAATCTTGCTAAATTTATTCGGATTTTGGTTTTTAAATTCAGTCGGGCTTACTCCAAAATACTTTTTAAATGCTCTGGAATAGGAAGAATTATCACTAAATCCATATTTATGTGCTATTTCAGTTGCTGTTATGTTTTTATGTAACAAATCAGATGCTGATTTTTCTATTCTTTTTCGTTTTACGTATTCATTTAGAGTTTCTTCTGTAACAAACTTGAAAACTCGATGAAAATGAAATGGTGAGAAAAAAGCAATTTCCGAAACTGCATTTAACGATAAGTCCGATTCCAAGTTTTGGTCAATAAACTCAAAAACTCGGTTAATTCGATTTTTGTAATCAGCTTGTATTTCTTTATCTGTTAATGTCATTTCTTAAATGCTGTACAACGGTCTCGTATATGATTTGTTGCGTGTTATAAGCGAGTAAGTTAACAAATAAAAACCGAAATAGAAAAACCGTGAGGTTTTTCGACAGTAGGCAAGAAGCAGCTATAAATTATAT
>NZ_JAYJLF010000057.1:0-1211 GCF_036903175.1 Winogradskyella sp. ECml5-4 | reverse complement strand
TACGGCAGTATCTGTATTACAAAGTTCTAAAGTGCCATCAGTTCCAGCATCATTTACATCAGATAAAGAAACAGTGACAGTTGCAGAATTAGTTCCACATGAATTGTTTAAAGTATATGTATAAACACCTTCAGGATCTGTGTTAGGGTCAAATATTCCTGTTCCGCTGGTTAGTGCAGGTGACCAAGTACCACCAGTTTCAGGTGTGCCAGAAAGACTATCAAATAAATTAACCGTATTTGTTGAATCACATAAATTAAGTGTTCCGTCATTTCCTGCATTAGGTGCTTGTAAAATAGAAACAGTAACTGTTGCCGTAGCATCAGGACAAGTAACTGTTCCGCTAGAAACAGTATAGGTATAGGTGTCAGCAGCATCAACCATTGGGTCAAACATTCCTGTTCCACTAGCAAGTGCAGGGGACCAAGTACCACCAATATCAGGCGTACCATCTAAACTGTCAAATAAGTTTACGGCAGTATCTGTATTACAAAGTTCTAAAGTGCCATCAGTTCCAGCATCATTTACATCAGATAAAGAAACAGTGACAGTTGCAGAATTAGTTCCACATGAATTGTTTAAAGTATATGTATAAACACCTTCAGGATCTGTGTTAGGGTCAAATATTCCTGTTCCGCTGGTTAGTGCAGGGGACCAAGTACCACCAGTTTCAGGTGTGCCAGAAAGACTATCAAATAAATTAACCGTATTTGTTGAATCACATAAATTAAGTGTTCCGTCATTTCCTGCATTAGGTGCTTGTAAAATAGAAACAGTAACTGTTGCCGTAGCATCAGGACAAGTAACTGTTCCGCTAGAAACAGTATAGGTATAGGTGTCAGCAGTATCAACCATTGGGTCAAACATTCCTGTTCCACTAGCAAGTGCAGGGGACCAAGTACCACCAATATCAGGTGTACCACCTAAACTGTCAAATAAGTCTACGGCAGTATCTGTATTACAAAGTTCTAAAGTGCCATCAGTTCCAGCATCATTTACATCAGATAAAGAAACAGTGACAGTTGCAGAATTAGTTCCACATGAATTGTTTAAAGTATATGTATAAACACCTTCAGGATCTGTGTTAGGGTCAAATATTCCAGTTCCGCTAGTTAGTGCAGGGGACCAAGTACCACCAGTTTCAGGTGTGCCAGAAAGACTATCAAATAAATTAACCGTATTTGTTGAATCACATAAATTAAGTGTTCCGT
>NZ_JAYJLF010000056.1:0-1290 GCF_036903175.1 Winogradskyella sp. ECml5-4 | reverse complement strand
ACAAAACCGTTGTGCTTAATTATGAAAAAAACATAGTGACTAAAATCAAAATCCTTTTTCTACTGTTTTCAATGCAATTATTTTCACAGAATTTGGTTCAAAATCCAAGTTTTGAAGAAACCAAAAGATGTGCGGAATTGATTGGAAATTTTGACAATAATGTAAAATATTGGTCAACACCAACTTGGGGAACGACAGATGTATTCAGTACTTGTGCTAAAGGAGTAGTTGGAATTCCTAATAATTACAACGGAATGCAAGAAACTAAATCTGGAAAGAATTATGCTGGATTCTATTTGCACTCTGATGAAAACTATCGCGAATATATTCAAGTAGAATTATCCGAAAAATTGCAAAAAGGAATTAAATACAAACTTTCATTTTATGTGAATCTTGCTGAAAAATCCGATTTTGCAATTAAGAATATTGATTTTATGTTATCGCCAGATAAGATAAACACGACTATTTCAAGGGAATTATCTGAAAAGCAATTAAAAAAGTCTAAAATTGATAGCTATTCAATTTACAAAATTGACAACACAAGATTTTATGACAACTCTAGTAGTTGGACATTAATTTCTAAGGAATTCAATGCTAAAGGAACTGAACAATTTTTGACGATTGGTAACTTCAATAAAAACTCAAAAACTGACAAAACTCTTGTTTCAAATAAAAACAGATTTAATATCTCTTATTACTATATCGACTTAGTAAGTTTGGAGCGAACCGATTTACCTAACATAGAAAATGAAGAAAAAACTGAAGTATTTCAAGAAAAAACAGTGAAAACAGAAACTGAAAAAATTGAATTAAATAAAGACTATACTTTTACAAATGTAGTTTTCAATTTTAATAGTACTGAACTATCGGAAAATGCAAAATCGGAAATTAAATCTATTTATAAAATCCTTGAAAAAAATCCTGAGACTAGAATTTTAATTTCTGGTCATACAGACAATGTTGGAACATCTAATTTTAATCAAGAACTGTCAGAAAATCGGGCTAAATCGGTCGCTAATTTTTTAGTGTTTTTAGGCTTAGATAATAGTAGAATTTCTGCAATTGGATACGGCAATACAAATCCGATTTCGACAAATGAAACTGAAAAAGGTCGGAATAAAAACAGACGAGTTTCATTTAAGATTGTGCAAAAATAACTAAGCACAACAACGTATAAAATTAATTGCTAGTACTAGCCTACTTACGAAAATCCTCGCGGATTTTCTATTCAGTTTTTATTTGCTAACTTTAGTGCTTAAAACACGCAACTAATCTTATACAAGACCGTTG
>NZ_JAYJLF010000055.1:0-1382 GCF_036903175.1 Winogradskyella sp. ECml5-4 | reverse complement strand
GTGTATAATTCATTGCTAGTTAGAGCTTACTTACGAAAGTCCTCGCGGACTTTCTATCTGTGATTTATTTGCTAACTTTAGTGCTTAAACACGCAACGAAATCATACACTAGACCGTTACCACACATTTGAACAAAAAACGAACATTGGAGAAAAAGAAATCATATAAGGATTATTTAGACAAAACATTTCTTGAGGAATTGAATTACAAAATTTGGTCAACGAAAGGCAGTAGATTTAATGCAAGTAAAAGACTTTTGAAAGTAGCTGACTTATCAAATTTATGCTTAAGTATGTTATCTGTATATTTAATAGCAGTCGGACTTTTATCTGTTTATAATATATATTCAGCAGAAACAATTGACGAAAACCTAATTGCCTATTCAATTACCAGTCTTTCAATATTATTATTAGTGTTTGGACAAATTGAGAACGCAAAAGACTTCAGTACAAAAGCTAAGCAATTTCATACTTGCGGACTTGAATTATCAAAACTGTATAATGATTTAAGGATTTTTAAAACTCTAAAAGAGAAACCGAAATTGAATGAAAAGAAAGAATTTGCAGAAAAAATATCTGACAAATATGAACGAATTTTGGAAAGACACGAAAATCACGAGCCAATTGACCATAATATGTTCAAAGCATCAAAAGCTGATTATCACGAATTAAGCAAAATAGATGTTTACAAAATAAAAGCTGATTACTACATTAAAACAAGTTTGATTTATCACTTTTTAATAATATTTCCACCAATAATTATAATTGGACTTTTAATTAAAACTAACTTATAAATGACACTTAAAGAATTTGAAGAAAAATCTAAAATAATTAGAAAAGAAATCTTTGATGAGAGTCTATTAAAACAACCAAGTATTTACTCTTTAAAAAGAGTTGGAAATCAACTTTTAGATATTGTAAAAACAATGAAATCTGAAAATTCCGAAATGATTCCTACTCTTCAATCATTAAAAATGGACTTAGATATATATTTAGCAGATTTAGGTGGAGAACTTCAGCACGATTATGACAAAAACAATAAAAGATATAAAGGAAAATGGTCGAATGAAAGTAGAAAAATCAGTAGATTTATTTCTCGACTAAAAACTTATATTTTGGAAAAAGAAATTGAATAAAAACGTGTGGTAACAACGTATATAATTTATTGCTAGTTCTAGCCTACTTACGAAAATCCTCGCGGATTTTCTATTCGGTTTTTATTTGCTAAATTACGTGCTAAACCACGCAACAAACCATATACAAAACCGTTGTGTGCAATTTGAGAAAAACGCAGAATAATGATTGAATTTAATGGATGGGCTATAATTCGAGAGTCTTATAAAGATGATAATGATAATGACGAACATTTGAATTCCATTATTA
>NZ_JAYJLF010000054.1:0-1576 GCF_036903175.1 Winogradskyella sp. ECml5-4 | reverse complement strand
AACTACTAAAACAGGCCTTTGCACTAGCTAAATCAGGATTAATATATGATGGAAATTATAAAAGTACTTTAGTGAAAAATTAATACATTTTTACTTGTTTTTTACCACAGTACTTTGTTAGAGGCAGTTTTTATTACTGTCCTAATTCCTTTAGTTTAGTTTGAGCTTCTTGATTTGCATCTATTCCCACTGCTTTTTTATAGTATTTGATTGCTTCTGATTTATTTTTTTGAGATAAAAAGTAATTCCCCAATGCAACATAACTTTTTGATTCATTAGGATAGAAATCAGCATTCAGTTCTAAATATGCTAAAGCTTTTTTAGGAAGATTATGTCCATCCAACATAAAGAACCCAACTTGATTTAGAAATTCCCAATCAGGTTTTACTTCACGTTTCATTCGAATGCTTAATTCTTTATAGTGGGTTTTAAACGGTTCTGTTAATTCTTTGGCGGAATATTCTTTTGGTGTGTTAAAACGCCACATTTCTGGGAATGGAAACCAAGAGAAAATCGACCGCAATCCATTATACTGGGCTGGAACAACAATGCTTCCGTGGTCTTCATTCTCAAAGTATTCCCATTTAAAATTAATATCTTTATTATTTTTCACTAATAGGTCGTGAAACTTTAAATTGGCTCTAATCTGTTCAGTAGGAACTGTTTTGTCTTTTCTAACTTTAACCGTGTCCATTGCTTTGCCAATACTATTAGCCACAGCTATATATAATGACTTTTCTTTTCGATTTCCTTTATTTAGTAGTTCTTGAGTTTCTTTAACCAAATTTTCTTTGTCCCACCAAAGGCTTGGGTCAATTGCCAAATAATTATCAAAAGAATTTTCGTGATGTAAGTATGAATAAAGTACAAAAAGACCTCCTGTAGAATGACCAATAATGGTATTGTTGTTTTCGGTTGGGTATTTATTGTTGATATACGGTTTTAACTCTTGATTTATGAATTTTAAAAAATTACTGGCACCTCCAGAAGTTTCCGATTCGTGTCCGCGTTGAAAAGGAACATTAGTATTCGTAAAATCTCTTGTTCTATCCGTATTGGTAATGCCAACTATTATAGATTGAGGAATTTTGAAAGGCGTTAGTTGCTTTTGCATTCCAGTAATAACATAAAATTGTTGAGATGCGTCCAATACATAAATAACTGGATATTTTTTAGTGCTATTAAAGTCCTCAGGTGTATGTATCCAAATTTCTCTTTGCTCTTTTAGTATTTTGGAATATAAGCTATCAACTTTCCCAACTACTATTTGCTTTTCGCTATTTTGATTAAATTGTGCTATTCCTTTGAAACATAGGAACAAGGTAATTATGGTTATTACAATTTTAGACTTTCTCATTTGTTTGGTAAGGTTTTAGTTTGTAATTATTTCTTTTGGATAATTGACAACATCAAAAATAATTCCAGACTTGTCCTTTTTACCTATCGTGTTTTTTTAAATGTCTAGTCCTGAAATATGGCTACAGGTTAAAATTGATTTTACGCTGATAATTTATATACCATATTAGGTGTTTTATAGTCTAAAGATAAATGTAATCTTATTTCGTTGTATAAATTA
>NZ_JAYJLF010000053.1:0-1589 GCF_036903175.1 Winogradskyella sp. ECml5-4 | reverse complement strand
CGTATATAATTTATTGCTAGTTCTAGCCTACTTACGAAAATCCTCTCGGATTTTCTATTCGGTTTTTATTTGCTAAATTAGGTGCTTAAAACACGCAACAAACCATATACAAACACGTTAGCTAACATTTGAAAAAATCAAACAACATAAGACTATTCATTCTAAATAAATCTCTTGAGATTGAAGATTTATTGAGTAAAATACTCAAAGAAATTATTCGAATTCCAAAATCGGATTCAAAAACCTTGAGTAATAAAAGTTCTTCACTTTCATTCAAAACAAAAGCTGACTTACTTTATGATTTGGACCGAATAAATAAAGAAGAATACAATCTTCTTATTTTATTTATGGAAATCAGAAACCAGTTTATACATAATATTGAGGCCACAACATTTGAAAAGGTTTTCCAAGTAATTGGTAATAATAAAAAAAATAAAATCCTAAAACTTGACTCGGATTTAGAGAAAAACTATCAACAGGCTTTAGAAATAAATGACGAAAACTTTAGTTCAGAAGTTGTTTTGAAAATGGCATTTACAAATTTAAAGTTAATGATTGATAAACTATTAATCAGAGAGTTTGATAACCTTGTAGAAAGCCTTAAAAGTGAAGATGAATTAAAACAGTCGGCGAAATTGAATTCGATATCCGAAAAAATGCTTGACTTAATTACTAAAACAATAGATGAATTTGGAGAATCATATGAACAGCATTTAAAAAAAATTACAGGAAAAGACATCGGATTTAATAAAACCCTAAACAATTATATAAACTCACAAATGGAAAAGAAAATGAAAGAAAATTTTCCAGATATTTTTGACAAAGATAAAAACGTTAGCTAACAATGTATAACCGCAATTACGGCGGATTCGACTACGTCCGAATCCACTCGGAATTGCTAACGTCAGTGCTTAACCGAAAATCATTATCTTTAATCCCGTAACTGACGGTTATACTAGACCGTTGGCTACAATATCAAAACAAAACGCAATCGAAATGAAAAAAATATTACATAAAATTTTTCTAATACTTATCGGAATTGTTTTAATCGGAAAAATATCAAATTGGTTTCTGAATTACAGTGACGAAACGAATCAAATTCTGAACGCTGGAATGTTCACTCTAATCGGAACCGCATACTTGGTTGGAGGTTTTGTTTGGGACAAAAAACTGGTTAATATAATTTTTCTGACTTGCGGAATTTATTTAATTGTAATGAATTTCATAGGAGATTTCGGATTGAAATCAATAATCGGAATTGTTTGTATTTTGACACCAATGTTAATTGCACGATTCTCACCTGATGAAACTGATGAAAAAGAATTGGCTGAAAAATAAAAATACTGTAGCCAACAATGTATAACCGCAATTACGGCGGATTCGACTACGTCCGAATCCACTCAGAATTGCTAACATCTGTGCTAAACCGAAAATCAGTAACTTTAATCCCGTAACTGACGGTTATACGAGACCGTTGTGATTAATATTGCCGACTTTCGGTCACCCACCAAACATTGTAGCTTTCTTCGAGGTCTTTTAAGTTTCTAAAAATGATGTGATTTTAAAATCGACGTAGGAAGATTTTTAAA
>NZ_JAYJLF010000052.1:0-1773 GCF_036903175.1 Winogradskyella sp. ECml5-4 | reverse complement strand
CCGTTTTATTCAGAGTTGCTTTTTCAGTTTTTAATTCCGTTGACTTTTTGCAAGAAAATAGACAAAAAACTAATAATATGTATATGGCTTTGAGGTTGTTCATCAAATGTTTGCTAACGTGTTTGTATATGGTTTGTTGCGTTGTTTAGCACGTAATTTAGCAAATAAAAACCGAATAGAAAATCCGCGAGGATTTTCGTAAGTAGGCTAGAACTAGCAATAAATTATATACGGTGTTGGGCATAGTACTTACATTCCTACCTGTTGTTCTAGGTATTTAGTCAATAGAGCAACACCAACATCACCGACTTTGTCACCAACTTTTCCTAAAAATCCATATAATTTTTGCCAAGCACCTCTCTTTTTTTCTTGAGAACTTCCATTATCCTTTAATTCATAAAGTGATGTTTGTAATTCTGTAGCTTCTGATAAATTGTTGCTAAATTTCTCAATCAGTTTATTTAGCAGTTGTTCTTCCGGACTAAAATTTATATTCCCATTAAGTTCATTAGTTACTATTCCATCTACTTTGTTAATTATTTGAGGGTTAACTAGAATAGTTTGATTTTGAATAGTTTGATTTCCAAATGTTAAGTTTTTTGTTGAATTTGAACTCGGAACAGCACTTTCTATATATTCCAAAACGTCTTTTGATAGTTCGTATTCTTGAAGTTCACTTTGAAGTTTATGCTTTATAGAAATAATTTTAATCTCTCTTTCTTGTTTTATATCTAATAATAATCTTTGAGATTCCTTTACGTATTTTTTTAAAATGCTCTGTTTTTTAGGAACTGAAATATCTAATTCATTTATTAATTTTTCAGCTTCTTTTGGATTCGAAGAACATAAATCCATAAAAGCAGTAAATTCTTTATAAAGGTCATTGATTTCTGATTCTGAAATATCCTTATTTACAGAATATAATGAACAGACAATTCCTAAATCGGTTCTATTTTGTGTTATTTTAAGTTCTTCGTTTGCTACGTTGGAAGCATAGTCTCTAAATAATGTAATGAATTTGTCAAATTCACTACTCCAAATCCTATCATTGGGAACATAAATTCTAAACAAAAGACCTTCTGCAATATTCTCAATAAAGTTTTGTCCAGAAATCTCTACATCAATAAGTTTTTCGTAAGGTAAAGCAGTTAGTTCTAGATTTATCCGCTTTATTAAAGCTATTACTCGATTTAAATAATCAGATTCAGATTCATCTACATTATGAAAATTTAAAAAATTTTCTAAACCTGTTTGACTGTAATATATGTAGTCATCTTCTTCATCAACCTCAAAAACGGACTCTTTTATATCTACAGATTGAAAATAACTGAAATTACCAACTAGGTTATCTTTATATATGAAAATGATGTGTTTTCTTTCTTTTAATAATGCAAACAACCTTTCTACAACGTCTTTATATTCGGGAATACACATTCTAAATAGTGTATGTTCGGTGAATTTTGCTATAATTATTATTTCGTTTTCGACATCTTCTTCTAAAAACTCACAAATGCTTTCCCAATTTTTTACGCTTGAGCTCAAAATTTTTAACTTTCTATAATATCCATTTGTTTGAAGAGTAGTAGTAATAGTTCCTCTGTCAATTTTATCCAGTATTAACGCTATTTTTTCTGTACTCATTTAGTTTCTCGGTATGTCTAGTCCTGAAATATGGCTACAGGTTAAAATTGATTTTACGCTGATAATTTATATACCATATTAGGTGTTTTATAGTCTAAAGATAAATGTAATCTTATTTCGTTGTATAAATTA
>NZ_JAYJLF010000051.1:0-1883 GCF_036903175.1 Winogradskyella sp. ECml5-4 | reverse complement strand
TCAGTTTTTAATTCCGTTGACTTTTTGCAAGAAAATAGACAAAAAACTAATAATATGTATATGGCTTTGAGGTTGTTCATCAAATGTTTGCTAACGTGTTTGTATATGGTTTGTTGCGTGGTTAAACACCTAATTTAGCAAATAAAAACCGAATAGAAAATCCGCGAGGATTTTCGTAAGTAGGCTAGAACTAGCAATAAATTATATACGGTGTTGCCCACAGTTTTTATTCCTCAATTGATGTTTCCCAACCATCATAATCTCCATTTAATTCAGATGCTTTTTGCCATAATTCCAATGTATATTCATCTATGTCGTTATAACCAACTTTGTCAATTCGTGATATTTGAATAACAAATTTATATTTGTTCGGTTGTTCTGTTTTTGCTTTGTTTTTTGTCTTAAAACCTAAATCGCTTGTAAATTTCTCAAATTGGTCAATTTCATTTTGAGTTTTAAAATATATCCAATGAAAAACTTCTCTTTCTTTTATTAGTTTGTCTCCACCGTTTTCTAATTGTTCGAGAACTCTTCTGTTTTGGATTATTTGCATTTGTCTTGGCAAAGGATATAGAAAGTCAAAATAACCGCTCCATTCTTTATCTTCGTTATGTCCAAAGTCAAATTTGTGATTCGGAAATTGGGTCATTGCTGACGACACTTCTTTTTCCATTAAAATCGTGTTTTCACCAAAAAAGTACAAATCTCGAAATCCATTAGATGTCAGCCGACCAGCAAAAGTGTAATTCAGATTGTTTTTTTCAAATCCGCTTATTATTACGTCTTCAATTTTCCATAATTCATCCGCATCTTCGTTGCTCGACAAGCCGTTGTCTTTCGGATTAGGCATTTTGATTGAAACATAAACTACATTTACTTGTCCTTTTATTGGCGCAACGTTCATTAAATTCAAATCGGTTGCGATGGAACTTAATTTGTCATTTACATTCGAAAAGTAAAATGTCCAATCAGGTTGATATTCATTTTTCGGTTCAGATTGTCCGAAGATTTTACTTAAAAATCCCATAAATAAAATAAAGGTTAATATGTTTCGATGATGTTTTTTCAAATTGTGGGCAACGTTTATGTGTATGATTAGTTGCGTGTTTAAGCAACTAATTTAGTAAACAAAAACGAACGCGAGAAAATTTCGAAGGAATTTTCCAGATAAGCACTTGCCAAAGCAATTAATTATACACGGTGTTGTGCATTGCCTTTATTTCCATTTTTATTTTTTCAGTTGTCCAATCCATTGCATATTCAAAGTCAACTTTAGAAGTGATTTTAGGATTATTAATTAATTTCGCAATCTGTTCATTCTGTCTTATTGTCGAATTGAATTTTTCCATTATTTGCTCACGTGTACTTTCATTTCCACGTTCCGAAATCAGTTTATAAATATTTTGTAATTCCAAAATCCATAATCGGCTTATTTTAAATCCAGATTCAGTTAATAATTCAGTTAGAGATTCAAATTGCTCTTTTGTTCTTGGATATCCTGTAATTAAAAGACCGTTTTCAATTCCGATTAGTTTTTCTTTTATTAACTCTGAAATTAATTCAGCAGGAACTAATTCTCCAGAGTGTAAATACTTATTGATATTTTTTGCTAATTCAGATTCCGATTGATTTCGTAATTTATCTAAAAACAAATCTCGCACTGAAACTTTTGTCAAATCAAATGATTCCACAAGGATTTTTTCAAACATCTCTTGAGAAGAAAAAGTAGTTGATGTTATTAAATGACACTGTTTCATAGGTTGTGCACAACGGTCTCGTATATGATTTGTTGCGTGTTATAAGCGAGTAAGTTAGCAAATAAAAACCAAAATAGAAAAACCGAGAGGTTTTTCGACAGTAGGTAAGAAGCAGCTATAAATTAT
>NZ_JAYJLF010000050.1:0-1921 GCF_036903175.1 Winogradskyella sp. ECml5-4 | reverse complement strand
ATCATTTTTATAGTCAACAACAAAATCCAAGAATTCATTTTGAGAAAAACCAAATAGAGGAAGTACAATTGCTAAAATCAAAAATGTTCTTTGGGTTTTCTTCATAATTATTGCCAACGTGTTTGTGTATGGTTAGTTGCGTGGTTTAAGCACTAAAGTTAGCAAATAAAAACCGAATAGAAAATCCGCGAGGATTTTCGTAAGTAGGCTAGAATCTAGCAATTAATTATACACGGTGTTGTAAAACGTTTTTTAATCAAATTTCATTTCAAATATAACATAGTGTTTTATTCCAAATTCTTTTCCCCAATTTTCTATATCCTTTCCACTATCTTCGACTGCGCACCAATATTTATAATCTCCTTTTTCATAAGGTAGCATATAGGTAAAGGCGTAAAAGTTTTTACCATATTCAATACTTTCGCTAATTCCAGTATCTCTCAAACTATAGTCGTCCGACATTATTGCGTCATATTTTTTGTTAATTCCGAATTTTGGGAATCGGAACCACAATTTCAATTTCGGTTCAAATGTTCGTTTAGCAATAACTTTTAATTTTAGAGTATCTGATTTAGATTCAGATGTTTTCGGATATTTTGAAGTGTCAATTATAGTGTCGGTACTTTTTAATTTACCATCCCATATTTCTTTAGCTATCAGTACATAATTTTTTTCAGAGATGTCTTTTCCAATAAACTTTACTTTATAAAAATCAATATTCTCAAATTGAAGTAAATCAGACGTATCTTGATTTTCAGACGAATATTCTGTTGACATTTTTACATCCTGACTATAAGTCAAACTCGTAAGAAAAAGTAAAATCAGAAAGGGTTTAATTCTATTCATATGGTTTTTTTAAATGTTTTACAACGGTTTTGTGTATGTTTCAGTTGCGTGGTTTAAGCACTAACTTAGCAAATAATCACTAAATGGAAAATCCGCGAGGATTTTCCAAAGTAGTCTAGAAGCTAGCAATTGAATATACACGTTGTTGCCCACAGTTTTTATTCTTTTTTCCATTCAAATATTTTCCTTCCACGTACTTTAAAATCAGATTCACTTAATACTCTTCCCAATCTTATTATCTCGATAATCGAATCGTTTTTATCGTACTTGTATTCGTCTATAAACTCAACAAACTCGTTAGGATTTGTTCCTTGATTAAAAGAACTATCTATTTCTCTTAAGAGTTTACCTTTTTCGTTATACTCAAATTTTGTTTTCATTCTATGATTACCACTAAAAATCCAATTCTCAATTATTAGTCGATTTAATGAATCGTATTCAAATTCAGAAACTCTTGATTTCTCATTTCCCTCAATTTTGGTTCTTTTTTTTAAGACTCCATTTTTAAATTCCTGCGTTATTTTTCTGTAGTTAGTTTTAGTCTCGATTAGATTGTCATCGGAATCGTATTTGAATGATTTAATTGTGTCAATTTTCTCGCGATTTTCTGTTATGTAAGATAATAGCCCATTTTTGTTATAAAGGTAATTTTGCGTGTCAATTTTAGCTGTTCCTTTTCCCTCTCTTTTATAGATTGACTTTATTTTTTCAATTCCATTCTCATTGTAATAATAGAATTCCCAATTATTACTATTTATTAGACGGTTTTTAGAATCGTAAGCCTTAAACGATTTTCTGTTGAAGTATATTGAATCGGATTTATTGATTCTTTTTTCGGTTGTCCAAATTCGGTAGCTTTCTTTAGCTTTAAATTCTGCAATCAGTTTATCTTCTTCTAAATTCCCGCAAGAAATTAAAATCAGGTTTAAAAATGTTATAGTTAGCAGTTTTTTCAAATTGTGGGCAACGGTTTTGTGTATGATTAGTTGCGTGTTTAAGCACCTAATTTAGCAAACTTTTACGAACCCGTGAAAATTCCGCAGGAATTTTCGCAAGTAAGCAGAAAAAAGCAATT
>NZ_JAYJLF010000049.1:0-2027 GCF_036903175.1 Winogradskyella sp. ECml5-4 | reverse complement strand
TAATAATGGAATTCAAATGTTCGTCATTATCATTATCATCTTTATAAGACTCTCGAATTATAGCCCATCCATTAAATTCAATCATTATTCTGCGTTTTTCTCAAATTGCACACAACGGTCTCGTATATGATTTGTTGCGTGTTATAAGCGAGTAAGTTAGCAAATAAAAACCGAAATAGAAAAACCGTGAGGTTTTTCGACAGTAGGCTACAAGCAGCTATAAATTATATACATTGTTGCCACACGTTTTTATTCAATTTCGGTCAAAATATAATCTTCTTTTTCATATTCGAATGTTGAAATTAAAATATTTTTCCCAACTTTATTTTTAATCACAAATGGTGGATAAATATTCGTAAAAAGAATATCAAACCCGTTTTTGTTTATTCTTTCCCACATTAAATCTGAATTTCCCATTGTCCAACTATTGCTTGTATAAACAGAGTCATTTACAAAACGAATCGTATCAGTCCATTTTCTATAATTCCGCACGAACTTTTTTCCAGTCAATTTAAATTCAGGCGTTTTGTTTTTAAGTGAATCGGCTAGTCGTTTGTAAACTCCGTTTAAGACACTATTCAATCCATTAATTACAATACTATCATTTGTTAAAGGTTCAATAACATCTGAAAAATAAGATTCATTGTCAGCTATAACAAACTTATTTCCTTTCAGTTTGAAAATGTCAGTTATCTCATCATTAAACATTTGATACTTAAATTGCTTTAAGTTAAAAGTACCATTGTTAAAAGTAAAAATTTCATTGAAAGGAATTCCGGTTGTTGATTTCATTAGACTGTCATTTTCATCATATTGATATGCTGAAATCCAAGTTCCATTCAGTTTCTTTTCACTTTGGCAAGAAGTAAAAATCAAAGTCAGAATTAATATGTATATCGATTTTCTCAAATGTGTGGTAACGTGTTTGTATAAGATTAGTTGCGTGGTTTAAGCACTAAAGTTAGCAAATAAATCACAGATAGAAAGTCCGCGAGGACTTTCGTAAGTAGACTAGAACTAGCAATTAATTTTATACGGTGTTACCACAAGTATGTTTAGTCGAAATCAAAATCATAATCTCCATCCCAATCTCCTCCGCTATCAAAGTCAAAATAATCATCAATAGAATCGAACATTTCAGATATATCAGAAATTAAGTCAGAAATTGATAAATCAGAATCATACATAAAATCAATCCAAAAATAATCGTCATAATATTCATCTTCATTATTCGAACGCACAGTAGAAATTAACTTTAGTTTTTCTAAAAGTTCAAATTTTAAATTTTTTAGCAGAAAAATGTTTCCTTGAAGAAATAGTATTAATTCTAATGCCTTATCAGGCTCGTTTTCGATTAAATTTCCAATATTTTCATCAACTTCATTTAGGTATTCTGTTATATCCTTTTTCAGTTTATTCCCTTTAGGATTTGCCTTAAGCCAAGAGAAAATACTTGAAAATAAATCACTTTTAAAAAGGTCTTTGATTTTTAAATCACGAATAATTTCTTTTTTATGCTTGTATTCAGATGGTATTTCTTTAAATATTGCTCTTAAGTATGCTTTAAGTTGAAAATAACTGTCTTCATCAATTCTCTCTGTAAAATATTCCTCAAATTTATTTGGTTTATACTTTGCGAAATTCTTACCAGTTTCGACTATTACATATTCTCTTAAATGTGGATCTCTCGGATGAGATTTTTTTAAAGCTTTTTTTATTATAAGAACTTGTTTTAATGTCAAGTCAAATAAAGTCAGTTTTATGAGTTCAATTAATTCCGTATTTGGTTCCAAAATTAATTTGGTTCCAGCTGGTTTTAATTCCGATAATCGATAAACATTTGAGTCTTCGAATTTCGAATTAGGACTAAACTTTATTATTTTATTACTGTTCTTCAATATTTGTGGTAACGGTCTCGTATATGATTTGTTGCGTGTTATAAGCGAGTAAGTTAACAAATAAAAACCGAAATAGAAAAACCGTGAGGTTTTTCGACAGTAGGCAAGAAGCAGCTATAAATTATATAC
>NZ_JAYJLF010000048.1:0-2385 GCF_036903175.1 Winogradskyella sp. ECml5-4 | reverse complement strand
CGTTTTATTTTAAAAAAAGGAATAATAGCACGAAGTTCACAGAAAAGGAAACGGCAAAACGAGAGGCTTTAATCTTCTAAAGAGGAACGGAAGTTTGTTTGCGACTATTATTGCTAACGTGTTTGTATATGGTTTGTTGCGTGGTTAAGCAACTAATTTAGCAAATAAAAACCGAATAGAAAATCCGCGAGGATTTTCGTAAGTAGGCTAGAACTAGCAATAAATTATATACGGTGTTACCAGCTTTTTTTTATATTTCAATTATATAAATATCATTTTTCCAAACTTGAGTTTCATAACTATTGAAATTCTTTTGGTCTATCCATAAATTTTCATTCACTTTCTTTAAATCTTTAGTTAGGGTTTCTTTCACATTCTCAAGAAAATGTTCTGTATAATGCAATCGTTGGCAATATAATTTCCCTTTTCCTTTTTTATATTCAGGATTATTTTTTTTAAAATCTATATAGTCTGTGTAAATTCCCATTTCATTTGGTGCTCCAATAAATAGGTTTTTTAAATCGTTAAATATTGATTTAACTTCGAGTAAATCTATTTTTTTATTCGGTTTTATACTTGATTTAATAGTTTTTCCAGTATTGTCTAGTTTTTCTGAATATCTGTATGTTTCTGCATTTCTTTCTAAAATTTTATTAAGTTTCTGCAAATTTTTATGATATTCATTAAAGACACTTTTAGTTTCTTTATTAGCTTTAACTTGTTTGTGAAATCGATGAAAAAATATTTTGTATTCAGCCGATAAAGCTTCCAAATCGTGACTTTTCAATAGGTGAGTCCAATTTTCAAATTTGGTCAATTGTTTAGAGTTTACATACTGTTCAAAAAACTTAATATTTTCTTTTAAAGCTAATTCAATAGCGTGTGAAATTGTAAATAATAAAGGTTGAGCAATTTCATCGAAACGTCTTTTTGTTTTTGAATATTCTTCAAATAAGAAGTCGACCATTCTCTCATATTGTCCCCAAACTTGAACATTGTTATATGTCTGTCCGATATAAGTGATATATCTATCTTTTTCAATTCTGTTCATCTGAGTAGGTAAATTGCTGGTAACGGTCTCGTATATGATTTGTTGCGTGTTATAAGCGAGTAAGTTAGTAAATAATAACGAAAATAGAAAAACCGCGAGGTTTTTCGACAGTAGGCGAGTAGCAGCTATAAATTATATGCATTGTTAGCTAAGGTTTTTTCTTTTTTGCGAACTACGCCTTTGCGTATTTCCGAACTATTTGTTTTTCCTGCGCTATTTTATTTTTTTCCTTAAATGTCAAAAAACTCCGAATTACTATTCCGTTCTTTTCCGCAAAGAGCATCAGTTTTGTTTTAGATCCTAATTTTCGTGATGTTAGAATCGGTTGATTTAAACAACTAATTTTAAATTTTTTCAACTGCGAATAGTTCAGCCGTACGTTTTGCCATTCCGCTTATCAGCCAAAAGTTGAGGATTGCTATTATTTTGAATTTAAGAACAGAAGTTGGGCAAGCCGAAATTCGCGCGTAACAATCCGAATGAGTGAAAAAAATTCAGCGCAATACTTTTTGAGATTCCGCTTTAAATTCCAGCGTAGTTTTGGTATGAAAATAAGTACAGAATTTAGTGATTGCCTTGAAATTGCAAGTTAGCACCAAAATCTTTGCTAACGGTCTCGTATAACCGTCAGTTACGGGTTAATATGCGTTTATTTTCGGTTTAGCACAGACGTTAGCAATTCCGAGTGGATTCGGACGTAGTCGAATCCGCCGTAATTGCGGTTATACATTGTTGTAGGTAGTATTTTATCTATATCCAACATCTTTTTTCTTATGATAAAAATTAGTTTCAATTCCATTAATTTTAAGAATAGAACTTATTTTTTCAGATTCATTTCCACCACAATTAAATCTCAGTTTTTTTCCATTATATTCAATTTTATAATGTGCTGGTGTCCGACTCATATATTCATAATAAGTTACTTTTTCAATTTCCTTAAAGTCAATTTGAGTTTTATTCGCTCCAATCAAATTCAGAGGATATTTTATGTTTATTACTTTATTCTCAAAATCAAGTTTCACTTTTTTTATCCACTTTTTGTTATTCAAGAAAATAATTATGAAAAATCCAATTATTGATATTCCCCAAATCAAAGTCCAATTTTCAGTTAAATAAATAGGGACTAGAGAAATTAGTAAAGTCAAAATCAAGACTTTTAAAATTCCACTAAAATATTCAGGTTCAAATTCCATAAGGTTATTCCATATTACCTACAACGGTTTTGTATATGATACGTTGCGTGTGTAAGCAACTAATTTAGCAAATAAAAACCGAATAGAATATTCCGCAGGAATATTCGTAAGTAGGCTAGAACTAGCAATGGATTATATACT
>NZ_JAYJLF010000047.1:0-2507 GCF_036903175.1 Winogradskyella sp. ECml5-4 | reverse complement strand
ATATAAAAAATAGCTGAGACATTGATATCATTTATTTTTCGTTTCTTTATAGAAGATATTTAAATCCGAAAAGCAGTTGATCATCAAGACGCTACTTTTCATATACGCGCACCGTTAGCACCAATTTGAAAAAATGAATAATTTGAATGACATAAAATATAGAACTACCTTAATTGTCTTCGCTACTCTAATATTTCAATTTGTTGGATGTAAACAGCTACCTGAAAAATCCGAAGAGACTGAAAAATTAAGTAAAGTAAATTTTCATCATATCCATCTAAATGTTACAGACAGAGATTCAACTATTGCGTATTATCAAAAATACTTTGGTGCGACTCAAATAAAATATCGAGAGCGAGTGGATGCTCTTTTTACGGAAAAATCGTTTTTATTAATGAACCTTGTCGATACTGCACCATCAACACATTTAGGTTCAAGTTTATGGCATATTGGTTGGTCAGGTGTGGATGGTCAATCTGAATTTGACTGGAGAGTCAATGAGGGAATAGCGGTTCATACCAACATTACACCTCTTGGTGATAATTTTTGGATGTACTTTCTTGGCCCAGAAAAAGAAGTCATAGAAGTTTATACTGGAAACAAAAATCATAGGTTTGAACATATCCACTTACTATCATCTGATGTTGATAAAACTATGAACTGGTTTGAATCCAATCTAGGATTCCTTCCAGTATATAAAGAAGCGAAGCAATGGCAGAATAACGAGCTTCGATGGAAATGGAATTTATTGACCGTCAATAATATTAATATAATTGTGTTTGGCAAACCAGTTGAGGAAGAATCGTGGCGGACTAATGAAGAAATTAAACCAACAGATGGTAGCTCAATCGATCATATTGGTTTTTCAACTGAAAATATTGAGTTTCTAATGAATAAAATGAAATCTGATGGACTAGATATTGTTCATAATATAAAAATTGACTCTATTCACGGAATGAAAAGTTTTTTTGTTAGAGGTCCTGACAGTCTGTTAGTAGAAATAGTAGAGGAAAAACCAATTCCTGAAGGTATTTGGCGTTGAAAATACTAAAGACTACACTTTTCATTAAATGAACAACAGATTATATAAATGATTAAAAAACTGGTGCTAACACCGTGTATAATTCATTGCTAGTTATAGCCTACTTACGAAAGTCCTCGCGGACTTTCTATCTGTGATTTATTTGCTAACTTTAGTGCTGAAACACGCAACGAAATCATACACAAAACCGTTGGCAACAAGCTAAAAAAACCGAGAATGAACAAAGAGAAATGGAATGAAATAGCGTATTTACTGTCTGAAAACCTACCGACAGATTTAAGCGAAACCGATTTTGGACAAAAAGTTATCCAAGCTTTGAGAATTTTAGACTGGAAAGAATATAAAGGCGAAATCGAAAAAGAACATTCACTTCAATTTGGTTCTGTAAATAAATTAAGACCTGACTTTATTATTAAATCCGAAGATAAGAGATTATTCGTGATTGAAATTAAACTTCCGAGCATTCCAATAAATTCAAATTTTCAGCGTCAGTTGTTTTCCTATATGCGACAATTAAAACTCGAATACGGAATTTTAATTGGACAAGGAATTCAAATCTTTTATGATGGAAATCTAATAAATCAAGATGACCCAATTTTACTCGAAACCATCCAATTTAAAGCAGATAATGAAAAAGGAGAAAAATTTGTTGAGCTATTCAGTAAAGAAAGTTACAGTACAGAATTATTAAAATCGTTCACGCTTAACTCTCTAAAAAAAATAAACCGAAAAGAAGACCACAAAAAACTGACAGAAAAAATACTATCTGAAAATTACCAAGAAAAAATTTCGGAATTAATTAAGCAAGACTTTTTAAGTGAATATGATGGAGAACTAATTGAATCAGTACTGAAAGAACTGAAAATTGAGATAAAAAATAAAAACGCTGAAATTACTCAAACGGAGTTTCCAAAAAGTCAGTTCACAGAACAAAGAATAGTTGATTATTCAAATGGTATTTTACCAATCGAATTGAAACCGTCACTAGAATCGGACTTTAAACGCAGACTTTTATTGACAAAAACAGCTTATATAACGACTTTTTATAAAAATGGAACTTCTAAACAAAAAGTTTGGAATGCTAACAGATTTAAAGAAACTTCGGGAGTTTTAGGAAATTTAAGGTCAAGACCAGAATTCAGAAATGGAAAATGGCAAAAACTCGGAATTGAAAAAGTTTTAGTTTCGATTGACAAATAGAAATCGGAAAGAAAAGCCAGTTGCCAACAACGTATAAAATTAATTGCTTGGTTCTAGCCTACTTACGAAAATCCTCGCGGATTTTCTATTCGGTTTGTATTTGCTAAATTAATTGCTTAAACAACGCAACTAATCTTATACAAAACCGTTGGCAAACATTTAAGAGAATCGTTAACTAATTGAAAATCATCGCTCACTCATTTAGAGTTTCGGAATTACTAAACAAAGAATAGATTTGAAAATAATCTAAACTGAATGAAAAAAA
>NZ_JAYJLF010000046.1:0-2539 GCF_036903175.1 Winogradskyella sp. ECml5-4 | reverse complement strand
TCGAAATTCGTGCGTAAAGTTCCGCAATAGTAAGAAATTCCAGTGTAATATTTTTTAACGTTCAGCTTTAAATTCCAACGTATTTTTCTGAAGCAAGTAAGCACAGAATTTCGTAAAAGTCTTGAAATTGTTGGCACGCGCAAAATGTTTGCCAACGTGTTTGTGTATGGTTAGTTGCGTGGTTTAGTAGCTAAGTTAGCAAACTTTCACGAACCAGAGAAAATTCCGAAGGAATTTTCCAAAGAAGCACTTGCCTAAGCAATTAATTATACACGGTGTTAGCGGCCGGCTTTTAATTTTACGCTGTTTCATTAATCAAGGCTAACATTGATTTTAACGTATAATTTCATTTTTAATATCCAATTACGTTCAGATTGGTTTTTTCGCGTTCAGATCGGCCGTAAAGTCTTTTAAATTTAAATAGAGTAGAGTAGATTGTTTACTATTTTGATGTCTTAAAATCTAAATTTTAATGGTTTCTAGCATCCAGCGTTGTTGATCCGTGTTATTAATCAGTTCTACTTATTCATTTGAGTAATTAATCCAACGTTGTTGCTCCGTCTTATTTGTCAATTTAAATTATCCATCTCAGTAGTTAATCCTGCGTTAATATTCCGTATTGCTTATCACGTTAGATTATCCAGATGAGAATTTAATAGTGAGCAAGATATACCTAGGTTGAATTTAAAAACTCTTGGAATAAGAACGACGTTAGCAAAACGTGACTGCTTGCCGCTAACGGTCTCGTATAACCGTCAGTTACGGGTTAATATGCGTTAGTTTTCGGTTAAGAACTGACGTTAGCAATACCGAGTGGATTCGGACGTAGTCGAATCCGCCGTAATTGCGGTTATACATTGTTGTGCATAGTATTTTTATTCCTTGCATATTATTCCGTCTTGCGAAATTTTTTGTCCGTCGTTAGTTGTCATAGTTGCTGTATAATACAGGCATTTATTTTCAATTTTTTTCTTCGAGACTACAATTCCATTATTTTCATTTACCCATTTAGTCATTTCGTCCATTTCACCTTTTGAAGAATCGTAGGTTAGTCGATAAGTACAGTCATCAATCCATTCAAGAATTTCATAAGTTGGTTTTCCGTTCCCGATTCCGTTTTTCCATTCAGTTTGAGAGTTTTTTTCTCGGATGACAACATAACGATTCACATTTATGTCTCTTTCGGCTGTCATTTCTTTAATACTGTCATTTGATATTACAGTATATTTTTTCATTTCATCATCGGTTGGAATATAAAATTGTCCAATTTTAAAATCCTCACAAGTCAATTCCTGCGCATTGATTTTAAGTCCGATTAGCAGAAATATTGCAATTAGGATTATAGTTTTTTCCATTCAGCGTTTTGTTTGTCAATATTATGCACAACGTGTTTGTATATGGTTTGTTGCGTGGTTTAGCACGTAATTTAGCAAATAAAAACCAAATAGAAAATCCGCGAGGATTTTCGTAAGTAGGCTAGAACTAGCAATAAATTATATACGGTGTTGTGCGCTGGCTTTTCCGCTGTCTAATTGATTTTCTACTATTTTTTCCAACTCACTTTTCTTAAATTCAAACCAACTTTGTCTAAATTCAGAATGGTCGATTTTATGCTTAAAATTCTGAAATGGCTTTTTATTTGCTAAAGTATTTTCCAATTCCGACTTTAAATTTTGGTCAGATAACTGCTCAACAAAAAGCTCCATAATTTTAAAAGACTCAAAGCTTTCTAATGTCTCAAATTTTATAAAATCCGCTTTATACTTTTCCACTTTTTCTAAACTGTCACTAAAAGCCTCTTTAAATTCATCCTCGTCCGAAAATTGTGAAAAATTCGGGATTGCAACAATTTCGTCAGTTTTAGAATTGTAATAACAGTCAAACCCGCAATCCAATTCTTGTGCTATTTCCTTTATTATTTCTGACTGTCTTTTTTCCATTAGATTGCTCTTCTCGGATATTGTTCAACTTGTTTTTCTAATTCCTTTACAATTAGTTTTAATTCGCTGTTGTTAAAAACGCAATCTACAAAATAATCTTTATCATCATCTGCACTTTGTGGTCGAGATTCCAAGTCAAATATTATTCTGATATGCTTTTCTTCTAAATTCTTTTTGGTCAGTTCAAATTCCAAGTTTGGTTCCATAAAAACAAGTGAATCAGAATCAGTTTCAATATTATTCGAGAGTTTTTCAAACCAATCTTTAATGTCATTTAAATCTCCAACTAAAAGTGATGGGGCAACAGTTTGCCAATTTCCACAATCACTTTTTACTTTTAAATAAACCAACAACCAATTAGAATCATATTCACAATTTGTTATTTCAGGAAACTGATAATTCGTTATCTTAAATTCAACAGATTGGTTGTTAATTCCTTTAAATATCATTCGATTACGATGGTTTTTTCAGCTTGCGCACAACGGTCTCGTATATGATTTGTTGCGTGTTATAAGCGAGTAAGTTAGCAAATAAAAACCAAAATAGAAAAACCGAGAGGTTTTTCGACAGTAGGTAAGAAGCAGCTATAAATTATATAC
>NZ_JAYJLF010000045.1:0-2639 GCF_036903175.1 Winogradskyella sp. ECml5-4 | reverse complement strand
TTTATTTTAAAAAAAGGAATAATAGCACGAAGTTCACAGAAAAGGAAACGGCAAAACGAGAGGCTTTAATCTTCTAAAGAGGAACGGAAGTTTGTTTGCGACTATTATTGCTAACGGTCTTGTGTATGATTAGTGGCGTGTTTAAGCACATAATTTAGCAAATAAAAACCGAATAGAAAATCCGCGAGGATTTTCGTAAGTAGGCAAGTACTAGCCATTAATTATACACGTTGTTGCCAACAGTTATTTTTTTTCACATTTCAATTCCGCTAAATAATATTCCCCATTGTCCGTCAATTGCCAAGAGTCATAATTTCCTTTTTTTATGAACTTTAAAGCTCTCAATTGAAGTAATATTTTATTGAAATCATCAATGTCTGTTTTAAAATCTTGCACCCTTTTATTTTGGTGTTTAATTTCCAACTTTTCTCTTTCTTTTTCTTTTATTATAGTTGGAAATGGGTCATTTACTCTAAAAGAGTTTCTTGAAGAGTTATTAATTATGTCAAGAGCAACATATGTAAAAATCTCATCCCAACTTAATGTAATCGAATCTTTTCCATTTCCGACTTTTTTCCACGACATTGGATTGTCTTTCTGTTGTTCTCTTATTGAGTATGAATAATGAATTTCAAATTCATCTTTTCCACTTGATAGTCTGCCTGACATCATTGGTTTTTCATTCTCAAACTTTATAATTTGATTTTTCAGTTCTTCGTTTTCTTTAAGTAACTGAATATACTCTACTGTTGAAGTGTAGTTTTCAAGTGTATTTGCTCGTACCCAACCAACTGCTGGGTATTGTTTCCTTAATTGAATTATGCTTCTACTAACTTTTGAGCCTAAATCTTCTGGACTGTTATAGAATTTACAAAGTTTACTTTGTACTAAATTTTTAAACTCTTTCAGTTTTTTTCTATTCTCTTCACTTTTTTCAATTCGGTCAGCACTTAATTTTCCTGGATTTTGGTGTACGAACCCAATTATTGGCTTGTTAGTTTCTAAGGCATATCGATATTCCATTTCAGTATAGCTTAAGCCTGTTTTTTCAGATATCGAACCATACCTGTCTCCAATAACGACAATATAATAGTCAGATTCGTCTATTACTTTTTTAATCCATTCCCATTGAGTGTCGTTAGCTGCTGGAAACAATTCCATTCCTGCTGGCATACACTCCAATTCAAGAAGTGCTTGCATAATTTCATTTCGTTCCTCGATTAAGTCGACATAAGTTGAACTTACAAATACTTGATATCTTTTCTCCATTAATTTATTTCAGCAGTTTAGGTTTTAATTGTTGGCAACGGTCTCGGCTATGAGTAGTTGCGTGGGTTAGTACTTAACTTTGCAAGTACACACCAAACTGAAAATCCGCGAGGATTTTCAGAAGTAGGCGAGGACAAGCAATTACTTATAGCCATTGTTAGGCAACGTTTTTTAATTCGTTCATTCGTTCGTTTAAAAATTCAGTTATCCTTTTTTCTATTTTTATTGGGTCTATTTCCTCAACTATTTTTGTTTTGTAATTCTCTCCCAAATAGATTAAAAATTCCATTTCACAATATTTCATTTCATCTCCAGAGTAATAAAATATTTCTCCTGCAAAATGGTTTGATTCAAATTGAATTCCCTCACTACTTGGATAGCGTTCAGATTTATTAAATTCCAATATTTTTAATTCCAAGTCTTCAGAAATTTGGTGCTCTTTAAATGTCTTTAGTATTGAATTCAAATAGTTCATATTTTAAATATCGAGAAACTTTCTCGTTTATTAATTCGAGTCCAAAAATATATTCCGATTTTTTCCAACTACAGCAACTGACAATCCAGATATTACTAATTCCGCTGCTTCTTTGGTATTATCCGCAAATCCAGTCAAATGATGCCACGGATTGTCTTGTGCAACAGTTATTTTATAATATTGCTTTGTATCCATTTCAATTATTTTCACTAAAACCTGCCAATCTTGGTAGTCATCTTTGTTCGTGAATAATAGTTCAGCGTGCGATGTAAACACCCAAACAGGTTCGTGGTCAATTGATTCCAATGCCTTAATTAATCCACACATCATTTCAGGCATCTTTTTCCATTGAGAAGGCCATTCCTTTGGTTCATAAAACTCAAGCAATGTTCTTTTTTGTTGTCCAGATATTCGTTTTAATTCCATTAGATTAATGTTATTCTCAAATGTTGCCTAACGGTCTCGTATATGATTTGTAGCGTTATTTAAGCAAGTAAGTTAGTAAATAATAACGGAAATAGAAAAACCGCGAGGTTTTTCGACAGTAGGCGAGAAGCAGCTATGAATTATATACATTGTTAGCTATGAGTAGGCGCGCATAGACTTTGGTAAAGCAGAGGTGTTATTTTTCCAGCCGAAAGCAAACACTTTAAATGCGTAACCTAGAGTTAGCAGAAATGCTGAACACGATTATAGGTTTTTTATTTAAGAAGCCATTGCAGATAAGCTGTGTCCAATTCACGCATGTGTTTGCTTATTCGACTAAAGCACTGACGCCTTTTTTTATTTTTCAGCGCAAACTTGCTAACGCATGACTTTTAGACAATGTTTGAAAAACTCAAAAGGTTAGTTAAAACAATAAAAATTGCAAATAGAGAACGATCTTAATGCGTTT
>NZ_JAYJLF010000044.1:0-2748 GCF_036903175.1 Winogradskyella sp. ECml5-4 | reverse complement strand
TTAAAAAAATACGCTGAAAAATTGTTTCGGGACAGCACGAGATATTTGCAGAAAACGCAACGACCTTTGTGCGTTTAGTTCTCCAAGAAAAAGTTTTTCGAGCTAAAAGTTAATAGATAAAAACTAAATTTCGGACAGCATTTCAAATTGTAAATACTAACGAAAAAACGCTCGGCACGTATTGTTGCTAACGGTCTCGTATATGATTTGTTGCGTGGTTTAAGCAACTAATTTAGTAAATAATTACCGGCCAAGAAAGTCCGCGAGGACTTTCGTAAGTAGGCGAGAAGCCAGCAATAAATTATATACGGTGTTAGCCACAGTTATTTTTCTTCCTCAATATTTATCATTAAAAACTTATCATAAAATTCCATATTCGCATAAGTATTAATGTTTACCATAATTTTTTTAGAATATTTAAAGCAAAGATTTTTAACCATATTTGTTTCATAATCCTTAATGTCATTGCTAGTATTAAAACTATATGAAGTTGAATGTAATAAAGCACTTGATAAATCATAAACGAGATTATACTCATCTTCTAAGTTTGTTAATTTTGCTTTTTCTTTCCAAGTTCTAATATCTTTTAATTCTTTAAATACTTTTGAGTATTGATTATTAAAATTAAATAGCTTAGAAACATTTTCTTTTTTAACAAGTTTTTTTGCAATTTCAGTTTTCGCTTTTTCAAAAAGTTCAAGTCGTTCTTGATATTCTGGTAATACTTTATTTTCTAGATGTGATTGTGTGTAACCATAGCCAAACCACTTGAAGTTTCCACAAAACATTGTATATTCTAAGTCTGCTCTATCATCAAGGTCTTTAATTGCTTTTTGATACTTTGCTTTAGTTATCTCGATATCTTCACTTTTGTCACTACCGTTTTTAATAATGTCCGTAGTTTTACTGTCTTCTAATTGATATTTTTTCATAATTAGAATTTCCTTTTTAATACGCTCAATAAATTTGTTCGTTTTATCTAATTGATGGTTATAGATTGAGTAAAACAACTTATGTGTATATTCTGGTTCATTAACCAAAAGTTCACTTTGAATGAGAGTTTCAAGAACATATCTTAATGAAGAATAATTTTCAATTAAACTCGAATTTTCTTTCAATATCAATTTTTGTATTGACATTATTTTTTCAACGATACTTAATGAAAGATTGTAAATTTCGTTATTTTCTATAGAGAAGAAGAACGCTTTTTTTCTTTAATGGAATCAGCAAAATCATTTTCTGCTTTTATTAATTCTTCGAGACTTTTTTCAATATAATTATCCATTTTCAGGTGAGTGATTTTTTAATTGTGGCTAACGGTCTCGTATAACCGCAGTAGCTGTTTTTTAAAGATTAATTTTCAGATTTAGATTGATTATTGTTTTCTTCGTTAACTTCAAGTTTAGAACTAATTCCAGCTATTGCGGTTATACATTGTTGGGCGTTAGTGCTTTCTTTGTCATTTTCGGATTCTACTTCTCTTAAAGTCATTATGTCAATTTTCTTGCCGTCAGTTTCAATTGTCAGTACTCGACAGTGTTTGTTAGCAGGATTGTCAACTAACGAAACTTCTTCTAATTCCATTTCAGTTATTACTCGGCAACATATCTCTCCATTATACAACTTGCCTTTTAAATGACTACACTTTCCATATTTTTCATTGCAAATTGAACAATGACTTTTTTTAATTATTCCTCCCGCACTTTGAAAAAAGAGATTTGGGAACAAAAGCTTTTCATAATTTGCTAATCTTTCTATATACCCTGTTTCAGATTCAAGTTCAAAAGGATAATTTCTTACTACAGTTCCGTAAGTAACTTGAGCGTTAACAAGATTTCCCCAAGCTTCACTCATTTTATCTTGTTTAATGTTTACCAACATCTGTAGCTCGTATTGCAAGGCTAAAAGAGAATTATCTATACAGTAAACTAAATTAGCTTCGTTTTCTAATTTTCGTTTTTTAAAGTCTTCTTTAAGTTGTGATAGTTCTTGTCTGTAATTTATCAAATTGTCTATTTCATCCTTTTGGATTTCAATTCCGATTGTGATAAACGCTTTTTTTTGAACCCTTGAAGCAACTTCATTAAATTCTTTAATTAATAAGTTTGGATTTTCTATAAAGACCATCATTTCATTGCCTTAATAACCTTTTCTAAACCTTTCAAACCCTCGACATCTCCTTTGTAATTAATCTTTTTTAATTTACCCTTTTCTTTCGTTTCGATATGAAATTCCACGTGTGTTTTCTTTTTTCCAACGGTTCCTTTTAGAGCATCGTAAACGTAATTTGATAACACATTCAACGCAACTGACACGACAGCAGAATTTTCTGTGATGGTAGACAAACTAAAGAATATTGCAGGCAAATAAATATCTGCGTTTTTTCTACTTCTGTATAGTTCAGTGTCACCTCCAAGAACGGATAATTCCAATTCATTTAATTTAAAATGCTTATTCAATTCTATCATATTATCCGTAAAAATGAATTCAGCTTTCTTTTCGGCAGTCGACAAATTCTCTGGAAAAAAAGAAATCTTATCAGGTAATGATAGATTCAATTTTTCAAGTTTGTCTTCAACTTTATACTCTTCTATTGTGTAGCTCATTTGTTTTTTCCTGCATTACGCCCAACGTGTTTGTATATGGTTTGTTGCGTGGTTTAGCACGTAATTTAGCAAATAAAAACCGAATAGAAAATCCGCGAGGATTTTCGTAAGTAGGCTAGAACTAGCAATAAATTATATACGG
>NZ_JAYJLF010000043.1:0-2796 GCF_036903175.1 Winogradskyella sp. ECml5-4 | reverse complement strand
AAGGTGTAGTTTTCCAAGAGATGGGTCTTTGATTTTTCCGTAAATAGTATCATTTGAGTTGGTAATGACAAAATCAGATTGTCTTTTTTGGATGTTTATAAAATCTCCTAATCTTTTAGCGATACTATCTTTTGGGATAATCCTCGTTGTTTTTCCAGCGTAAATTCCGTCTTCATTTGAAGGTTTAACATAAGTATAAATTTTATCGTTAAATCTTATTTTTTTGTACTTTTTTAATTTATGACTACGAAACTTAATTTTATCTTTTTTTGGGTTTGAATTTAATTCGTAGAGAACACTTCTTTTGGAAATGACATTCCTTATAGTTCCATAAATAGTATCATTTTTATAGTCAACAACAAAATCCAAGAATTCATTTTGAGAAAAACCAAATAGAGGAAGTACAATTGCTAAAATCAAAAATGTTCTTTGGGTTTTCTTCATAATTATTGCCAACGGTCTTGTGTATGGTTAGTTGCGAGTTTAAGCAACTAATTTAGTAAACAAAAACGAACGCGAGAAAATTCCGAAGGAATTTTCCAAATAAGTACTTGCCAAAGCAATTAATTATACACGTTGTTGCCAACTGGCTTTATTTCATTATTTCAGTCAGATAAACGATTCCGAAAATCCAACCAACATAGAGTAGAGTATAAGTCAGCGAGTAAACTGCTGAAATTCCAATATCTCCTTTTGTATCTTTTGATTTGTTGAAAACGAATTTTAATGCTCTGAAAAAAATCCAATATAACATTGCTAAAATAATAAATAGCGAAAACCAAAAAACAGCTTCTAAAACTATTAGTAAAATCACAAACAATATTGACATTCCAATCCAGAGTAAAATTGATAAAATCAATCCGCCAATTCCATCTCCAACTGATGGTAATTCCATAGTAGGTCCAGTTCCGCTATTTGCAATGAAATCTCCACTTTTAAAATTCCGAAATTTTGGAAAATCGTCAATTAGTCCAATTCCGCTATAAAGTACATAAGTCATAAAAAGAAATAATGCTGTCGCTATAATTCCGAGTGATAAATACAGGTTAGAAGTCAAACTCCGATTGTAATTTATTCCAGTTAGATAAACAGTCAGAATTGTAATTCCGATTACGAGTAATGAAACTATGAAAACGGATTTTCCTTTTAAATAATTCTGTTTAATTTTCAATTTAGAGGTTTTTGGTCAGCTTGTTGGCAACGGTCTAGTGTATGATTTCGTTGCGTGTTTAAGCGATAAATTTAGCAAATAAATCACAGATAGAAAGTCCGCGAGGACTTTCGTAAGTAGGCTATAACTAGCAATGAATTATACACATTGTTGTGCAACGTTTTTTATGCAAAGTATTCCGATTTCCATTGACTTATTAATTCGCCAATACTTTTCATATTTGTATTGTCCGTTATCATATTTAATTCTTTTAATCGATAAATGACACTTGTTTTAGAAACGTTAAAATGATTGGCAAGTCTCTCTATAATTCGTCTGAATTTTTTCTGATTACTGTAATTATCATCAAAAACTAAATTGCTTTTTGAGTTTGAATACTGCCAAGTTTTCGCAACAATTGATGTTCTTGGTAATATTAGCGATGCAGAAAAATAATTTGCTTGCCATTCAACCCAATGTCTTGGATTTTCAAGTCGATTTTTTCCAATGCTAAAATCATATTTGGAATCCGAAAATGAATTCATTAACTCTTGATTAATTGCTAATCTTTGGTGCAAAATATAATGTCCAAATTCGTGACCCAAAACAAATAATTCTCTTGGTGTATCAACGATTTTTTTACTTATTCCGATTATTTTATTGTCAATATCACACGTCCCTAAATATTTATTTTCTTTAGGTGCAAAATGCTGTATTTCTATTCCGTATTCATTTTCAATAAACTCGCTCAATTCTTTAACGCTTAAACCGTAAGCTTGAATTAGTAAGTCTTGGTTTATTTTATCAAGTTCTTCTTTTGATATTTCGTCAATATCGTCTCTTGAAAGTCTGTCAATTCCATAAGTTATATTGCTGTTCGCTTTAGTTAGAAGATTTAGTAATTCTCCGTCAATAAGTTTTTCCATTGACCTTAAACCATCATCTAATAAGTTATGGTTAATCAATTCTTTAATAAATGGTATGCTTGATTCATTTTCAGATGAACGTTTGTAATGAATAATTTTAAAATTCTCTACGGATTCACCTTCAATAACCATCATTCCAGTCGATTCAGCAAAGTTATATGCTGATTTTTGGAATGGTCCATTACTAATTATAATTCCTTTTGCATTGACTCCAGAAACTTGTGTAATGTCGCTATGAAATTTTTGAACTTGCTCAACAGGTACTCGCTTTCCATAATTTTTGCATTCAATGAAATAAGTCATCATTGGTCTGTCTGCATTTGGTGGCTTGAATTCAATGACTAAATCAAATTCAATTTCTCCTTTACGCAATTCAGAATAGCATTTAGCTTTTGGAATAATATTCAAGAATTCTTTAACACCAAATAATCCGTTTTCTTTTAAGTTTTCAATAATTTCAAGAGACTTTTCCTCAAATTGATTTCCTTTTTTTACGGTGTTCATAAATGTATTATCGGTGTTTCTTTAAATGTTGCACAACGGTCTTGTGTATGGTTAGTTGCGTGGTTAAACAACTAAGTTAGCAAACTTTTACGAACCAGAGAAAATTCCGCAGGAATTTTCGCAAGTAGGCACTTAAAAAGCAATTAATTATACACGTTGTTAGCTACTTTAGTGCGTACAGACCAAAGTGAAAGCTTTTAGTTAGTCTGTTCTCCA
>NZ_JAYJLF010000042.1:0-3113 GCF_036903175.1 Winogradskyella sp. ECml5-4 | reverse complement strand
CCGTTTTATTCAGAGTTGCTTTTTCAGTTTTTAATTCCGTTGACTTTTTGCAAGAAAATAGACAAAAAACTAATAATATGTATATGGCTTTGAGGTTGTTCATCAAATGTTTGCTAACGGTTTTGTATATGATACGTTGCGTGGTTTAGCACGTAATTTAGCAAATAAAAATCGAATAGAAAATCCGCGAGGATTTTCGTAAGTAGGCTAGAACTAGCAATGGATTATATACGTTGTTAGCCACTGGCTTTTCTTATTCAAACGAGAAGTTTATATCAGTATATAATTCTAATAGTTCAGGTAACGTCTTTACCTCAATGTCTAAAATCTTACTAATAGCTGGTAATTTTTTGAACGCCTTTAAGTCATTACTTCCTTCTGTTTCTTCTGTAACAAGAATGATTTTTTCAAATGAATTTTTGCTGATTTGAGTTAGCAAATAAATAATCATTCTTGCGTCTGCTGAATCTAAAAATTCCTTTTTTCGTTGTTCAAATTGAGCACTATTTAATTTTTTAGCATTAGACGTTATAAAATTATTATCAACAAGATTGTAGAATTTTTTAGGTGAAGGTGGAATTAAATTCTCCGTTTTAACTGGAATTTTATGTGCTTTTAAAAAGTCCTTGTCAATCAAAAAATCCAATTTTTTCACAACCAATTTTCCAGAAACCATTTTGCATTCGTTTAAAACTTCATCAATCACTATTATGTTGTGATTTTGTATTTCTTTCTTGATGAAATTAAAAAGCTTATTATTTTGGTCAAATGGTAAGTAGTAACGAACCAAGGACAACAAAGAACTTGTATCGATTACTACTATCATTGAATAAATTTATCTAATTTTTCAGGCTTTATATTCAGTTTCTTACAAACGTCGTATTCGTTTATAATTCCTTCGTAAAATGCTGTTTGAATTGTTGATATAAATAAAGGCGAAGAAATTGGTTGTGCAACTGAACCTCTTATTTTAATACCTTTTTCTTTTTGTAATTCCTTTTCTCTTTCTTTTTCTTCTTGAAATTTTTTGAATTGTTCTTCAAAGTCATTCCTTACTTTATTATAGTTAGATTGACTAATTTGATTTTTAAATAATAACCTTGTAAATAAGGCGATTTGACTCAAATGAGTGTTTTCAGAAACTGTTTTTATTAAATCAAAATGGTAATCATTTGAAGCTTTGGCTGGTTCAATATTTTTAAGCATTTCTCCATATTCTCCGACTAAAAAATAATAAGCAAAATCATTACACCATCTTTCAATAGATGATAAATGTTTGTCAGCAATTACATTATAATCGAGTAATTCAATTTCTTCTTTGTTGAGTAAAAAATGACCTAGTTCGTGAGCTAACGTGAATATTTCTCTTCTAAAGGATTGATGTCTTTTTAATACAATAACATTTGGTTTAAGAAAAAAGCCATCAATATTCGCTTTCTCTTTTCTATTGTGAGTTTCTACAAACTCAAAAACTAAAATGTTACTTTCTGCAAACTTTGAAATTAGTGCTTTAAGAAAATCTCTACGTTTAGATGTGAAACTTGGATAAAGAATTTTTCTAAACTCGTTAGCTACTTTTTCCGGATTGTCTTTTATGCTGAATTTTGGGATTTTTCTTTTTGTGTCTAATTCTGCTAATTTAGCAATAGCAGAAATAGATATTTTCAGTTCCTCAAATTGGCTAACTATTTTTTTAGCTCTGAAATTTAAGTCAGTTCCAAAATTTTCTTTTCTAAAAAAGACACTCGCTTCTTTTGAATTTTCAGGTGCTTTTGGGTCTAAATAATAATGAATTCCCTTTTCAAAAAGTTTATCGATTCTTTTTAAATGTCCAATTTCTATTCTTTCGGAAAAAACATCTTTTTCAGAGATAGGTCGTTTTAATCCATCGCTGATTTTCGATAAAAATTCAGATACTGAAAGCTTGTACATTTTCAGTAAGTGCTTTAATCGAGATATGTTATGTTCTACTTTCAAGAATATTTTTTATTTCAGAGGTCAAAGGTACAAATTTAGTTCTTGGTTCAGCTTGTGGCTAACGGTTTTGTGTATGATTAGTGGCGTGTTTAAGCACCTAATTTAGCAAATACAAACCGAATAGAAAATCCGCGAGGATTTTCGTAAGTAGGCGAGAACCAGCCATTAATTATACACGTTGTTGCCACACGTTTTTTATTCCCAAAATTCATATTTGAAATATCTTGGTACATATCCACGAACGCTTTTTAAAAGTCCGTTTTCGTAATATCTGTAATTCAGTTCATATTCATTAATTCGGTCATTCATAAATATTGACTTAATATCTGATTTTATAAGTTGACCTTTTTCGTTAAAACTGTTATTGATTGTTTTGTTATCCTCAAACCTTTGTAAATCGGTTTGGTCAGAATATGCTAAAGTATTTGTTATTCCGTTTTCTGTCGTTTTTACTTTTTTTAGTTTTGGCTCTAAATAATAACCGAAAAATCTACTAACATAAAAGTCCTTTTCATATTCTTTTGTCTTTTCGTAAACTACTATTGAATCCTTTTTCTGCGTTGTTGTCGATTTAAATGGTTCGTAGTAGTAATTCGTTTTATAGACAAAACTTCCCAAATTTTTTCTTGATGAAATTAGTTTATTATTTATTCCATATTTAAATATTATTGAATCTTTCCCTATTGAGTCTATTATTTTAATTAATCGATTTTGAGAGTCGTATTCATAATGATTTATTTTGTCGGTTGATTTGTGTTTTCGGGTTTTACGATTATAAGACGCACTAAATTTTGTCGAGCGTATTCTTTTTCCAGTTCGGTCAAATTCAACAATTTCTGATAAGTCTTTTGGTGAATTCAAATAGACAAATATTTTCTTTACTTGTCGGTTTTTGTATATACTATCGGGTTGCCATTTATTTTCAATTTGTCCAAAACTCCAAAATGGAATAGAAATAAATATTATTAAAATTAGTCTGTTCATTCTATGGAATTCGGTTTTTCTCAAATGTGTGGCAACGGTGCGCGTATATGAAAAGTAGCGTCTTGATGATCAACTGCTTTTCGGATTTAAATATCTTCTATAAAGAAACGAAAAATAAATGATATCAATGTCTCAGCTATTTTTTATATGCG
>NZ_JAYJLF010000041.1:0-3342 GCF_036903175.1 Winogradskyella sp. ECml5-4 | reverse complement strand
AAATCTGTGTAGAAAAGAGAGGGGATTTTCAATGTTGACGAAGTCTAAAGCTTCTGCGTGTATATTAACCTTACTCCTCTCTTTTGTCTTTTCTGATTTATCCTTAAATTTAATGAATTACAAACTTAAGACGTGTATAGTTAATGGCGGTTTTGTGTTGGATTTCAAGAGTTTAGCATTTAATAAACCAAGTGTTAAACCAAAAGTTAAATGCTTCTAAATCCGCCACTAACCATACACAAACCGTTAGCTACAATTTGAAAAAAACAATCGTCATACTAATAATATTGAGTATTTTGTCTTGTAAACAGAAAGATGAATGTTATCCAGAATTTAAAGAAAGTCTGACATATCTCAAGAATTACATCAAACCTGATAATCAAGAAAGATTAGTAATTGAGATTACACGTAACATAGAAGTATTGGAATCTATTTCAGGGATAATGAATAAAGACCTAGGCAATCTAATCGGAAAAATGATAGTTAGACAAGCTGATATTGACAAATGGGAAAAGTGGATTTCTAAAAAATGTGATTCTCTAAATCTAAAGCAACTGAATTAAAAAATGAAATCCCAAGAGAAAATATCGAACAAAAATGGAAATTGGTTTATCGTTGAGATTATTGAAAAATGCGAACCTGTTGAACGAAATGAAAAACAAGATTTACGAAGAGTAACAACTTGGGGAAATCATCACTTAATTAAAGCTGACTCGCCTGAAAAAGCATTTGACAAAGCAGTAAAACTCGGAAAGGAAAAGAATTATAAATTCATTAACTCTGACAAACTCGAAATGGAATCGATTTTTGTCGGAATTGGAGAATTGTTACCGATTTACGAAGACATTGAAGATGGAGCTGAATTAATGTGGAATGATTACGGATTTATTAGTAATAGAAGAACTATGAGAATGCCTTACGAAAAGAAAGAACTTATGAAATTAATAAAGCCGAAACAAAAAAAAGAATAAAAACTGTAGCTAACACAGTATATAAAAAATTGCTGTTTTAGGCTAAACTTAAAGGTCGTTGCTCTTTTGTTACGTCTGAATTTCCTTCGGAAATTCCTCGCACACAAAACCGCAACTTTCCATATACATAAACGTTAGCCACAAGTTGAAAAAAATAAACCTTTAAAGAAAATGACAAGAATTTTAATTTTATTAGTATTTACACTATTTATTTTTAGTTGCTCATCTGATGATGAATCATCTGTTGATTCTAGCGAACTATTAACTGATTTTATAGAACCAATACCTCAATTTGGAATAAATTCAACCGAATATATTTCTATCCACGGAGAGCCTTTGGAACACAATATTATTGTAGACAATACCCCTTTTGGTGGTGATGACGAAGAATTGGTTTATGAATTAAACTATCCAGGGGAGATTTCAAGAGAAATTAAATTTTATTATTCGTTTGACCATGAAGAAGCTGTATTTAGTTACGCTTACATTTTGATTAATGAAAATATGCAAAACTTGGAATTTTTAACTGATTTCTATAATTCAAGATATGGAAGTTATACACTTATACCAGAACCTGGACCTTCAGAAACAGAAACAAGACAGTGGGTAGTACCAAATGATATGACAATTAATTTGAATTATAATTTCTCTGAAGATTCTGGAACTGATTATTTTTGGCTTACATACCAAGACAATTCCAATTAGCAATCTATTTGATATAAAAACCAGTGGCTAACAATGTGTATAATTTATTGCTAGTAAAGGCTTACTTACGAAAATTCCGCTGGAATTTTCTATCTGTGATTAGTTTGCTAACTTAGTTGCTTAACCACGCAACTAACCATACACAAACACGTTGGGTACAATTATGACGAACAGCATTTTCCATAACAAAGAGTTTGAGATAAACGGAATTTCTGTGCCTGAATTTGAATTAAAAAGCGGAAATCTAATCCGAATTTATATTCCGAATTTTAATCTTGAAAACTTGCCTTTAGGTTTTGACTTGACTATCGAGTTAATAAAAAAGTTCCAAAATCAAAAAACTGATTTTCCTTGGGCAAAAAACTACCGACAAAATACTGTTGCGGAATTTTTAAGTCCTTTGACTGTAAATAAATATCTGATTAATAAAATGCGGATTGACAAACTGACCGCAAAAAGAATAGCAGAAGAAATCGGAATTACATTAAATGAGAAATTTGAATATTTAAGTTTTAAAAACAAAAAAGCTCTAATTATAAAAGCGCATTTTGATAAAAATGATTCTATTCTTTTGGATTATTACGGAGTAGATGCAATGGGAATTGAGTTTTTGGAAAATTTAATTAATACCGAAATAGAAAAAGGCAAATCTGCAATCGCTTTTGACAATTTACAATTTGCGAACGAAAAAGAACCTTATGAAAATATTAAACCGATAAAAATAACTGTACCCAACACAGTATAAAATTAATTGCTATTTTAGGCTTAAACAAAGGTAGTTGCACTTTTGTTACGTCTGATTTTCCTTCGGAAAATCCTCGCACACAAAACCGCAACTAATCTTATACATAAACGTTGTGGTGCATTTAAGACGAACATTGTGAATAAATTTATAATCCTTTTAATAACCTTATTTACGGTAAATTTCAATCTAACTAAACCGAATAGAATGAGTGAATCCAAAAGCAAATTTGACACGGAAAAACTAACTCAATTTGCGATTAAAAAAATATCTGAATTCGCTAAAGAACATCCGAATGAAACGTTTTACGGATTCTCAATTGATGCAAACCTTTTATGCTTGAATTCGGAAGAAGAATTCCAAAAAACGTTAAAGTATTACAGAGAAAAATTTGGCGGATATGATACTGACGAACTTATTGCGGACTTAAAAGAAAATACTGGAGATTGGGAATATCAAGGTTTTACGGAATTTGACGAAAATTCAGGATTTGATATGGAGGAATATAATGAACATTATCACGAAGACGAAGATTTTCAGTTGACTTCTGATTATGCTAAGTCAATGGACAAAGTTGTAGAGAATTTAAAAGAAAGCGGAGTTTTTGACTTGCTTAAAAAAACTAATGATTTTTATGCAAACCGAATTGAACACAATTATTAACCGAATAAAAAACGACACCACAACACCGTGTATAATTCATTGCTAGTTATAGCCTACTTACGAAAGTCCTCGCGGACTTTCTATCTGTGATTTATTTGCTAACTTTAGTTCCTAAACCACGCAACGAAATCATACACAAAACCGTTGTAGTTAATTATGAAGAAACTTTCGTACATATTAGTAACATTAGTATTCCTGAGTTGTAAAACAGAAAAAAAAGATGTTTATCAAGAATATAACGGACAAATGGTAAAAGTGGAA
>NZ_JAYJLF010000040.1:0-3346 GCF_036903175.1 Winogradskyella sp. ECml5-4 | reverse complement strand
TGTTTGTATATGGTTTGTTGCGTGGTTTAGCACGTAATTTAGCAAATAAAAACCGAATAGAAAATCCGCGAGGATTTTCGTAAGTAGGCTAGAACTAGCAATAAATTATATACGGTGTTAGGCAACGTTTTTCTTTGCTTTTTCAATTCGTTTTAATGTGGTTTCCCTAAATTTATCACTTAATTCAGAAATCAAATCCTGATGTTTTTCCAATTCCAATAATTTCTCCCAGTTCTTTTCTTTTTCTAAATGACTTGAAATTGAAGGAACAAGATTTTTAGGAAAAGAGTAATAAAATTCCTCTGGATTTTTTAAATCGTTCAACAATTCTGTTATTTCTCTATGTCTGTTTAAAATCTCAAAATATTTTTCGGTTGACTTTTCTTTTTTCTTGATTTGTGTTTGATTATCAGATTTTAGGCTCAAAATTTTCTCAACTTTTTCTATTTGTTCAGCAGTGAGTCCGACTGGAATATATACAGTTCCATACCATCTATCGTCATAATCATCGTGAGAAAGTCTGCCCCAAACAGGAACCTTTCCGTTGTTCCATTCAGTAAGCGAGTTATTTAGTCTTTTATTTCCTTTTGGTGTATAACCAAGTAATTCATTTTGTTGGTTATAAATTCCGACTGCGTACATATCGTGTGAATTGTCCTCACATTTTCCAATTCCGATAAAATCTCCGCTATGAATTTTTGGGTTTAAATTTTGATAAAACATTCCTTTCATCTCAAAGGTTTTTATTCCTTTTTTCTTGTATAGAATTTTCTCCTCTATAATGTCAATTCGATTCGTGTTTACTTTTGTATTCTGCTTTTGAGGAACAACTTTTCTTTGAACTTTAGAAGTCTTTTTCGTTTTGCTTTTTCCAATGAAATAAGCAATGACGATTATAATTATTATGATTGCTATAAATTCTGTCATAGTGTTTTTCTCAAATGTTGCCTAACGTGTTTGTATATGGAAAGTTGCGTGTTTGCGTGCGAGGATTTTCCGAAGGAAAATCAGACGTAGCAAACGTGCAACGACCTTTGTTTTAGCACAACACCAGCAATTTTTTATATACGGTGTTGTGCCTAGTTTTTTACCCATTAAATTTTGACTTTATTTTATTCCAAAATGTGCTTTTTTCAACGTAAAGTTTATTAATCGATTCCGCTATTTTTTCCATCTCTCTTGTTTCGTGATTCCAGAAAAAAAGTTCGTCAGTTAAATTCCCATTTCCGTTGTGAGTCAAGATTAGTTGATTTCCAAATCCGTCCGCTCCAATCGCGATTCCATTGTCAGGAAATCCATTCCATTCACGAGCATTTTTAGTTTCAAGTCCGATGTGGTTACAAGTCCGACTTATTCTTTTTCGGTCAGTCTTATCAAAAAATGGATACAGTTCAAATTCAAACTCGTCCGAAATCAATAATTCTCCGCCATTTGATATTATCATTCGGTTTTTAAATTCAGATGGGAATTTTACGTTCAATTCCGATTCAGTTTCTTGTATATATTTTTCGTCTAATGGAAATGGCATTTTGCGGTTTAGTTAAATTATGCACAACGTGTTTGTGTATGGTTAGTTGCGTGGTTAGGTAGCTAATTTAACAAACTTTTACGAACCAGAGAAAATTCCGAAGGAATTTTCCAAAGAAGCACTTGCCTAAGCAATTAATTATACACGTTGTTAGCTACTTTAGTGCGTACAGACCAAAGTGAAAGCTTTTAGTTAGTCTGTTCTCCAAGCGCAAACATTGAGATGCTGAAACTAATCAACCGCAAAAATGCTGGATTATTTATAACGTCCACTTTAATTCCAGCGTACATTGTAATAATGCGATGCCTTTCGACGCATCTGATTGCGCAGTTTCTCACAGCAATGACGCTTTTTTTTGGAAAAGAACGATACAGAACGCAAGCCTTAACTTTCTGAGAAATGCCGAATACAGGAACAGAAATAAGCGGATTTTCCAACGAAATAGAATACTTAAACAACTTAAAAAAATACGCTGAAAAATTGTTTCGGGACAGCACGAGATATTTGCAGAAAACGCAACGACCTTTGTGCGTTTAGTTCTCCAAGAAAAAGTTTTTCGAGCTAAAAGTTAATAGATGAAAAACTAAATTTCGGACAGCATTTCAAATTGTAAATACTAACGAAAAAACACTCGGCACGTATTGTTGCTAACGGTCTTGTGTATGATTAGTTGCGTGGTTTGGTAGCTAATTTAGCAAACTTTTACGGACCAGAGAAAATTCCGAAGGAATTTTCCAAAGAAGCACTTGCCAAAGCAATTAATTATACACGGTGTTACAAACAGTTTTTATTCTAAAATCTTATATGTTCCTATTTTATTTCCTTCTTCAACTTCTATGCTTATGATTGCTTTTTCCTTATAATAAAAGGTGGCATTTGTTAAATTCTTATCAACCTCCGCAAAAATCATTACTTTTTTGGGTCTACGTTGGTGTATTACTTGTCCTTTCCTTAAGTGAACGGTCATTCCTCTTCTGTAAATAAGATAGTAATTATCATTTTCAGATTTCAATTCCATATCATCTAAATCAACGCCACTATTTTTCTTAGATTTTGGGATTAACATAACTTCTATTCCAACTAACTTTTTCTTTGCACCTGTAAATACTGAACCACCAATTGAGTTCCTATTGAAAGCTTCTATAATTTCCATTTCGTATTCTCCCAAATCAATTTTTTGGGCATTACCAAAATTTAAAAATAGCGTTGTTACTATTAAGAATAAGAACATATTCTTAGTCGTTTTATTCAGCTTTTTCATATTCGTAAGTGGTTCTGTTATTTTCCTCAAGTGTTTCTCCATTTCTGTAAAAATTTTCTATTTTCAGTTCTGTTTCCGATAAAGTCAAGACATTAAATCTGAAATCAGAATTTTGACCAAATAGTATTGTTAATTCAGTTTCGTTTAATTCGTACTGTTGGTTGTCTGTAAAAAATTCGCATGGATCATTATCAGTATAATAAGAAATTAAAGTTCCATTAGAATTGAAAGTCAGACTTTCTTGTAATTCACAAGCTGAGAGATTCTCATTTTGCCCATCGTAAATTTGATTGACTAAAATCCATTCTCCAATTATTGTAGGTTCAATTGTGTTTGAATCATTATCATCAGAAGAGCAAGATAAAATTGTTAATCCGATTAAAAGTCCAATTAGTAAATTCAGTTTTTTCATGCGTAAAGTTTGGTTTAAATTGTTTGTAACGGTGCGCGTATATGAAAAGTAGCGTCTTGATGATCAACTGCTTTTCGGATTTAAATATCTTCTATAAAGAAACGAAAAATAAATGATATCAATGTCTCAGCTATTTTTTATATGC
>NZ_JAYJLF010000039.1:0-3451 GCF_036903175.1 Winogradskyella sp. ECml5-4 | reverse complement strand
GCATATAAAAAATAGCTGAGACATTGATATCATTTATTTTTCGTTTCTTTATAGAAGATATTTAAATCCGAAAAGCAGTTGATCATCAAGACGCTACTTTTCATATACGCGCACCGTTGTGTGTAATTTACCAACGAGACCAAAATCGCGAGAATTAAAGTCAAATATGGTTGAATTTAAAATAATCGAACAGTCGGAATAGAACTATAAATATCACGTAATTAAAAATTGAAAAACTAATTTCTGAGAAATCTAATGAACGAAATAACTTTGCCATATCATTTATTAATTCCAACTATAATTTCAATTCTGACTTTAACAATATTATTCATTAAAAGAAAACGAATATTTAGAATTGGAAAATGGAAATGGTTTTGGATTAGTTTGACAGTTTTCTTTACTTTTTACTTGTTTATCGTTGGAGGAGCAACTTATGATGATATTTATGCTCAATGGAATTCAAATAGGTTTGACTTAAACCAAGACGGATTTTTTAGTGGAAACGAGATAACGTCTGAACAGCAAGAAGCAATGAGAAATCTGATAAGTGACACTGGAAGAAATTTTTCATTTATAACTGGACTAATTTTTTCTGGAATTATTGCATTCTTTGTTTTCGCAATCGGAAAAATAACTGAATTAATAAAAAAGAAAAAAAACTACACACAACACCGTGTATAATTAATTGCTTTTATCTGCTTACTTACGAAAATTCCTGCGGAATTTTCTCTGGTCCGTAAAAGTTTGCTAAATTAGCTATCAAACCACGCAACTAACCATACACAAACACGTTGTGCAACATTTGACGAAACCGATGAAAATTAGAACTTTAACAATAATATTATTTACAATCTGTCTGACATCTTGCGGACAAAATCCTAAGTCAAAAGATTGCTATGAGATAAAATATCTTGACTTTTTTGGACTAGACAAAATGGAAATTGTAAAATGGCCTAAATCGCAACTTGATGGTCTAAAGAAAATGGACTTCACCAAAAACAAAGGTAAATCAGAAATCAAGACGAATTTTATAATTCCAACGATTGTTTATCAATTAAAGGAGTATCATCCAAGTTGCAATACAGAAATTGACACAATTTATTTAAATAATATTTTAGAAATCTACTTAAAAATCAGAGAAATAGATTCTAAAAAACTGCTAAATAAATCAATCGAAGAAAAAATTGACTTTTTACGAGATGACTTTTATTCTCAAGTAGAAAATGTTAATTATCTACCAAAAATGATAACGACATTTGATGATGGTCCATTTTACGGAGAAGATTTTCAAAACAAATCGGATCTAAATCCTATCAAAAAACAAGAAACCGAATTTGGAACTTTAATAGTTTCAAAAATTGATAATAAAACGATACTTACGAGCAAAAACAAAAACGGAGAAGAAATTTGGCAAAAGTCAATCACAGGATTATCGGACAGAAATCTAACCGAATTAAATTTTAAAGAAAAACCAATGGAATATAATTCAGTTGCAACTGTGGTGCATATGCATTCTGAAGGCGAAAGATTTACATTATATTTAAAGAATAATGGAAACTTTATGTTTTACTTTCATTCGTGGTAGGAATAAAAAAAACGTTGCACAACACCGTATATAATTTATTGCTGGCTTCTTGCTTACTTACGAAAGTCCTCGCGGACTTTCTTTGTCCGTAATTATTTACTAAATTAGTTGCTTGAAACACGCAACAAACCATATACAACAACGTTGTAAGTAATTTGAGAAAAACACTAATCATATTGATATCATTGAGTTTTGGACTTTCATCTTGCAAGTCAGAAAAACGATATTCTGATTATAATGAGTCTGACTTTTACGAAGTACAAGGCTTTATTGAATCGGCTAGTCCGACAAGTGACCCATTTGACCTTCCAATTGTCAAGGATATAAGTTTTAAATACTTTTTAGATAGACCGAATCCAAATACTGGAATCGAAAAAAACCTAGAAATGTTTGAGGCACAAAATGGATATCCTCTAATTGTGCTTGTACATAAGGATGACGAAAACATTAGCTTTTATGGTCGCGTTGGAGTACTTGAAAATCTAAACGAAAAGGAAAAAGAATTTCTTGACAAACATCTCAAATCGGAAATGGAAAAATATGAATAAATTACATCTGACTTTAGGAAATCCGAAAAGTGGATGGCTTCCGATTGCATTAACATTTGCGGATTTTGAATTGAAATTTACTGCTTCAAATATTCCTGAAATTCCGACTGACAAACTTTGCGAAGCTTTGATTTTAGCCGTAAATGGAATTGAATCGGAAATATGTTGGAATTTGGAACCTGAATGTTATTTCTTTGAATTAAATAAAATCAGAAAAGGAATTGAGCTGAATATCTCAAAAAGCGGAGGAATAACAGAAAACCGAAATCTGATTTATAAATTGGCGGGAGATTTTGAGTCTGTGATTTTACCAATGTATCGGAGTTTGAAAAAGTTCAATACGCTGGAATTTGACAAAGTAGATTGGAAAGAAATTGACCAGATAAAACTGAATAAATTAACTGAATTAGTAACGGAAAGAAAAAACTACTTACAACACCGTGTATAATTAATTGCTTTTTAAGTGCTTACTTGCGAAAATTCCTGCGGAATTTTCTCGGGTTCGTAAATGTTTGCTAACTTAGTTACTTAACCACGCAACTAACCATACACAAAACCGTTACCTGCAATTATGAAAAACATTCTGCTTATCATTATTATTTGTTTTTTAAACCAACTTTCTGCTCAAGAAATAGTCGGAATGGAAGGATTATATGTTGAAAATGATTTGACTTACAAAGTTGCGGACGATAAATTGTTTTCTGGACAAGCTCAACACGTTCGGAAAAATGGACATTTAGTCTATGAAGAATATTTTGAGAATGGAAAATTGACTAAATCTATTACCTATTACAACGGAACTGAAAAGCCAAAGACTGCAAGTGAAACTGAATATTATTCGGAAACTCAAACAAAACGCAAGGAAACGAATTACGGACTGAACAAATCAACAACTGAATTTAAGCACTACGATAAAAACGGAAAAAAGACTCTAATCGAGCAGTACGAGAATGACAAACTGATTTATCGTTGTGAATATCAAAAAAATAAAAAGCACGGAACTGAATACTGCCTGAACGATGATGGAACTGAATTACGTATTGAATATCGGAATGGCAAAAAAGTAAAAAAATAACAGCAGGTAACACCGTGTATAATTAATTGCTTTTTAAGTGCTTACTTGCGAAAATTCCTGCGGAATTTTCACGGGTTCGTAAATGTCTACTAACTTAGTTGCTTAAACACGCCACTAATCATACACAAAACCGTTGTGATTAATATTGCCGACTTTCGGTCACCCACCAAACATTGTAGCTTTCTTCGAGGTCTTTTAAGTTTCTAAAAATGATGTGATTTTAAAATCGACGTAGGAAGATTT
>NZ_JAYJLF010000038.1:0-3534 GCF_036903175.1 Winogradskyella sp. ECml5-4 | reverse complement strand
AGTATATAATCCATTGCTAGTTCTAGCCTACTTACGAATATTCCTGCGGAATATTCTATTCGGTTTTTATTTGCTAAATTAGTTGCTTACACACGCAACGTATCATATACAAAACCGTTACCCAACATTTGCCAAAAATCACGATAATCGAACCGAAAATAATATTGGAACATAAATAAATGAATATAAGTTTTGACCTTGACAGCACATTAATTCCGAACGGAAAGGAATTTGAAACTGAAAACAGAAACGGAATTGCAAAACTGTTCGGAATTGAAGAAATGCGAAAAGGTACTCGTGAATTGATTTCCTATTTACAAAACCAAGGTCACGAAATTCATATTTATACAACATCATTTAGAACTAAAAGAAAAATACGATTGACTTTAAAATATTACGGAATAAAAGTAAGCCGAATTGTAAACGAAAAAGAAAATCGAAAAGTTTTAAAATCTCGGAATATTAACTCATCCAAGTTTCCACCAGCATTTGATTTTGACTTACATATTGACGATTTAAAAGGTGTTGGAATCGAGAATGAAAGATTAAATTTTAAAGCAATTATTGTTGAACCGACTGATAAAAATTGGATTGAAAAAATAAAAAGCGGAATAAAAAACGTTGGGTAACACCGTGTATAATTAATTGCTTGGTTCTAGCCTACTTGCGAAAATTCCTGCGGAATTTTCACGGGTTCGTTAAAGTTTGCTAACTTAGTTGCTTAACCACGCAACTAACCATACACAAAACCGTTCTACGCAATTTGAAAAAAACATTTTACATATTAACAATATTTTTACTGACAATAAATGTTCAGGCACAAAATGACATTTCTAAATATATCGGGAAATACGGAGACTGGATGCCAAATGGAGAAGCATTAATAACCGAATTGGAATTAAAAGCAAACGGAACTTTTAAATTAAGAACAACTGATTATGTTTATCCACAGACCTTTAAAAATTACACAAACGAAGGAAAATGGATTTTAAAAGATGGAGAAGTTATTTTAAATCCACACTTAAAAAGACGAGAGCCAACTGTGAATATAACTGAAAAGCAAATTGGACTTAAAGACTCGATTAAAATTAAGGTCAACCATTATGTTGAACTTTACGAAAAACAAAACTTGATTGAAAAACAAAAAACGGAATTTGAAATACTAACTCTTTACTTTAATAAAAGGAGAAAATACAAGCATTTGACAAGAGAATGGCTAAAAGAAGGAAGTTGCGCTTGGGCACCTCGATTAAGAAACAGAGTGAATTTAGATTCAACAAATACGTTTAGAATAGCAAAAAAAGATATTGAGAAATTCGGAATTTATACTTACGGATTTACAGATTTTATCGAACTGCGAACTAAAAAAAACATTCTGACTATTACGAAATAGATATTGTAATTCCTATCGACAAGGAAAGAATGCCGAGAAATAAAAAAGTAATTATAAAAGGAAATAAAGCATATTTTTATGAAATTAAAGGAAAAGTAAAAAAGTCGCTGAATAATTTGTGGAAAAAAACTGCGTAGAACACCGTGTATAATTAATTGCTTCATTGAGCCTACTTGCGAATATTCCTGCGGAATATTCACGGGTTCGTAAATGTTTGCTAACTTAGTCGCTTAACCACGCAACTAACCATACACAAACACGTTAGCAACAAATATGGAATACCATTACTACATACTTCGGAATGGATTTTCCACAGACAAACAGAAGCTTAAAGAGGGAACTTTTATCGTTCGTATACCGAATCATTTTCCAATTGACTTTTCAGATGGAAATGGACCTTTTAAATCATTACGAGCATTGAAAAGATATTCACCAATATTAAAATTACTGAAAACTACCAACCCAAAAAGAGCTCAACAAATCGTAGAGGAAAAGAATATAATAACATCTGAAAAATTAATAGCAACACCTAGAGGAACTGAATTTAAACCAGAAGTAGTTGACGGATTTATTCACGCAACAATCGGACGAATAAAAAAGGGAGACTTAACAGGTATTCATTTTTTCGACCCAGAAAAAGTCAGAATATTGGAGATTATTGAAAGAAATGAAAATACTCGAGTGTTTAAAGCAAAATTTGAATTTTATGATGTTAAGACAAAAAAATGGATTGAAAAAAGAGCAGCAAGCACATTTTTCCCAAAGGATTGGAATTTAGCAACATTACTTATGGAATGTAAATTCGCATTTGACAAACTAAATGAAAAGGATTTAATCAATAGTAAAGTAAAATCTACAACTAAATCAAAAATAGAAGTCGAAATTATTATAAGAAACGGAAAATTAAAATCACTTTATCCTTTAATTTAAAAAATATCAGTTGCTAACACCGTATATAATTTATTGCTAGTTCTAGCCTACTTACGAAAATCCTCGCGGATTTTCTATTCGGTTTTTATTTGCTAAATTACATGCTTAACCACGCAACAAACCATATACAAACACGTTGTGCATAATTTAACAAAACCTCGAAATGCCATTTCCAGTTGACGAAAAATACATAGGAGAAACTGAATCGGAATTAAATGTAAAATTTCCGACTGAATTCAAAAATCGAATGATTAAATTAAATGGTGGAGAATTATTGATTTCCAGCGAATTTGAATTTGAACTACATCCTTTCTTTGATAAATCTGACCGAAAACGGATAAGTCGGACTTGCAATCACATCGGACTTGAAACAAAAAATGCTCGTGAATGGAATGGATTTCCTGAAAATGGAATCGCTATTGGTGCGGACGGATTTGGAAATAAATTAATCTTGACTCATAACGGAAATGGAAATCTGACTGACCAACTATATTTCTGGAATCACGAAACAAGAAAAGTAGAAAAAATAGCTGAATCGGTTAATAAGCTTAATACTAAAGAAAGTTCATTATGGGAAAAAATAAAATCAAAATTTTAATCTTTATTGGACTAATAATCTCTTGTAATTCAAATAAAATCGAATTTGGAAATACAGAACTTTCAAAAAAAATTAAACTGACGAACATTAGTGATTTAATGCAAAATCCAACGGAATTTGACAATGACACTCTAAAAATCGTAGGCGAATTACATCTCGATTTAGAAAACAAAGGAATTTTTTTCAAAAGCAGAAAAAATTTGGATTAATTCATTCAAACCAGCAACCGAATTAGATAGCGTATGGAAAAGAATAAATGGAAAAAAAGTCGAAATAATCGGACTTTATAAAGCTGGAAAAACTGGACATCTAGGTTTATATAATGGACAATTAAAAGAAATTTATTATATCAAAACGAAATAAAAAACTATGCACAACACCGTGTATAATTAATTGCTAGGTTCTTCCCTACTTGCGAATATTCCTGCGGAATATTCACAGGTCCGTAAAAGTTTGTTAACTTAGTTGCTAAACCACGCAACTAACCATACACAAACACGTTGCCACACATTTGAAAATAAGAACATTGAGAAAAATTTACTTACTGACTTTAATGTCAATTATTTTATTTAACTGCCAAAACAAAACGGAATTGAGAACTGATTTACAGCCA
>NZ_JAYJLF010000037.1:0-4364 GCF_036903175.1 Winogradskyella sp. ECml5-4 | reverse complement strand
GTATAGTTAATTGCTTTTTTGAGCTTACTTGCGAAAATTCCTGCGGAATTTTCACGGGTTCGTAAATGTTTGCTAACTTAGTTGCCTAACCACGCAACTAACCATACACAAAACCGTTGCCATTAATTTGAATGAACTACACGAACGAGAAAATAATTGAACGATTTGAATCAGGCGAAAACCTGAAATTCCTATTATTTTGGGGACACACGAAATCTGATTTAATAACTAAATCTTGTTTCAGTCAATGGTACGAATCCAAATTTGAGGTTAACGGAATTGAATATCAAACAGCCGAACATTTTATGATGGCTGAAAAAGCTTTATTGTTTAATGACAAAGACATTTACGAACAAATAATCAAAAGCTCAAAAGCTGGAAAAGCAAAAGAACTTGGTAGACAAGTAAAGAACTTCAACCAACGAATTTGGGAAGAAAATAGATTTGAAATAGTTGTAAGAGGTAATTTTCACAAGTTTAGTCAAAACCCAAAGCTATCGGATTTTTTAAGAAATACAAATGACCGAATTTTGGTTGAGGCAAGTCCTGTCGACAATATTTGGGGAATTGGACTCGCTCAAAATAATGAAGACGCTGAAAATCCATACTTTTGGAATGGACTGAATTTACTCGGATACGCTTTAATGGAAACAAGAGACATTCTGAATGAAATTGGAGAATTTAAAACTCTTAATAATCCGATTTTACCACCTTGGTTAGCTTATCCAGAAATTGACAAATATAGTATTGGTTGGAGAATGGGCTATGGAGAAACTCATATAATAGAATTAAGTAAATATTTGGACAGTTTAAGTGCATCTGAAAAGAGAATTTACGAACTGACTTATCCTGCAAATGGAGAATGGAAAGGTTGGTACAATGATAATTACGAATAAAAAACTAATGGCAACACCGTGTATAATTAATGGCTGGTTCTCGCCTACTTACGAAAATCCTCGCGGATTTTCTATTCGGTTTTTATTTGCTAAATTAGTTACTTAAACACGCCACTAATCATACACAAACACGTTCTACGCAAGCTGAAATCACTCATATGGAAACACAAATTCTCGAAAATAAATTGAACGAAACTCGGGACATTTTAATTGAGCTTGAAAGCCTGAAAACCGACATCAAATTTATATCAAATAAGGAAACCGAGTATTTTAGTGAAGTTGTGGAAAAATCAGTTTTTTTCTATCGAATTTATAGAAATTCAATTAAGTTATTTGTAATTGACATTTGTAAATTACTCAACCCAAATGAAGATTTTAGTTTAATAAAAACTTTAAATTACATTCAATCAAATCGAAAAAGAATAGAATGGAAAAGAGAATTAAAAGCTGATAGAATAAAGGAACTCATTCTCGAAATTGAAAATCTGAACTCTGAACATTTAGAAAATTTTAAAAATTTGAGAGATAAACATTACGCTCATAATGACAAGAAAAAATTTGACTTGGAATATAATGTGACTCTGAAAAAATGCTGGAAAACACTTTTAATAGTTCAAGAAATCTTTATCGAATTAAGTCTTTCCTTATTAAACGAACAGTACGTATTTTCGATTTTGACTAAAGAACCTTATGAAATTATTTCATTACTAAAATATAAACGAATTAACGAAATACTTCTGACTGAATTAAAAAAAAGCCCAGATTTAGGAAATTTACAAATGGTCAGAGACATAACATTAGGAAAAAAGCCTGCGTAGAACAACGTGTATAATTAATGGCTAGTTCAAGCCTACTTACGAAAATCCTCGCGGATTTTCTATTCGGTTTTTATTTGCTAAATTAGGTGCTTAAACACGCCACTAATCATACACAAAACCGTTACCACACATTTGGAATGACTTTTGTACATTATTTAAAGTTAAATCATTATATTTGAATTGTTATGTCAACAGATAGAAGAAAAATATTAAGCGCTAGATTTAGAACAGCCGGAGCATCTGGAAGAAAACTGCACGTTATGTCGAGAAAAGGACATTGGGTTGTTTTTAGAGAAGGCTCGGAAAAAATAATTTCTGAATTTGACACAAAGAGAAATGCCATACTGAATGGTAAAAAAATTCTTAGTGCTGAGCAAGCTAATGTTTTAGTAGTTCATAAAACTGACGGAACTGTTGAGAAACTTCAAACAGCCGAATAATTTTTATGGCATTTGAAGATAATATTTTCATAAATTGTCCATTTGACAAAGAATACAAACCAATCCTAAAAATCATTGTATTTAGCTCTATTTATCTAGGCTATAAACCTTTATTATCAGAAACAATAAATTCGGCAGACTCTAGAGTCGAAGGTATTCAAGATTTAATTTCTCAAGCAAAATATAGCATTCACGATTTATCAAGAATGGAATCTACAAAAAAAAACGAGTTAGCTCGTTTCAATATGCCTTTCGAACTAGGTATTGATATTGGTTGTAAAAGATTCGGTAATGCTGATATGAATGAAAAATGTTTGCTTATTTTAGATAAAATAAAATATCGTTATCAAAAATCAATTTCAGATTTATCAGGCAATGATATTGAAATTCATAATGACGACCCTGAAACAGCTTTAAGGAAATTGAGAAATTGGATTTTTAAGATTAAAGGAACTAAAATTGATAGTGCCAACAAAATATGGAGATTATACAATGAGTTTAATGGAGATTTTTTTGAAATAGCTAAATCTGATGAATTGAGTGATGCAGATATAGCAGATATGCCTTGGGACGAACTTTGTCTCTACATTTCTGAATGGAAAGAAGGAAGAGATAACTTCGAATAAAAACGTGTGGTAACACCGTGTATAATTCATTGCTAGTTCTTGCCTACTTACGAAAGTCCTTGCGGACTTTCTATCTGTGATTTATTTGCTAACTTTAGTTTTTAAACACGCAACGAAATCATACACAAACACGTTGGCAAACATTTTGCGCGTGCCAACAATTTCAAGGATTTTACGAAATTCTGTGCTTACTTGCTTCAGAAAAATACGTTGGAATTTAAAGCTGAACGTTAAAAAAATATTACACTGGAATTTCTTACTCTTGCGGTACTTTACGCACGAATTTCGACTTACCCAACTTCAGTTCTTTAATTCAAAATTATAGCAATCCTCAACTTTTGGCTGATAAGCGGAATGGCAAAACGTACGGCTGAACTGTTCACAATTTAAAAAAATTGAAATTAGTTGTTTAAATCAATCGTTTCTAGTGTCACGAAATTTCGGCCGAAAATCAAAACTGATGCTCTTAGCGGAAAAGAACGGAATAATAATTTGAAGATTTTTTTGACATTTAAGTAAAAAACGAAACAACGTACGAAAAACCAAAGATCCTATAAATACACAAAGGAGTAGTTCGTAAAAAGAAAAAACGTTAGCCAACAATGTATATAATTTATAGCTGCTTCTTGCCTACTGTCGAAAAACCTCACGGTTTTTCTATTTCGGTTTTTATTTGTTAACTTACTCGCTTATAACACGCAACAAATCATATACGAGACCGTTGTGCATAATTTGAGGAATGAACAGAGGCATTTACATACAAATAATAGAAAATGAAGAATTCCAAGACAGAATATTTTGGAATGAATCCTCTGATATTTATACTTTTTTACGAAATCACACGCTGAAAATTGAACATAAATTCGATACGAAATTCAATAGTTTCTCTGACAACGAAATTCCAATAGATGGAATAAAAATGCTGGCAGATGGAATTAAAAATGACTTGAATTTTCTAGTTGGAGAATATGACAATAAACCAATTGTAAACGGACTGAATTCAGTTGACGCAGAATACAATGGAAAACAAATGAAATTGTATTACAAAGCTTCAAAATTACATTTAATGATTTTGAATTTAGTTAGATTTCTTAAAAAATTGGAATCTGTTGTTGAAAAGAACAAAAAAGTATTTGTTTGTGGAAATGCTTATTTCAATGAAAATATGTTAGAATCACTAATGAAACTAAAATCTGACTTCAAAAAGAATGGAATTATTGAAATTAATAAAAATCAAGAAACTGAATTGACTGAACTGATTAAAAATAAAAGTCTGATTAAATCAGGCGAAAATTATAGATTAACTCGCAAAGGTCTGATAATAGATATTGCGGAATAAAAAACTATGCACAACACCGTGTATAATTAATTGCTAGGTCACTGCCGACTTACGAAAATTCCGCTGGAATTTTCTATCTGTGATTTGTTTGCTAACTTTAAGGCTTAACCACGCAACTAACCATACACAAACACGTTGGCAAACATTTTGCGCGTGCCAACAATTTCAAGGATTTTACGAAATTCTGTGCTTACTTGCTTCAGAAAAATACGTTGGAATTTAAAGCTGAACGTTAAAAAAATATT
>NZ_JAYJLF010000036.1:0-4574 GCF_036903175.1 Winogradskyella sp. ECml5-4 | reverse complement strand
TTTATCCTTAAATTTAATGAATTGTAAACTTAAGACGTGTATAATTCATTGCTAGTTAAAGCTTACTTACGAAAGTCCTCGCGGACTTTCTATCTGTGATTTATTTGCTAACTTTAGTGCTTAAATACGCAACTAATCATACACAAAACCGTTGTGCCTAATTATGACAAACCATTAACCAATGATAAAATTCTTTAGAAAAATTAGACAAAAAATGTTGACTGAAAATAAATTCAGTAAGTATCTGATTTATGCCATTGGAGAAATTGTTCTTGTGGTCATCGGAATTTTGATAGCCTTATGGATAAATAACAACAATATCCAAAATCAAAACAAAGAAAAAGAAAGATTTGGCCTCATTGAGATTAGAGATAACCTCATTTCGGATACTCTGCAACTTGATAACAATCTCAAGCATTTTAAAAACCGACAAGGGGCAATATTGAAAACTATGAAATTGCTGTCAAAAAATGACTTCAATTCAAAAGATAAAGATTCTCTTTTCTTTCATATTATGTCTGGAGAATTGTTTCTAAATGCGAGATTCAAGTCCAATAGTGTAGGATTTTCAAATATGGTAAGTTCAGGGAATATTGAACTTTTGAGCAATAATGAATTAAGAAAAAAATTGAGTGAATATTATCTTATCAAAAACGATGAATTTGGAGCTTATGATTTTACAATAACAGTATCTCGAGATTTTCAAAATTATTTGGCACCACTATTGGCTAATAATAGGAATGTTAAAAAATTTTTTGGAATTGATTCACCATTAGAAAAAGAATTCGACGTGGAACAACTTCAATCAGCACAATTATTTGGTTATCTGGTACAGCTATTTGTCATTATAAATACGTCGTCAGAAGAATCAATGGAACTCAAGAATGATATCACAACATTAATTGAAATAACAAACAAGGAGCTGGATAGTTTTGAAAAATAACGAAAGCACAACAATGTGTATAATTCATTGCTAGTAAAGGCTTACTTGCGAAAATTCCAGCGGAATTTTCTATCTGTGATTATTTGCTAACTTTAGTCCTTAAACACGCAACGAAATCATACACTAGACCGTTAGCAAATATTTAAACCGAGCATTACGAATGAAAACATTTTTGATTTTAATATCATTTCTATTTCTTACCAATTCAAATGTTATTCACCAAGACACACCATTACAAATTGACGGAAATGGAAATATAATTGGTTTACCGAAAGAATTTAGTCCTGCGAAATTTGACTTAAAAAAGAAAAAATTGAGAATAAATGATAAAGAAATTGTCTTCCCAAAATGTCTAAATTATTACTTTGAGGAACATAAAAATCCTAAATTGAATTTATCTGCTTCTTGGTATCATTCAAAAGAGATTATGCCATATTATCTAAATTTTGACATTTCTGATAAGAGTGTAAATTATGGATACATAATTTTAGTTGATTTAGAAACATTGGAATTGATTTATGTAAACAAATCAATTAGAGAAGGAAATACGACATACAATCCGAAAGTAGAATTAGAGGAAAAGTGTCTTACTGAATATAAAAACGGAATTAAAACTTTTAAATAATTATGTCAAATTTTTATCCAACTATACACAACGAAATTGAGGAATTCGGCTTTCCAGCTTATGAAGTTAGAGGTAAAGAATTGTATCCTACTATTCATAATGACAAAATTCATTCTTATGGATTACCTGCATATGAAGTTAGAAATAAAGATATTTATCCAACAATTCATAATTCTGTTGACGATTATGGATTACCTGCTTTTGAAATTAGAGGAAGTTCTGTTTATCCAACAATACATAATGAAAGATATGATTACGGATTGAGTGTATTTGAAATTCGAGATTAAAAAAACATTTGCTAACACCGTATAAAAATAATTGCGGTTTAGTGCTTAATCAAAGGCAATTGCGTGTTTGCCTGCATCTGATTTTCCTTCGGAAAATCCTCGCATACAAACCCGCAACTATCCTTATACATAAACGTTATGCGCAAGTTGAACAGACCAACTTAAATAGTGCTTCGGTTCAAATTTATTGATTTTAAGAAATAAAAATGAAAAATGATTACGTCGAATTTTCTACTCAAATGGAATTTAAAACTATTTGGAAAATAATGCTGAATAAAGCTATCCAAAGTTCTGTCCGCAAATCGAAAATTTAGCTTTCACCAAGTTCTGGCTGAATAACAGAAACGACAAACATCAAAGCTGAATTGTTCGTTGATAAAAATATTTTAGACAAATGACAATAGAAGAAATTAAGAAAATTGCTCAACCTTACGTTGAAGAACCTGTATATAGTTTTGAAATTGAAAAAGAATTATTTGAAGATCCAAATGGTCGAGCAAACTATAATTTAAAAATTAAAGAAAATGTTCAAAATGTATTTGGAGTTTATGTTTGGGTGGATAACTTGACAAATCAAATTATATATATTGGTATGGCTGGAAAAATAAAAAACAATGGAGAACTTGGTAGCCATTCAATTAAAAATAGATTAACAGCTTCAAGAGGTAAAGATAGATTAACCAAAAAAGATATTTTGACAAATGATTATGTTAAAGATTTTATGCAAACTGAAAACATAAACTCATTAAGCTTTTATATAATGATTTCAAAAAAAGAAGAACCACCTGCATTTATCGAAGCTCTATTACTATACAAATATTATAAGAAAGAAAAAAGATTGCCGAAATTAAACAATTCATTTTAAAATAAAACCAGCGCATAACAACGTTTATAATTAATGGCTAGTTCAGGCTTGCTTACGAAAATCCTCGCGGATTTTCTATTCGGTTTTTATTTGCTAAATTAGGTACTTAAACACGCCACTAATCATACACGAGACCGTTCTACGCAATTTGCGCGACTATCTCAAAACATTTGCCTAATTAGAAATATTAATAAAACTAAAAACTATGAGAATTTTATCCATCCTACTAATTATTTTGAATTTTTCATTCGCACAAAGTCAAAGCTCAAAAAACCTTTTAATCGACAAAGCGCCTTGCACTTTCGAAATGACAATTGCTGAATTAACAGACAATGAATTAAATTTTAAATGTGACGAAATCTATGAAAACCAATCTTTTGGAATAGAAAACTTTAAAATTAAGTTCATAAGAAACGCATCAATTCTTGTTTCAGGAAATTCACTCAATGGCAAATCTATTTCGTTAGCTAGAAAGCTTAAAACTGGAGATTATGTGACTATTTTCGATATAGAAAATATTAACATAAATGGAAAAAAATCCCAAGAATTTAAAACTTTAGTTATTAAAATTATTAAACCTTAATTAACAATATGAATTAAGATTAAGAATCAAACTAGAAATAACACTTTTAGAGTAAATAAACAGAATATTGAAATGAATGAAATAAAAACTGCGTAGAACACCGTGTATAGTTAATTGCTTTTTTGAGCTTACTTGCGAAAATTCCTGCGGAATTTTCACGGGTTCGTAAATGTTTGCTAACTTAGTTGCCTAACCACGCAACTAACCATACACAAAACCGTTGTAAACCATACCCAAAAAACACCGCGAATGACATTAATAAGTCGATTAGTCTTCTTCAAAGATGAACAGAAGACGGAAAAAAAATCGTCTGAACGAATTACAAAAAACGAAATTTCGATTGTAATTCCAGTAAAAGACAACCAAAAAGGAATTGATAACTATTTAACCAAATTCTTTGAAACTCACTCTAAAGCTAACTTTCCAAAAGAGATAATAATTGTTGACAATAATTCAAGTCCAGCAATCGAATTAAAATCTGAATATCTGAATTTCGGTTTGCCGATTGAATTAATTTTATGCAGAAAAATTGGACCAGCTTCTGCACGAAATAAAGGAGCGAAAATTGCAAAAGGAAAATGGTTGCTTTTTAACGATAGTGATTGTATTCCAACAAAGTCAATTATTAGGGGTTATTTAAAAGCTGACAATAACTCTGTTGCTTATGCTGGCAATATTAAATCGTTAGATAATGACAAACTTTCAAAATATTACGAGAGCCAAGAAATTTTAATTCCTCTGAAAACGTATGATGAAAATGGCGATTTCGTTCCGCAGTATTTAATTACAGCTAATTCCCTAATTTGGAAAAAGGCGTTTAACGCAATTGGTGGATTTAATGAGCAAATTGCAATTGCAGGTGGCGAAGATGTTGATTTAGGCTTACGACTTTCTGAAAACGGGAATTTATCTTACGCTTTCGATAGTGTTGCAATCCACGATTTTTCAGATGGAATTTTAGGTTTTTATAAGAGATTTAAAAGATATGGCGAAGGAAATCGGATTGTAGAAGAGTTGTGGAAAACTGATTTAAAACCTACTCTATTCCGGCCAAATGAACGAAATTTTGTTAATGAAATTTTAGCGAAATTTCAGTATATTGGGTTGCGAATTGGATATAGGAAAGCCGACAAAATCGTGCGAAAGTACGGTTTACAACAAAGTACTGTGGTAAAAAACAAGTAAAAATGTATTAATTTTTCACTAAAGTACTTTTATAATTTCCATCATATATTAATCCTGATTTAGCTAGTGCAAAGGCCTGTTTTAGT
>NZ_JAYJLF010000035.1:0-4673 GCF_036903175.1 Winogradskyella sp. ECml5-4 | reverse complement strand
AACGTGTATAATTAATGGCTAGTTCTCGCCTACTTACGAAAATCCTCGCGGATTTCTATTCGGTTTTTATTTGCTAAATTAGGTGCTTAAACACGCCACTAATCATACACAAAACCGTTGTAGCCAATTAGAAAATGAAATCCCGAATGGCAATTGGAATAGGAATTATAATAGCATTATTTGCTTTGATATATTTCTCAAAGTCGAATACCAAAACTGAGCATCCGGAATTGACAAAAACGGAATATAGAGCGAAAGGAACAATTTTTTATCACGAAGACGATTTCTGTCAAATTGAGATTGTGCCGAAAGAAAACCTTTCTGACTTATTAAAACAAGCGGATAATATCGCTGACTTTTCTACCGAAAATGGATATTCGGATATTTATGTTAGAGAAGAAAACAAAGTCAGTTTAAAAAGTCGAGAAATAGACAAAACTGAACTGGAAAAGCTATTGGCTGAACTTGGAACTGAAAAGCACACAGAAGTAATTACTGGATATGGAAGTGATTATCGAGTGAAAAGCGAAAATACCATTGGATTTGGAAAAGAATATTCAGCAGTTTACTTTGATTTTGAGAATGATAAAGTAAAGAATATTTGGACTACAAATCTTTTCGGGCTGAATAATGACAAAGTTGTTGACGTACTTTCCAGGATTGGAAAAAAATGGAATTTGGTTTTGATGGACTGGAATCGTTCAGAACTCGTTGACTTGTCGAATAAAGAAATGATTAAAAAATATCTAAAATAACTGGCTACAACAACGGCTATAGTTCATTACGGCTGAAATTCCTAATCGGAATTTCGAGCCTTTTTGCTAAATTTATGGTTACGGCGGAATGATACTCGCGTACCATTCCGTAACGAAACCATAGCCAAAACCGTTGTAAACAATTTATGAAAAGCGCAAAAACCATCATAATCTTAGTTCTAATTTTGACTTTTAGTTGTCAAGAAGGAAAGAAAACATCGGAAATTAAATCTGATTCAAAAATTGAACTTGAAAAAGAAAAATCAAATTCGGAATTGAACTCTGACAGAAACCAAAACTCAAAAAATGACTCTGAAAATGTTACTTTCCGAAATATAACGGATTTAAAAAAGTATAATGGATTCGAGAAACTAAGCGCACAAGTTTTAGGCAATTCAAATAAAGCTTTAGTTTACATTCAAAAAGACAGTTTAAAAGTTCTGATTTTGGAAAAAATAATCAAAAATTCATCCCCAAAACCAAATTATTCGATTTTAGATGAAGTAAGTTTGACTTTCAAAAACAAAGACCAATATATCGCTTTAACTCAATGTGATTTAATTGAAAATTCTGATGATAAAATAATATTTAGTTTGGTCGAAAATGAGGAAGTTGAGTATTTTGAAAAAATATTGAAAACTTGGATTATTGACTTGAACGAAAATAAATTTAAGGAAATTGAAACAACTAAAGTTAAGTGTGTGAATGAATGGTTTGGTTATGACGGATAAAAAAAACTGTTTACAACATCGTATAAAAATAATGCGTAGTTTAGTGCTTAATCAAGAGTTCGTGCGATTTTGTTACATCTGATTTTCCTGCGGAAAATCCTCGCACACAAAACCGCACTATTCTTATACATAACCGTTAGCCACAAGCTGAAAAAAACATTGAGATACTACATTGGAGCATATTATTTAATTAAACTTCGTGATTCCAATTTTGGAACTTACGAAGGAAAAAAATTGCATACTTGTAGCACTTGTATCAACGATTCCTTTTTGGATGCTTGGTCGATTTCGTGGGCTGAAAACGGAAAAAATGTTAGTGCAGAAACTAAAACGGATTTTAATCTCAATGAAAAGCTGATTAAAGAAATACAGAATTGGACAGACAAAAAAATGGAGGAAAATAAAATCGGATGGATTTCCACATTTGCCGATTTAGAAACCTTAACCGAATATAAAAGTTCGTTTTTTCCAAAAGCAGAAAGTGAAATATTGAGTATTAACTTTCCCGAATCAGAAAGAACCGAATTACTAAATTTATTCAATCCTGAAAAGACAAGTTTTGGCGAAATCGGACTTTCAATAAATTTAAAAAAAGGAATAACAGAAAACAAAGACGAACTGACTTTAGGCTACGACTTAATCGGAATTGAAGATAGTAGTGAATTTCATAGTTTTCATTGTCACAATTTAGCAAGTGACTTAATCGAAAAGTTCGGAATTGAAATAAACGAATTCGGACTGATTAACGAAAATGACCAATGGACTGAAATGGTGGAATATATGAACGATGAGAAAAACGGATTTGAGTCTTCACCTTGGTTTTATGTAAAAGTGAATAAAGTAAGGAAAAAGCCAGTGGCTAACACCGTGTATAATTAATTGCTTTGTCTCTGCTCATCTGGAATATTCCTTCGGAATATTCTCAGGTTCGTAAAAGTTTGCTAAATTAGTTGCTCAACCACGCAACTAATCATACACAAAACCGTTGGCAGTAATTTAAAAACCACCCGAGAAATAAATGAACTTATTAAATTCCTTAACAATTTAAAAAAGAATCGCTGATAATATTCAAAAATTGAATTTAAAATGAAATGGTTAGAGAAAGATAATATAATTGGAATTGTTTTGATACTTTGCTATTTGATTTGCGTTTCTCTATTAGCAATATTTATATATCAAAAAACTATTGAAAATGAAGAATTTTTGAATTCTTACATTAAGTATATGTTTATTGCTTTTTTTCCCATTGGTCTATTGCTTATTTTTTCTGAGAAAATAGTAAAAAAAATGACTATATCAGAGAAACTCAAAGAGTCAATACCTTTAATTTCAGTTGCGTTATTTTCAATCCCATTCATTAGCGGAATTGTAGCTTGGATTTCATATTTATTTACAATTGTTATTGTCTTGATAGTCGCTTTTTGGAAAATTCTACTTATTGCATTAATAATACTTTTAGTTTTGATTTTTGGAAGTCTTATAAAGGATAAATTCTTTAAGCAAAAGCAAAGTCAATGAATTACATTTACGACTTACAAAAGCTATCAAAAAATGATATTTATTCTATTTCAAAAATAGAATGGTGGCTTTTAAAATATTCTGGATTTTATAAGAAAATTTATGAATTTGTTTATAGTCAACACCTTTTTACAAGCGAGGATGGTTCAGTAATCCGTCTACCACCAATTGGTAACCCAACCGATGATGAGAAATTCTTGGAATTATATAAAGCTCTTGAAACGATTTCGGAATTTTATAAAAACGAAAAGTATTTGGAACAAGAAATGGTTGGTTACCAAAAAATTAAAAACTCTAAATCGGACTTAAAAAAATGGGTTGCAAAAAACGAGAATTTAGGAGCGGAAAAATATGTTTGTTTTTTAATTGACTATTTGGACTATGACGAGAATGACCAAGAAGAACATTTAATTATTTTTGTTAGTAACCTAAAAGAACTAAACATTTATGTTGACAGACAAGATTTTAAGAATACGATAGAATTTCTAGAAATATTTAACGAACTTTATTGGGTTCAAGAAATTTTACCCGAAAATCTGAACAGAACAAAAATAGAAAAGTAGGAAAAAAACTACTGCCAACACCGTGTATAATTAATTGCTTTGGCTAGTGCTTATTTGGAAAATTCCTTCGGAATTTTCTCGTGTTCGTTTTTGTTTACTAAATTAGTTGCTGAAACACGCAACTAACCATACACAAAACCGTTGTGGCACATTTGAAAAACATCGAGATTTGATTAAAATATTTCAGAAATCATTAAAGAAAGAGCTTGCCGAATTGAGCAATGAGATTCTGAATTCTGTTTGGTCGAATAAAATTGAACAATCAAATATTGAGAGTCTCGGAATAAAAGATGGAAAACAAATCATTGCGGAATATTTAGAAAATCGAGAATACGGAATTGCTTATGAACATCTTGCATACATAATAACTGAATGCGAAATGGAATTGAATGTTGAGCAGAAAAACCGAATGGATAGAATTGCGGATAGAATGAATCTTGAACCAATTAAGTTCCTAACTAACGAAAAAGGAACTGACTTTCTGTTTGCTTGTAAAAATCTCTATTTGGCATCAATTCATCCTTTTGACGTTGATAAAAGAAATCTAAATGAATACAAACAAATAGTTGAATTAGGAAAAGAACTTTTGGCTCAAAGAGGGATTCAAAGTTTTTTAGGATATTTAATGGAATCTCAATATCGAGTATCTGTTTGGGCATCAATGATTGCAATAGAATACGGAAAACCAAAACAGGATGAAATTCTGAATTTGAGCGGAACGAAAACAATAATTAATTCTTGTTTGGAATGTATAATGCAAGACGAAATTAATTCTTTATCAGCCGAAATAATTGAAAACAAGAAAAAGTGGAAAAGTAAAAACGTGCCACAACACCGTGTATAATTAATGGCTAGTTCTCGCCTACTTACGAAAATCCTTACGGATTTTCTATTCGGTTTTTATTTGCTAACTTAGTTGCTTAAACACGCCACTAATCATACACAAAACCGTTGGCAAACATTTTGCGCGTGCCAACAATTTCAAGGCTTTTACGAAATTCTGTGCTTACTTGCTTCAGAAAAATACGTTGGAATTTAAAGCTGAACGTTAAAAAATATTACACTGGAATTTCTTACTATTGCGGAACTTTACGCACGAATTTCGA
>NZ_JAYJLF010000034.1:0-5321 GCF_036903175.1 Winogradskyella sp. ECml5-4 | reverse complement strand
ACTACTAAAACAGGCCTTTGCACTAGCTAAATCAGGATTAATATATGATGGAAATTATAAAAGTACTTTAGTGAAAAATTAATACATTTTTACTTGTTTTTTACCACAGTACTTTGTTGGCAACTGGCTTTTATTTTTTTCGTTCTATTTTTATTGGGTTTTGTCGAGTATCAAAAACATCATTTATTTCAATTCTATTCTTTTTCCTATTTATCCAATAAATGACTTTATAGTTTTTATAGACTAGATATCTAAACCCTTGGTTTCTGTTTTTAAGAAGTTCTTCGGCTTGTCCAATTTCTGGTTGCCTTTGTAATTTTAAAGTTTCGTTATAAATGCCGTTAACGAGTTTTTTTGCTATTCGAATTCCAGCTTTTTCTCGATGATATTGATAAATTTTTTCTAGTTCTTTTTGAGAAAAATCAGTCCAAAATAATTTTAATTCCATTTATCAATCTTGGCTTTTAATTCGCTAGATTCTATTAGTCGACCATTTATTGAATCTTCCATAGATTTATCAATTCGAGAATTAAATTCCTCGATTGTCATTGGTTTAAAATCATCATTATCGAAATTCTTGTTTTCTTTTTTAAGGATTTTTTCAAGTCGTGAAATAACATCTTCACTTTGAATCTTTAAAAACTCTTGAATAAGTTCCAGTTTTCTTGTTTGTAAATCCATCTTATTAGCTTTTTATCAAAGATACAAAATTATCAAATTAAACCTCTAATTTTCTTGCTTTCACGAATTTCACAGCTTGTTGCCAACGTGTTTGTATATGGTTTGTTGCGTGGTTTAAGCACCTAATTTAGTAAAAAAAACCGAATAGAAAATCCGCGAGGACTTTCGTAAGTAGGCTAGAACTAGCAATAAATTATATACGGTGTTGGCAATTGGCTTTTATCTTTTCAATGAAAAATAGCCTGAAAAAATTGTTCCATTTCCGAGATTAGCTTTGAACCAATAGTCGTTTGACAACATTCCTTTTCCATTATAATAACCATCCCAACCAACATCATTCGATGATAACTGAGTTAATAACTTTCCATATCTGTCAAATATCAAAATTTTGGAATTTGGGAATTTATTTATTCCTTTTATTTGCCAAAAATCGTTATATCCGTCATCATTTGGGGTAAAGAATTTGGGATAATCAATTATAGTCACTTCATTTGAATCCTCACCACAACCTTCTTTGTCTCTAACATATACATTGTAGCAACCTCCCATGATATTTGCGAAATAATTACTGTCTTGATAATATACACCATCAATTGAGTACTCAAAATCACCATTACCTGAGGCTATTATTTCAATAAAATTATTTCCTAATTCTCCGTAATTTACTTGTTGTATTTCCGGTAAGTCTGAACGAACAAGACTAAATGTAAACGAATTTTCACAAGTAAGACCATTTTCAACTTGGGTAACCGTTAAAGTATAACTGCCTTCTTCTATTATTTCTGCTATGTAAGTATCTGAAATTATAGAGCCATCTTCAAAAATCCAATTATAAGAATTAAAACCAGAATTTAGAGTTAACGAAATAGATGGTTCTAAATTACAAATGAAATATTCTTCTTCTAAATTAATTTCGGGTAACTCATTTACAACTAAGTCAAAAGATGTTTCTGAATAACAAATTGGATTTGAGGCGTCTTCAACTCTAACGTTTATGGTTTGAGAAAAAGGCTCTGTGTTTTGAAATAATGTAGGTAAGGGACTTGGAAGCAAATTATTATTGGAATCATAATATAGTGCTGTCAAACCTGTTTGAGTCCCAATAATTTGTTGCTCTATATTTGATGTATCAAATTCAGCATATCCATTCCCTATTATGTTACATGCATACAAATTATAAGGTTGATTTATGTTTGGTTGCGTTACGGTTCGTAATTCAAGTGAGGTTTCAGTATAGCAACTTGTGTTGGTATCAGTTACTCTTATAGTTATTAATTGATTAAATGGATTAGAATTGGTGTATGGGTTTGGCAAAGGACTAGATAATTCATCTCCATTTTGGTTAAAATAACTAACAGCCATTCCTGTCTGACCGTTCAAAACTTGATTTTCAACATTAGAAGTGTCAAAATATTCTGAAATTCCATCATTATTATCATCACATCCATTTAAAACATTTAAGGTATTTGCTATCGGTAATGGATTTACAATTAAATCAAAAGAAATTTCGCTATAACAATTAGTATTTGGATTTGTTATTCTTGCTGTAATAGTTTCTTGGTTGGGAATTGTGTTTATAATTATATTAGGTAGTGGATTAGGCAATTGCAATCCATTTTCATAGGAAAAAATAATTGTCATTCCAGTTTGCTCACCTAAAATGGTGTTTTCAATATTACTAATATCGAACTCGGTGATTCCGTCTTCATCATCATCACATGCATAGATATTACTAATTTGATTAATTTCGGGAAGAGACTCGACAATTAAGTCGAAAGAGACTTCTGTAAAACACGTTAAATTATTATTGTAAGCAATCCTAGCTGTAATAGTTTCTTGCCCAATAATAGAATTAGAAAGTGGGTTAGGTAATGGGCTAGGTAATTCCATTCCATTACTATTAAAATATTTAATTGTCAAATTTGACTGACTTCCTATCAAGTCGCTTTCTATTGAGCTTGTATCAAAAGAACTAGAAATTTGACTTCCATAAACATCTTCACAACTATATCTATTTGCAATTTGATTTACAGTAGGACTATTACTAATAACAACTTCAATACTTAGAGTTTCTATTTCAGTTCCACAAGTAACCAATGCGGTAACGTCATAATTCCCATTGTTGGTAAAAGTATGGCTAGGATTGGTTAAAGTAGATGTATTATTTACACCAGAAGCAGGATTATCAAAGTTCCATAATACTGAATCAAAATTACCATTAATTTCAAATGAAGTACTTTCGGTTAAACAGGTGTTTTCATAGGAAATCAAACTCTCTAAATCAGTTTGATCTGTTTTGTATTTGTAAAAAAGAACGTCGGAATTACTATTACCACTACTATTAGATATTTCAGTGCCATTTATTTGCATTGGTGAGCTTTCGAAGAAAGCACTTAAATAGATGTCATTATTTACTATTAGAACCGGACCTGGTCCATCTACATATCCATAACCAGCTCCATAATAGCTTTCTCCAGATGACCGTAAAACAAATTCTTTTTCAAAACTGTCAAGATTAACTTTAAATAACACCAAGTCTTCAGTATAAAAATTTGTAGTTTCTATTGTTATGTCACTCAAAGTCAATGCCAATCTAAAACTGGTTAAAATAAATAGTTCATCATTTTTATGATACATATAACCATTACTGATGTTATCGGTCCTCCAATTACCACCAATAGTTGGTAAAGGTAAACTTGAACAGTTATCTATAGATGTAATATTTTCAAGATTTCCATCGCTTGTAGAAAATTCAGTCAATAAACTGCCATATTCGCAATTACTCACAGTAAAAACATTTCCTAAAACATCTACAGAATTGTAATAACTTCCCCATAAATATAATTTATCGTTTGTATTATTATAATATAAGTTTGATGAATTATATCTATAGTTATTAGCGGAATAACTTGATATTTCATTAATCCATTCTTGGTTTAAATTTGAGTCGAATTTTGTAATATGTGTAATGTTATTAGAGGTTCCTGTTAAATATATACTACCATTTGTATCAATTTCAGAATCAATAAGAGTATCTTCTCCGTTTACTCCAAAATTTTCTGCATCAATCAAGTTTCCTTCTAAATCAAATTTAGCTATGTAGTAATCTTCCACATCACTTGTAAGGGTAATTTCGTTATTAATACTAATTGTGGTATAAAAAATCCCGACAATAAAAATTGTATTATTCCAATAATGTACGTTACTACCAATTTGCTGTCCTCCAAGAGGTCTACTCCATAATAGTTGGCCTTGAGAATCTATTTTTATAACACTCATACCAGAATTTATCACTATGCTACCGATATTGACTAAACCTTGATCATTTCCAACAATAACATATATATTATCTTGTTCGTCTACGGTCGTTTTATAAGCCTCAATAGAGCCTGATAAATTATATGACCAAATTAGATTACAATTAAAATCATATTTATAAATTACACCTACACCAAAATTTCCTTGAAGAGTTGTGAAAATAATTCCATCGGATACTTTATTAATATCTTCAGGGTGGTCACGTACCCAACCACCTATGCTCTGACCACAGTCAAAGCATTGTGAATAAGAAAACAGAGAATAAAGTAATGTCGTTAGTATAAATAAATTGAATCTCATATAGTCTTTTAGCTTGTTGCCAACGTGTTTGTGTATGGTTAGTTGCGTGGTTAAGCAACTAAGTTAGCAAACTTTAACGAACCCGTGAAAATTCCGCAGGAATTTTCGCAAGTAAGCTCAATGCAGCAATTAATTATACACGGTGTTACCTGCCGGCTTTTTTATTCAAAATTTTTGTCATTCCAACTATAAGTATTATTCCAAATGAAATTGATAACGCTATGGTTGGATAGTCATATATTAATTCCAGTTTATCTCTATCTCTAAACACAGTTAATAAATAGTATGTCGTGATATTATAAAACAAATGAGCAACAACGCTCAAATAAATGCTATTTGTTTTAAAGTAAATATAGGCGAATACTACTCCAGCAATAAAAGACGGTAAAATTCCAGTATCAGAATAGATATGAGCAATTGCAAAAACAAAAGCTGAAATCCAAATTCCTTTTGTAATTCCAAGAGTGTTTTTAATTTTTTGTGCTAAAACTCTACGAAATAAAATCTCCTCGAATATTGATATAGAGATTAGAATCGGAACCATTTGATTTAAACCAATAATAATAGGATGTTTAGTGATGTCAATGTCAGCCATCTTGGTTGCAAGAACAGGAATGAGATTGCAAACGGATATAAGACCGATTATTCCAATTATAATTCCGATAATCTGATTAATTTTAAATTCGGGTTTTTCTTTGTCAGGAAGTTTTCCTTTGTCAAATGCAACAAGTGTAAGACCAGCTAAAATCATTATTACTAAATGACTAAAGTGAGAAACCCATACATTATTCAATTCAGATGTAAAATAAAAACCTACTAATAATATCGTAGTAAATATTAATAAATTCAAGTAGATATTCTTCGTCATTTTTTTCAGTAAAGATTGGTTTTCAGCTTGCAGGTAACGGTCTCGTATATGATTTGTTGCGTGTTATAAGCGAGTAAGTTAGCAAATAAAAACCAAAATAGAAAAACCGAGAGGTTTTTCGACAGTAGGTAAGAAGCAGCTATAAATTATATAC
>NZ_JAYJLF010000033.1:0-5568 GCF_036903175.1 Winogradskyella sp. ECml5-4 | reverse complement strand
TCTTTCAATGCTAAAATAAAAGCGTTCAGGGCACAGTTTAGAGGGGTCAAGAATGTGGAATTCTTTCTGTTTAGATTAACTACAATCTTTGCTTAAACACAACTTTTGATCTTGATCCCGCAACACTTTATAATTTTACAAGACTAAAAACATTGAAAATAAAAAAAGTCTTTCCAAAAAAGGAAAGACTTTTTAATATCTTAGTAGAATCTAAAATTATATTGTAGCAACATGTTTAGTTAACTGCGATTTTAAGTTACCAGCTTTATTAGAATGAATCACATTCTTTTTAGCTAACTTATCAATCATACTAATTACTGAAGGCAACATTGTTTGCGCTTCTTTAGCATCAGTAATTTCACGTAACTTCTTTATAGCATTACGAGTTGTTTTATGCTGATATTTATTAAGTACACGTCTTTTTTCGTTACTTCTAATTCTCTTTAAAGCTGACTTATGATTTGCCATTATATTCTTTCTTATTAAAAATTGTAGCCCGTAGGGGAATCGAACCCCTCTTACATGGATGAAAACCATGCGTCCTAGCCGATAGACGAACGGGCCATTTTGGTTATTTTATTATTTAAATGAACCGACAACGTTTCCATTGCGGTTGCAAAAATACAACTATTTTTAAATTCTGCAACACCTAAGTAATTTTTTTTTTAAAAAATTAATATGCCTTGGCAAAAAGCACACGTTGAATCGATGGTTTCCCGCTGTATACGCACGTTCCTTCCTCTTTTTTATTTTTCATAGGTATACATCTAATAGTTGCTTTTGTTAACTCTTTTATCTTTTGTTCAGTCTCTGCTGTACCATCCCAATGGGCTGAAATAAATCCTGTTTTTGTATTTAAAACCGCTTTAAAAGTTTCAAAATCATTTACTTCAGTAATATGCTCGTCTCTATAATTTAAAGCTTTGTGAAATAATTCATTTTGAATTACCTCAAGAAGCTCTTTTATTTTTGAAGCCAAACCATCCATCTGAACAATTTCTTTAGTTAAGGTATCCCTTCTTGCCAATTCGATGGTATTATTTTCTAAATCTTTTGGACCTATGGCAATTCTTAAAGGCACACCTTGCAATTCGTGCTGCGCAAACTTTGCTCCTGGTCTATGAGTTGTTCTTTTATCAAACTTACAGCTTACTCCTAATGCTTTTAATTCTTTAATTATGCTTTCAGCTTTTTCTGTAATTGCTTCAAATTGCTCATCAGTCTTATAAATAGGTACAATAACGACCTGAGATGGTGCTAAGTTTGGTGGTAACACCAAACCTTTATCATCACTATGCGTCATTATTAACGCCCCCATTAATCGTGTTGAAACTCCCCAAGATGTAGCCCAAACATAATCTAGTTTACCTTCGTTGTTGGTAAACTTAACATCAAATGCTTTTGCGAAATTTTGACCTAAAAAATGAGATGTACCAGCTTGAAGCGCTTTTCCATCTTGCATTAATGCTTCAATACAATACGTTTCTACAGCACCTGCAAAACGCTCACTTTCTGTTTTCACTCCTTTTATAACAGGTATAGCCATAAAGTTTTCAGCAAACTCTGCATAAATATCATTCATTTGTTCTGCTTCAACTAATGCTTCTGCTTTTGTAGCATGAGCCGTATGTCCTTCTTGCCATAAAAATTCGGCCGTTCTTAAAAATAAACGTGTTCGCATTTCCCAGCGTACCACATTGGCCCATTGATTTATTAAAATTGGTAAATCTCTATAACTTTGAATCCATCCTTTATAGGTATTCCAAATAATAGCTTCACTTGTTGGTCTAACAACTAGCTCTTCCTCTAGTTTAGCTTCAGGATCTACTCGTAACTTCCCTTCGTTGTCTGGATCATTTTGCAATCTATAATGTGTAACAACAGCACATTCCTTAGCAAAACCTTCAGCATTTTTCTCCTCTGCTTCAAATAAGCTTTTTGGAACAAACAATGGAAAATATGCATTTTCATGACCTGTTTCTTTAAACATGCGATCCAATTCAGCTTGCATTTTTTCCCATATGGCATAACCGTACGGCTTTATAACCATACAGCCTCTTACAGCAGAATTTTCTGCTAAATTAGCCTTTACAACCAATTCATTGTACCATTTTGAATAATCTTCAGCTCTACTCGTAAGATTTTTGCTCATTTTAAGTGTTTTGGCACAAATATTGTGCTTATGTTAAATGTATTAAATAGTTCAGCAAAACTAACTATTTTTGCTATGTTCAACAATAAAAAAAAAGAGATATGCAATTTAAAACTATTATAATTAAAAAATTGCCATTTTTTGTTGCACTTGGTTTAGCGACTGTGTTAACTTCTTGTGGGTCGTTTCAATATTCTGGATACGACAATGACGGCATCTATTCTTCTGAAGAATATGAAAAAGAAACCGACGAACCTGTCGTGACAACTTCGACTAATGACTCTAATTATTACAAAAATTATTTTGCTGAAAATTCAGCAGAAATTGAAGCCATAAAAGAGGAAAGTGAAGTATTTACAGATATAGACTCCTATGAAAGTAACTATGTTGAAACTGCTCAAGATACTTTAGAACAACGACCAGCTTATGGTGGTTGGGGACAAGACAACAACACTATAACCATTAATTACATCGACAATGGTTGGTATGGTTACAACAATCCATGGATGTGGAATGTTGGTTTTGGCTATGGTTACTATGGTTGGGAACGTCCTTGGGGATACAGGTATAATAATTGGGGTTGGAATAGCCATTGGGCTTATGGTTATGGCTACCACTCTCCTTGGTACTACAATTACGGTTATGCTTACGGCTACGGTCATAACAATTGGGGTTGGAATAATAATTACTACAGAAACACCAATAGATATGCTTACAGCAACTCTAGAAGAGGATCATTACTTTATAATAATAACTTAAGCCGTAGAAATACTTCTACACTTTCTCGCAGAAGTAATTCTGCACTATCAAGAAGAGATTATTCTACTCGTAGAGTATTAAACTCTAGTAATGCCAATAGAAGTACTAGAAGCACAAGAACATTTTCTAATTCTTCAACTAGGACAATTAGAAACTCAAGTTCAACTAGGCCTACACGTACAGTTAGATCGAGTTCAAACACGAGAGTTAGACCTTCTACAACAAGGTCAACAAGATCAAATACTAGAGCAACTACGCCTACAAGAAGCACAAGATCTTCTGGTTCTGTTCGTTCTAGTTCTAGCAGCTCTAGGTCTTCATCTGGCAGCGTAAGATCATCAGGAAGTTCTAGGTCTTCTAGTAGCAGCTCATCTAGCAGTAGACGTGGCAGAGGATAAACTTATATTTGATTCCTAAATTAAAAAAATTACTTATGAAAAAATTACTTATGTTATTAGGCGTAGGCTTAATAAGCACATCCTATATTGTAGCACAAGACATTACTGACGCAGTAAGATATTCTATGGATGAAATTCAAGGAACAGCTCGTTTTAAAGCCATGAGTGGTGCTTTTGGAGCCTTAGGAGGAGACATGTCTAGTGTTAATATTAATCCAGCAAGTTCTGCTATTTTTAATAACAGTCATGCCTCATTATCTGTAGGCTTATTTAATAAGAGTAATGATATCAGTTATTTTAATGAGAATAATTCATCATCAGATTTAACCATTGACTTAAATCAATTAGGTGCTGTGTTTGTTTTTAATAATGTGAATTCAAATTCACTTTGGAAAAAATTCTCGTTAAGCGTTGCTTATGATAGTTCTACAAACTTTGATAATGATTGGGTTGCTAGAGGAGTAAATCCAAATAATACAATTGGTGATTACTTCGTTGAGAATGCTAATGGACAACCTTTAGGTGATATTTCTGCTTTACCGGGAGAATCTTTATCTCAAGCTTATTCTGAAATTGGCTCTATATACGGTTTTCAAAATCAACAAGCATTTTTAGGATATGAAGGCTATATCATAAATCCTGATGAAGATGACACTACAAACAATTATATTTCAGCTATTAAAGGCGGAAATTACAATCAGCATTACTCCTATGCTAGTTCAGGTTACAACGGAAAATTAGCATTTAATTTTGCAACAAGCTATAATGACAAGTTTTATTTTGGATTAAACTTGAACTCACATTTTATAAACTACGATCGCTCTACTTTTCTTGATGAGTCTAACTCAAATGCAAGTTCTACAATTACAAACGTAAATTTTGAAAATAATTTACGAACAACAGGAAGTGGGTTTTCTTTTCAATTAGGAACTATTGCTAAGATTACTGAAGCATTTAGAGTGGGATTATCATATAACTCACCAACTTGGTATAGAGTCTCTGAAGAAACTTCACAGTATTTAGCCACAACTAGAATAGAAGGAGGAGTACCTATTAACCAAATAGTAAATCCAAATATTATAAACATATACGAAGATTACAAATTACAAACACCAGGAAAACTTACAGGAAGTTTAGCATATGTTTTTGGAAAGAAGGGCTTAATAAGCTTTGATTATGCTATAAAAGATTACAGTAATATAAAGTTTAGACCAACATCTGATTCGTATTTTTCATCAATAAACAATGAAATAAATGCTACGTTAGACACAGCCACTTCTTATAAAATAGGTGGAGAATATCGCTACAAACAACTTAGCTTTAGAGGAGGTTATCGTTTTGAAGAAAGTCCTTATAAGGATAATGATTTTTATGGTGATTTAAACGGCTATTCCTTAGGTTTAGGATATAATTTTGGTGATTTTAATATTGATTTAGCATTTAGCCAATCTGAACGTGAAATCAACTATCAATTATATAATATAGGACTTACAGATGCAGCTTCAATTAAATCTAAATACACAGATTTTATATTAACGTTAGGTTTTAATATATAACAGAACTTGCAATACACCACAAAAGCCTGAGTATTTAATTGCTCAGGCTTTCTTGTTTAGACATCACTACTTAACCAACCCTATTACAAGTGCCAATTTTATATAAAAAAGATTGTCTATAAGATTGCTTTACTCGATGCAAAAAGTATTCTGCTACTTACATTAGGTTTAATTGTGTAAAACTTCATAATTCTATGAGTTAGTAATTTATTTCACAACTAAATAAATAGTATTATCTGTTGTTTAAATTTGTTATACAACCTAAGTTCATCATTTTTACATAATGAATTTCTGACTATTGTAACCGTTACAGATCGACTCTTATTAGTATAGTTATGACTTAAGATTACAAAAAAAGCCTGAGCATTTAATTGCTCAGGCTTTTTATTTTTATCACATCTACATTTTATCGTTTTAAAGTAAAATGCGCTTTGTATTCTTTACGTTCATTAGTTATTGGTTCGTTGTATTCTACTCTAAACCAATAGTCGCTTGTTGGTAATGCGTTACCATTATACGTTCCGTTCCAACCGTTTCCATCTGGACTCAATTGTTTTAATAATTTTCCGTAACGGTCAAATATATAAATTTTTGCACTACTTCCAATACCTTCGATGTTCCAAGTTTCATTTTTACCATCTCCATTAGGTGTAAAATACAATGGATAGTCAATAACAAACTTTGGTTCTGTTGTTAAACCACA
>NZ_JAYJLF010000032.1:0-6194 GCF_036903175.1 Winogradskyella sp. ECml5-4 | reverse complement strand
TTGGAAAATGATTCCGCATTAATTCAAACTTTTCAGTTCCGACATAACCATTATAAAACCCGTTCACAATTAGCTTGTTCAGAATCTTTAAGTTTTTATCGCTTTTGGTTATCGTTTGTCTCATTTCTCAAATTACACACAACGTGTTCGTGTATGGTTAGTTGCGTGTTTAAGCAACTAATTTAGTAAACAAAAACGAACGCGAGAAAATTCCGCAGGAATTTTCCAAATAAGCACTTGCCAAAGCAATTAATTATACACGTTGTTACCACACGTTTTTTATTTTTTCAATTCGCTCGGGATATTTTCCGTTTTCCAAAAATTCTTTAAATTCCTTTCCAGTAAATTCCACATTTCCAGAATTAATTGTGGTGTTTTTCCAATCTGAAACTATTGATTGAATGGTTTTAAACAACTCTTTATTTTCGTCTCCATTTTCAATTCCGATTCGTAATTCTCCATTTTCTAAACCGATAAATTTAATAAATAGACCTTTTTGAGTTTCACTTATTTTATTTAGAGTTTGTATAAAATATCCACTATAATCTGGATATGGTACTTTTTCGGATTGAATAAGTTCGCTCGCAAAATATCTAAAACCTGTTTCAATTCCGTTTTTTTCAAATTGTTCAATCCAATAATCTGGTGTAGGAACTTCTTTTGAATTTGCGGTTATGAAAAATTCACGATTACTAATCCAAGGTTTTGTATAAGTTTGAGTGATTTTCGGTTCGCTAATTTCTATGGATTCACAAGCCACTTCAAATAGACTTCCTGTATCGAATTTTAAACCAATTCCTTTTTCAGTCAAGTCAATTCCGTTAATACAAGATTCTTTTGTTGGTATGAAAAGGTCTTTTTTAAAAGTCCAATTCGTAAGTCCGATTGGTTTTAAGCAAAACTCTTTTAGTTCCTGCTTTTCTCCTGCGACATAAGTTCCAACTGTTTGATATCCGACTACAATTTCAAGTCCGTTTTTAGAGTCGTTAATTTCAGATATAAATCCGTCTTCAAACCAATAATTTTGGTCGAGCCATTTTTCTAATTTATCTCTGTTGTCGATGTTCATTCAAATGTGTGGTAACGTTTTTGTGTATGGTTAGTTGCGTGGTTAAGCAACTAATTTAGCAAACTTTTACGAACCCGTGAATATTCCGCAGGAATATTCGCAAGTAGAGAAGAATAAAGCAATTAATTATACACGGTGTTGTAAGTAGTAGTTTTTATTCGTTCTGTTTTTCATTCGGTTTAGTTTGGTCAGGTTTAGTTTGGTCAGGTTTAGTTTTAAAATTCCGTTTTGATTTTTCCCTCGTAGTTATTCAAACGAATTATTTCACAATAATTTCAATTCAAAATTTTGTTTCCGTTCTGAAATTAAATCCGTTACGATTTTCACGTTTTATTAATGAGCATTAAGTTCAGCCGTAATTTTTGTGTTCAGTTTGGTTGGGTTATCAATTCATTCATTTTATGAACACTTTATTCGTTCATTTTTTGATTTTTATTAAATTAAGTTTGAACGATAAAAATATCATAGATAAAGAAAAAATAACACCTAAAATAGGATTCGTTATTTTATTATCAAAACTTATAAAGTCAAACAATATGTTTAGACTAACAAATAAAAGTCCTAAACAATTTAGCAATAACAAAAAAGTATGTTTTTTCATATGATTCCAATTTTTAAAATGTTGCTCAGCTATTACTTACAACGTGTTTGTGTATGATTTCGTTGCGTGTTTAAGCACTAAAGTTAGCAAATAAATCACAGATAGAAAGTCCGCGAGGACTTTCGTAAGTAGGCTTTAACTAGCAATGAATTATACACGTTGTTGTGCTTTCGTTATTTTTCATTCAATTCATTGTCAATTATTTCAATGGTTTTATTTGTTAATCTAGCAAGACCATATTTAAGCCAAACTTCATCGGCTGCATACATTAAATATATTTTATTTAATGTTAGATAAGTGTCAGGATCTTTGACTAGAGCTGATAACTCCATATTGCTTAATAAAAAATCAGGATGTGTTGGAATTAATGGATGAATTAAAAATTCTTCTGGAATTACAGGAAGCATATATAATCTAGCCATTAAATTAACGTTCTTATTATCATTATCAATATTTAGCATATCAGTGCTTTTATCGGTAATTGCTTTTCTAGCGCTAGTATAGTCTTTTAGTTTAGAAAGGTTCTGCTTTAAGCTATCACTTAACATTTCAAATTTACCAGAATTAATAGCTTCTTCTTGAACTGAATTCAATAAAGATAATGTTCTACCGTAAAGCATTTCTGAAAGGTAGTATTTTAGGCTATCTATTGGAATATTATAATCTCCTACAGAATAAAGAAGCACTTTATTAAATTTACTATTACATTCATGTATTTCAGGTAGGTAATTATCAAATTCATTTTTATTGATGAGCAATTCCTTTTTTAGGGCCAACATGAGTTTTTGTTTGCTATTTTCTAGTTTTCTATTCTCATTCCAATTGTTAATCTGCAATGCAATTAAAATACCAATAACAACAAGTACAATTTCTCCAATTGCATACTTGAAATACTTTCCAGTTTTGTTTTCCATAAGCAAGTTTTGTCTGATTTTTCGGAAGATTTTTATCATTGGTTAGCGGTTTCTGATAATGAAGCACAACGTGTTTGTGTATGATTAGTTGCGTGGTTTAGCGAGTAAGTTAGCAAATAAAAGCCGAATAGAAAATCCGCGAGGATTTTCGTACGTAAGCACGAACCAAGCAATTAATTATACACGGTGTTGGGTACAGTTATTTTTGTTCGTAACATTTATAAGTCGAATTTAGCTTTCTGTAATAATCTTCTAAAGGTTCAAATCCAATTTTCTTTCGTTCAATTTTAGCTTTTTCACAATCGCAAACTGTGATGTTTTTATAAGTTCCATATAGAAAACAAGATTCTCCAATTATAGTTCCGTTATTTTTCTTCTTTTGACTAATTGTTTTATGTGAAACGGTATAATCTATTATTCTAGCAAATTGATAAGGATACATTTCTCCATTCAAAACAGCTTCAAGCATATATGGTCTTAACTTTTCAATCCATTCTTTTTTAAAATGTAATGGTATTAAGGTTATATTTTTCGTTACGTCATATTTTCCTTTCGGTGTTATTTCTCCAATTGTAGAAAATCCAGGCCATTTGTTATTGTTTTGTCTTATAATTTCTAAAAGTCTATTATAGTTATAAGAATCGGTTTTTTTCATTTGTCTCCAACTTCCCAAAATAGGTATTCTTGCTTTTTGGTCTTTTCGTACCATTTCTGAAATTTCGTCTCTTAAAGATAAGTTCAAAGTTTTTAAATGATTTTTACGAAGTGATTTATATTCTTTTTTTAGTTCTTTCCATTCTTTTGATTTTTTGAACTCTGTTAGTTGTTTTTTAATCCGTTTTAAAGTCAGTCCGTGGTTAATTCCGTTTTTTAAGTAGTCAAGAGTTTTTTGATAAGTGTTTAGTTTTTCGGAATTGATAGAAGCTAATAAAAAATCCTCTTTAAATGGTTTATCCACAAGTCCAAAAGCAACTTGATAAAGTGAGTCCGATTTTTTAAATTCTTTATCCAGATTTGCTATTTCAGCTATGTTTATTATTCCGTAGTAATTCAAATAATTTTGAGCTGATATTTTCTGAATTCCGAATAGTAAAATTGTAATTGAAAATGCTAATATTTTGTTCATTCGTTCGTTTTGTGTTAATTGTACCCAACGTTGTTGTATAAGATTAGTTGCGTGTTTTAAGCACTAAAGTTAATAAATAAAACACAGATAGAAAGTCCGCGAGGACTTTCGTAAATTGGCTAAAACCAGCAATTAATTTTATACGGTGTTGTGTACAGTTTTTATTTTACAATTATTTTTAAATCATCCATGGTGTCAATATTCAACATTTCTGAATATTCCTCTAAACTACCAATATTTATTTTGAGAGGTTTTTTCCCACTGTTTTGAACTACAAATCTATATTCGCTCTGATATTCATATTCTTTTATTTTTTGAAATAAATTGATAGGTCCATTTATTTTATCCTTGTCATAATATTCTACAGGTTTAGATTTGTAACCCATTTTGAGCTTTTCGACTTCTTTACAAAGCTTGTTAAGGAATTTTTTTGTTCCCCTTATGAATACAGCATGAGTTCCAAATGATTTAACCCTAGAGTCAATTACAATCTCATTGGTATTTGAAAAGTCTGATTGCTTTAAACAATAAAGTGAATATAAATTACCTTTTGGTGAAACTTCAAAATGTCGCATTTGAAGCTTACTTGGTTTAATATTAATGTCTTCTCCTGTTTTTGTATCAGTAATTATAAGCTTATAGTTTTCTGGTTTGTCATAATTCTTGATATTTGTTGTTGCCTCGTATTTGTCTCCTCTTACTCCCTTATCTTCTAAATTCTGGAAATATTCTATGGTGTTAAGATATACTAGTCCTTTTTCATATAGTGATTTAATATTTTCTTCACTTCCAAATTTTATGAAAAGAACTATTTTGTCATCTTTTTTATCCATTTTAGTTTATTCGATTTTTTTTAAATCTTTCAGAAGAGTTTCAATAATTGGTTTAGTATATTTCTCAACTGGGTCAATATCAGGACTGTCAGTTGGTCGTATATATTCTCCAGCGTCAAATGCTTCGTAACAAATCCAAGCAACTTTTCCGAATCCAAAATTCCGAACAAAATGTTCATTCGTAACCCAAAATGTTTGAAGATTGTTCATAATACAATCGCCATCTTCAAAATCCATTTTTCCATTCCAAAAATCAAAAGCGGTTTTGATTGATAAATTCTCAACCAATTCAGTAGGGAAATTAGTTGGATTTCCGAGTATTTCACTTACTTCTGGTCCACTTAAAGAATCTTTCGATAATTTGTCTAAAATTTCAGTCATTACAAATTGTACACAACGGACTCGGCTATGAGTAGTGCGGGATTTCGAAGCCGAGAACTTTCGGTTTGGCACGGACGGTAGCCAAAGCTACGCTTTGCGTTTTACCTTTCTTTTTCCCGAAAACGTCAAAGCGTAGCTTTGGCGGAATGGAAGCCCGAAACTTCGATTTTGCACTTAAACCCGCATTACTTATAGCCATTGTTAGCTGCTGGGTTTTATTTTTTTGTTGAGTCATAAAAGTCATCTGTATATTTATAATGAACGTTATGACCGTGAATTCCTTCGTTTAATTCTCGAATTTTCAATTTTATATTCTCGTGTGTTTTTGTCTCAAAGTCAAAATCATTAAGAATTATGAGTTTGTTATATTGTTCTTTGAGCCATTTAAACTTCTCAAACACGCTCGGATTTTCAAAACTCGTATCAAGTCCGTTTACTATAACTTTTCTAATTTTCTCTAAACTTATTTTTAATTTTTCTTCAGTCATTTCAGTCCAACTCTCAATAACCTGAAAATAAATAATTTGATGAAATCCAACACAACCATCATTGAACCTTTCAAGATATTGGTGATAAGGGTATCTATTTCTTTTGGTTTCAAGCGGATAGTTTAGCTGTTTTAAAAGTCTATCTGATAACACAATTCTTGGAAACTTTGCATTATTACTTTCAAGTTGATATGCATCTATCAAACCTTGTCCAAAAACGGTTCCGTTTTCGTTATGAATTAAATTTCCAATTGTAAGTCCACCTCTAAATAAAATTCCTTTTTCAAAAAGAATTGCTCCGATATAAGCAAGGTTGACTATTAATGTAGAAGCCATTTCATTGACATTATTTTCAACTTTTACAGACACTACGATACTGTCCGAAAATGATGTGCTATTTGTTTTGTCTCTAATGTCAAAGTTTTCAACTCCCTTTTTTTGTGCATCTTCCTCTATTTCCACCAACTGTGAACTCCAACTTTCAGATGTTTCCCAACTTTTTAGATAGTCTAATACAGAGTACAGAAATTCAATTTTTGAATCATCTTTTTCTGATGAACGAACAATTTCTTTAAACCCAAGAATGTCTATAAATGCTATAAGTCTATTTTCGTATTTCAAATTTTTTCTTTGTTTTCACGGTGTTCGGTCAACCTTGCAGCTAACGGTGCGCGTATATGAAAAGTAGCGTCTTGATGATCAACTGCTTTTCGGATTTAAATATCTTCTATAAAGAAACGAAAAATAAATGATATCAATGTCTCAGCTATTTTTTATATGCG
>NZ_JAYJLF010000031.1:0-6366 GCF_036903175.1 Winogradskyella sp. ECml5-4 | reverse complement strand
TGTATAGTTAATTGCTTTTTTGAGCTTACTTGCGAAAATTCCTGCGGAATTTTCACGGGTTCGTAAATGTTTGCTAACTTAGTTGCCTAACCACGCAACTAACCATACACAAAACCGTTCTACGCAATTTAAAACCAACATTGAGAAAAACATTAAAATACGGACTTTTGATTTTCGGAATTGCAATAATAGTAATTATTGGACTTCTCGGTTTTGGACTTCGAACAATGGAAATTGAAGACCATTATGGAGATTATCAAGAGATTTATTATGAATCAAAAGATTCCGACATAATAATTAATGAAGAAACATCTAAATTTGGAGTTATCGGAAAGAACTGGAGAAGAATAAACGTTAGAACAAAAGAGAAAGATTCTACCGATTTATACACTTTTGTGAGTAAGGCAAGTTATTACTCAAAAATAAAAGTCTATCGACCAAAAGCGAATATTGAAAAAATAGAACGAAAAAATTTCACAGATTTACAAAGATTAATAGCGGAAAATAAATTGAAACTAATATTTGAGTATCAAAATGAGTGAACAAGTAAAAATATTATTCAATTTTCACAGCAACATTTTTGACGAACAAATGGTGGAAACTGTTTGGGCGGATAAAGTTGACCAAGAAAAAGGGCTATATAAGATTGACAACATTCCTTTTTATATTCCATTAATTGCATCGGAGGACATTGTATTTGCGGAATTTGACGAAACTGAACAAATGTTGACTTATCGAGAAACTGTCGAATATTCTGGTCGAACTGTTATTCAAGTTGTAATAATGGACAAAACAATTGAAACAAATAGTATTCGTGAAATATTTTATAAATTAGGTTGCGAATCAGAAAAAGCAAATGAAGGTTATTTCTCAATGGAAATTCCAGCGAATTTAAACTATGAGCCAATAAAAAAAAAACTTGACCGAATGGAAAATTCTGAAATAATTAGCTATGCAGAACCAACAATTTCGGACAAACATCGAACTGAAGGATATAATTAAATGGAGAAAAACTGCGTAGAACACCGTATATAATTTATTGCTGGCTTCTCGCCTACTTACGAAAGTCCTCGCGGACTTTCTTGGTCGGTAATTATTTACTAAATTAGTTGCTTAAACCACGCAACAAACCATATACAAACACGTTGTGAGCAATACCGAAAAATTAACATATTGTGTATCTATTTTAATATAATTTAGTTTTGTTATTAACAATAAACAAAAAATGAAAAAAACAATTTTACTATTTGCTTTAGCACTAGGTGTTATAAGCTTAAATTCTTGTAGTGAAGAAAAATTTCAATTGATTGTGTTTACCAATGAAAATAACTAGCAATGAGATATTTTTTGTTATTAATTATTAGTTTGTTATCATATAACACTTTCGGTCAAGAAAACAATGAAGCTTATCTAAGAAAATATGATATTATTAAAGACTCCATCAATGAACTAACTTTTAAGGATAAAATTAATTTCGATAATTTTATCGAAACTTTTGAGAATAATAAAGGGTTTGAGTTGCCTAAGTTTCTAATCGTTGATAATTCTGGTATGCTACTAAAACATAAGTTAGATGTATGGATTAGTGAATGCGGAAAAGGTGATGTAGCTGAATTGAAAAAAAAGTATTCTAAAAAATTACCTTCTTTAGAAAAATTAAATATGTTTTTCAATGAAAAGATAAAAATGCCTTCAAAAGATAATTTTGCAATAGTTTTTATTTGGCATAAAGCGACCGATAAATACAACAAACATACTTTTGAAACGTACCATACTTGGAAAGAAAACAATAACATCAAATTTTATTTTCTTAACTTAGAAATGAACTAAAGTACTGCTCACAACAATGTATAACCGCAATTACGGCGGATTCGACTAATTCCGAATCCGCCGTAATTGCTAACGTCAGTGTCAAACCGAAAATTAACGCATATAAACCCGTAACTGACGGTTATACTGGACCGTTAGGCAACATTTGAAATGAGCATTTTCAACCGAAAGACAAAGAAGAAACATATTGAGCAATTCGGACTTAAAATAGCTGAATTGTTGGAATTGGAAATGCCCCAACTAAAAACTGCAATCGGACTTTCCAAAGTTTACGGAATTAGTTTTATGCACGAACCGAAAGGAATTTATATTTCTCGTGGTTATAAGCCTAAAGAATTTGAGATTATAAACAGAAATCACAAAACCAGTTTTAATCTGAATGGACTTTCAGTGTGGCACAAAAAAGAAAATAAATTTCAACCGATTAAATTATATTATCAATCTGACGGATTGACCAAAATTAAAACAGATAGTCCAGAGTATTTTCATAAAACATTTGACTTAAACCAAATTCAGAAAAACCAAATAGAATTGGAGCATCTGAAAATCGAAAACCCTGACCAAAAGACAGCGGAAAAAATATTAAAATCGCTAACCAAAGAGCAATTTGAACTTTTGGAATTAGACTACACATTCGAAATTGAAATTGACGAAAAACTATTCTACACAATTTTGGATATGGAAGACGGAAATTATATTGCAGTGGACAAAAAAGGAAAAGTATATCGACTAAATCACGACCACGAAAAAATGGTTAAACAAATAGCCGACAAACCAACTGATTTCTTTAAAATCTACAATGGAGAAAAAAGCGAACTGGAAAATTTGATGTATGAATAAAAAACGTTGCCTAACAATGTATAACCGCAATTACGGCGGATTCGACTACGTCCGAATCCACTCGGAATTGCTAACGCCAGTTCTTAACCGAAAATAAACGCTAATTTAACCCGTAACTGACAGTTATACGAGACCGTTAGCTACAATTAAAACCGACAATATGAAAAATTCAATTAAACTTTTAGGAATATTTATTTTCTCTTTGTTTTGTAGTATTACCAATGCTCAAGTCAAAATGAACATTGAATTTGACACACCTTATGGAGAAAATGAAACAGTCGGGAATTATATCACAATAGATGGAGCCAAAATTTATTATGAGGAATATGGAAAAGGCGAACCATTATTACTGATTCACGGAAATAGTGGTAGTATTAAATCAATGGGTAATCAAATAGATTATTTCAAAACTAAATATAGAGTAATCATAGCTGACAATAGAGGACAAGGGAAATCTGAATTAAAAACAGATTCTTTAACATATGTTCAAATTACAAGAGATTGGGAAGCGATAGTTAATCACTTAAAATTAGACTCTATTAATATTATTGGATGGAGCGACGGTGGAATTATTGGATTGAAGATGGGGATTTCAGGTAAATCAAAAATCAAAAAAATTGTAGCGATGGGAGCTAATTTGAGACCAGATTCAACAGCTGTTAACTCTTGGGCAGTTAATTACGCTTTGAAATCCAAAAAAATGGTTGAATTAAAAATTCAGGAGCACGATACTACTCAAAATTGGAACTCACAAAAACAACGTCTCGGACTTTTGGGCGACCAGCCAAATATTCCAATTAGAGAATTATCAAAAATAAAAGCAAAAGTTTTAATAATGGCTGGCGATGAAGATATAATTAGGACTAAACATAGTTTAGAAATATATGAAAATATTCCCAAAGCTCAATTATGCATAATGCCAGGAGAAACACATTTTACACCTGCATCAAACCCTGAATTATTTAATGAAATTGCGAATAAATTTTTATCAGAACCTTTTAAAAGACCTGATTCAAATTTTACAAAATGGAAGAAATAACTGTAGCTAACAACGTATAAAATTAATTGCTTATTTTAGGCTTAAACAAAGGTAGTTGCACTTTTGTTACGTCTGATTTTCCTGCGGAAAATCCTCGCACACAAAACCGCAACTAATCTTATACAAGACCGTTGCCATTAATTTGAATGAACTACACGAACGAGAAAATAATTGAACGATTTGAATCAGGAGAAAACCTGAAATTCCTGCTATTTTGGGGACACACGAAATCTGATTTAATAACTAAATCTTGTTTCAGCCAATGGTACGAATCAAATTTTGAGGTTAACGGAATTGAATATCAAACAGCCGAACATTTTATGATGGCCGAAAAAGCTTTGTTGTTTAATGACAAAGATATTCACGAACAAATAATCAAAAGCTCAAAAGCTGGAAAAGTAAAAGAACTTGGTAGACAAGTCAAAAACTTCAACCAACGGATTTGGGAAGAAAATAGATTTGAAATAGTTGTAAGAGGTAATTTTCACAAGTTTAGTCAGAACCCAAAGCTATCGGAGTTTTTAAAAAATACAAACGACCGAATTTTGGTTGAAGCAAGTCCTGTCGATAATATTTGGGGAATTGGACTCGCTCAAAATAATGAAGACGCTGAAAATCCATACTTTTGGAATGGACTGAATTTACTCGGATACGCTTTAATGGAAACAAGAGACATTCTGAATGAAATTGGAGAATTTAAAACTCTAGAAAATCCGATTTTGCCACCTTGGTTAGCTTATCCAGAAATAGACAAATATAGTATTGGTTGGAGAATGGGTTATGGAGAAACTCATATAATGGAATTGAGTAAATATTTGGACAGTTTAAGTGAATCTCAAAAGAGAATTTATGAACTGACTTATCCCGAAACTGGAGAATGGAAAGGTTGGTACAATGATGATTGCGAATAAAAAAACTAATGGCAACAACGTGTATAATTAATGGCTAGTTCTCGCCTATTTACGAAAATCCTCGCGGATTTTCTATTCGGTTTTTATTTGCTAAATTAGGTGCTTAAACACGCCACTAATCATACACAAGCACGTTACCCAACATTTGAAAAAAACCTTTGAACATAACAACAAACTTCTGAAAACCCTCTTGAGGGAGAATATCTATTTTGTTATTGGTCTAATAATAATAACACCTATTTATTATTATCTAAAAAAAGGAGAACAATTTGTTTTAGACCTTTTGTTTGTCAAAATAATGTCTGTGATTTTCTTAATTTATAATCTACCGAATTTCATTATTTATCTTGACTATTACAAAGAAAATAAGAATACTAAAATTGAGATTGACAATGAATCTAATAGCATTGGAATTGTCAAAGACGGAATATCAAAACGATATGAAATAACAGAAATAAAATCTTCCATTTATCATTTAGGAATTTATTACAAAAATCGGATTGACAACGCAATGCGTTGGAAAATGATAAACTCTGACCTTGCTTATTGGGATTTGGAATCTAATAATGGAGATAGATATTATATTTCGAATTTACTTGTGGACTTTTTACACGACAAACCAATAGTGGACAACACAAAGTATAGGTTTAGAATGTTTCAATACATTAACAAATCCGATTCTAAAGAAGCTGTGGAATTAAAACAAGTTCAAGAAAAAAATCGGACCGAAAAATTTGTCGAGAAATTTCAATCCAAATCCGAAAGTGAACTGAATGAAATTTTGAACAACAAATCAAATTACCAAAAAGAAGCTGTAAAGGCAGTTGAAATAATAATGGGAAATAAAAACGTTGGGTAACACCGTATATAATTTATTGCTAGTTCTAGCCTACTTACGAAAATCCTCGCGGATTTTCTATTCGGTTTGTATTTGCTAAATTAGGTGCTTAAAACACGCAACAAACCATATACAAAACCGTTGTGTGTAAGCTGAAGAAAAATCCGTGAAACAAGAAAAATGGGAATATTTGATTTTATAAAAGGTAATAAAAAAGCTAAATCGGAAAAGACCGAAAAGCCTTCACCTGAACAAAAGTTATTCTCGGAAAAAGCTATGGAAATTGTAATTCCGACTTTTGAAAAGTTCGGATATATAAAACACCGAATTGAAATCGGAAAACATTCTTCGATAATAATTTACCGAAAGGAAAACCAATACTTAAAAATATCGAGTACAACTTATCCGACAGATTACCCATATTGTTACAATATAATTTTCGGAGAAGGAGACAGCGAAGACGTTTTAGAATATGATTGGAATTCAATTGCACTCTGGAGGTTTAAGAAAATAATTGAGCCGAAATCAAAAGCATCGGAATATGAGTTTCCGACTAAAAAAGGAGTCGAACCGAGTTTGGAAAATGCTAATAATGAATTATTGAAATACGGACTGACTTTTTTAAACGGAGATTTGAATTTATTCCACGAAATTAGAAAAGAACAAAACCAAAATAGAGAACCATATAAAATATATTCGCCTGACAAAAATGGAAAATATCAAACGTCCTACGAGCCGAAAAGCGTGGAACAAAAGAAAAAATATAGTTGAATAAATAAAAGCCTACACACAACAAAGTACTGTGGTAAAAAACAAGTAAAAATGTATTAATTTTTCACTAAAGTACTTTTATAATTTCCATCATATATTAATCCTGATTTAGCTAGTGCAAAGGCCTGTTTTAGTAG
>NZ_JAYJLF010000030.1:0-6893 GCF_036903175.1 Winogradskyella sp. ECml5-4 | reverse complement strand
CCGTATATAATTTATTGCTAGTTCTAGCCTACTTACGAAAATCCTCGCGGATTTTCTATTCGGTTTTTATTTGCTAAATTACGTGCTAAACCACGCAACAAACCATATACAAACACGTTACCCACCATTTGAAAAAAACATCATACATAGAATTTGAATTACCGAAAAGCAAGCAAAAAACTCAAGCAGAAGGAATTGTAAAACGGAATTTTAAAAAAGCGTTAATCGGAATTTTTGGCGCAATAATTCCAAAAGCAAATCCTGATTTTGAGAATAAATTTGACCTTGTAGAAAAATGGATTATTGAGTTAGATAATGAAACTGGAATTCCAGAACGTGAAATCGGAATGGATAAAAAAGGGCGAATAATTGTGAAAATGCCATTCAAAAAAAATTATGGTTTTTGGACTGATAGCAATTTAGTATTTAGCGATTTTAAAGGTCAATTTAGCACTTCAAAAATTACTAGAGATACTTTTGAAAATTATTGGAGTTTATTCGAAAAAACAGAAGACTTTGAAACTGAATTAACTGAATTTAAAACTCAAGTGACTGGAGCTGGTGGTGGACGCATATACTTATTAGCAAAAGTTGATTATAAAGGACAAAATCGAGATATAATTGTATATTTTACAAACAAATCTGACGAGCGGAAAGTAAAGGAATTGAGTAAAGTCAAAGTTAGAGGAAAAATAGTTGATGAAGGAATTGAACAATCATTATCATTATTAGAATCGGAATTACTAAACGGATAAAAACGGTGGGTAACACTGTATATAATTTATTGCTTGGTTCTAGCCTACTTACGAAAATCCTCACGGATTTTCTATTCGGTTTTTATTTGTTAACTTAGTTGCTTAACCACGCAACAAACCATATACAAACACGTTACCATACATACGCCAAATGCCAAAAATTGAACTTCGAACTGAAATAAAAGCAGATAGAAAAGTTGTATTTGACCTTTCTAGAAGTATCGATTTACACAAAATTTCCACTGAACAAACGAATGAACAAGCAATCGCTGGAAAAACAAGTGGATTAATTGAAATGAACGAAAGTGTAACTTGGAGAGCAAAACACTTCGGAATTTATCAAAATTTGACTTCCAAAATAACGGAATTTGACAAACCGAAATACTTTGTGGACGAAATGGTTAAAGGTGCGTTTAAGGAATTTAAACACGAACATCACTTTGCGGAATTAAATGGCGGAACTTTAATGACTGATTTTTTTGATTATAAGTCACCTTTCGGAATTTTAGGAAAGTTAGCCGACAAGTTGTTTCTCAAAAAATATATGACTGAATTATTAACTGAACGGAATCGTGTTGTAAAAGAATTTGCGGAATCTGAAAAATGGAAAGAATTGATAACCGAATAAAGTACGTATGGTAACACCGTATATAAAAAATTGCTGGTGTTGTGCTAAAACAAAGGTCGTTGCACGTTTGCTACGTCTGATTTTCCTTCGGAAAATCCTCGCACGCAAACACGCAACTTTCCATATACAAACACGTTGGCGGTAATTAGAGAAACGAGAACAAATTGATAAAACTGAATAATAAAATCATTTTTTTAAAACATATGAAAATCATATTAATCATCCGTGATATTTTTGCAATAGTACTAATCAGTTTTTTAACTTATTTTTTCTTTTTGTACTTAGGGAAAGATTTACTCAATCTTGGGAATAGACAAATTAAATTTTATATTGAACTGATTTCAATTCTATTAATCGGGATTTATATGTATTCTATGCACAAGAAAAATTCAACTGTTTTGACTGCAATGTTAATTACCTTGTCAGTTTTTGCCTTAACAGTTTTAACAGGAATAAGCGGAAATATATTAAATATCATTTTTCTTGCTTTAATCTTTTTATTTACAATTGTAATAAACCTTTTTAAATATAATTCAGAAAAAGAAATTGAGGAAAATTATAAACAAACTCAAAGTCCAGTAAAAATTAAAAAAGCTAATGATTCAAGTAAAATAATCTCTGAATTGAAAAAAGAAATATCAATTAAAAAAGAATTTGAAAAATCTGACCATAATAAGTTTATGCCAAAATAACTACCGCCAACAACGTGTATAATTCATTGCTAGTAATAGCCTACTTTACGAAAGTCCTCTCGGACTTTCTATCTGTGATTTATTTGCTAACTTTAGTGCTTAAACACGCAACGAAATCATACACAAACACGTTGCCATTAATACGAAATGACTTTAAACTATCAACTTACAAATTCGGATTTTTTAGAATATCAACTTTATACATCTTCAAAGTCTGAATTACATAAAAAAAGACGATTTCGCTCTCGAATAATTATTCCAATAATTTATTTAGTACTTGGAATATATTTTGCGAATAAAAATGGAGGATACGGATTTGGAATTACCTTCGCCTCATTCGGAATTTTATGGTTTGCATTCTACCCATTGTATTCTAAATGGAGATACAAAAACCATTTTAAAAAACACGTTGAGGAAAATTATAAAAATCGGATTAACAAACCTGTAAAAATTGACTTTGATGAAAATTCTGTGAATGTCAAAGATTTTACATCTCAAAGCAGAATAAACGGAACTGAACTCAAGGAATTGATAGAAATCAAAGACCATTTTTTTATAAAATTAACAACAGACATATCTCTGATTGTTCCAAAGCACTCGATTGAGAACCAAACGGAATTTAAAACACGAGTGACTGAATTAGGAGCTGAATATGTTGACGAACTGAACTGGAAATGGAAATAAAAAAGTACTAATGGCAACAATGTATAACCGCAATTACGGCGGATTCGACTACGTCCGAATCCACTCGGAATTGCTAAGGCTTGTGCTAAACCGAAAATAATCGCTAATTTAACCCGTAACTGACGGTTATACGAAACCGTTAGCAGCAATTTAAGCCAGCCATCAACTAATGAAGTACTTTATAGCAATCTTAATATCACTTAGTGGATTATTTGTTTTCGGAACAATTCTGAAAACCGAATACTCTCTTGCTTTAGAAATTACTTTTACCATCTTGACTTTTATTATAGCTTTTTTCTGGGAATACTCTCTTTTTAATAAAACTTTTGATTCTGATTTTAAAATTAAAAGTCAAAGAAAGACAATTAGTCTTTTTGATATTGGAATGGCAATATTTTGGACACTATATATTTTGCTTTTAAGTGACAACAGAGAAACACTTAGTTATCTGACTTTTGTATTTTGGACAATTCCTTTTACGGAATTAATTATGTGGTTTATTTACAGAAAGAAAAAGCCCTATACGATATTTATAAATGAGAATGAATTAATCTTGAATAGACGCTGGATTTTAAAAAGGAATCTGACTGAACTCACTCAAATCCAATACGACCGATTTAATAAAAATTTAAAACTTGATTTTAAAACAAAACGTGAAGTTTCGATAAAAGCTACGGAATATAAAACAGATGAAATTCAAAAATTATTAGAAATTCTAATTGAGAAGTCTGAAAACAATGTTTTTGTTCCGAATAATTATGAACCGAAAATAAAAAACAGCTGCTAACACCGTGTATAATTAATTGCTTGGTTCTAGCCTACTTGCGAAAATTCCTGCGGAATTTTCTCGGGTTCGTAAAAGTTTGCTAATTTAGTTGCTAAACCACGCAACTAACCATACACAAAACCGTTGTGCTTAATGCCGCAAACCAACTCTGACAAGAAAAACGAACTGTAGAATGGAAGGAATTTTAACATTTATTATCGCAATTGCAGTAGTCTTCGGAATTATTTTTTTAGTGATGACTGGAGCACAAAAATATGGTGGAATATCATTTTCTAGAAGAGGACATTTACAAGAAGACATTAGAAACAATGAAATCTACAGCAAATTTGCCCAAGAAACTAACGATAAATTAAAGAAAGAAAATCCTGCATTATATATTAAAGCAACGGAAAACTTGAAAAGAAAAAAATACGCTTTTACTTATTCGAATTTCAATGATGAATTAACCAAGATTAAAAAGAAAGAACCTGAATGGGTAAAAAAGGAGGCTGAAAAACAAGCCAAAATCAACCTTGAGGAATATAGAAGAAAATCAGCGAATTTAAGAGAGAAATATAATGAAAAAGAAGTGAATACTGATTTACTCTACAATCCAAAATATAAACCTTTATGGGAATTATATAGAAAGAAAAAGAGGTTTGAAAAACTTGAAATTCAAGAAATTGAAATAATTGACTCAACTGAATACAAAGATTTTGAAATATTAGTAAAAGAATCAACAAGCGAAAATAGTTTAGTAGATAAAATGAAATATTACGATGAACTACTTAAATTACATAAGCACTAAAGCACAACACCGTGTATAATTAATTGCTTTGTAAGTGCTCATCTGGAATATTCCTTCGGAATATTCTCAGGTTCGTAAAAGTTTGCTAAATTAGTTGCTCAACCACGCAACTAATCATACACAACCACGTTACCACACATTTGAATGAACATCGACAACAGAAATAAATTAGAGGAATGGCTTGACCAAAATTATTGGTTCGAAGAGGGATTTATATCTGAAATTAATGATTCAAAAAACGGACTTGAAATTGTAGTCGGATATCAAACAGTTGGAACATATGTCGCAGGAGAAAAACAGGAATTAAAGGAATTTAGTTTAAAACCAATCGGACTTACGAATTGGACTTATAAAAAAGAACAATTCTCACCAACGAAAGAATCTTGCATTAACGGAATTGCCTTGACGGAAAAAGGAATTGGTTTAAAATTCGATACAGAAAGTGTGTTTGAATTGACTTGCGAATCCATAGAAATCAGCGAACCGAAAATCACTCAAACCTATACCAAACCTTGGATTAGTAACCGTGAGATTTATATCACAGCAACCGAAAAAGAAGTTCCAACAGCCAATTATTGGATTGAAAAACTTGGAGAGTATGGTTTGAAAATAGGTTTTAGATATTTTGCGAGCGAACTTATTCAATCCGAAAAAGTTCCATATCCAGATTATAGTGGATATTTTATACAAACTCTAAATAAAATAAGTGAAACTCAAAAAGGTCTGTTTTTCAAATTTATTGGTTTAAAAAATGGAGAATTACGAATCGGAATTGAAAATGGAGACGAAAATAAAGAGTTGTTTAAAACCATTCAATCAATAGTTTCGGATTGGACAAACACCACAATTAATTCTGGAAATGTGGAATTTACTGGAAAGGAATTTAAAGATTATTTGGAAAACGGAAAATATCCCGAACGAATTGAAAAAATAAAAAACGTGTGGTAACAACGTGTATAATTAATGGCTGGTTTTTGCCTACTTACGAAAATCCTTGCGGATTTTCTATTCGATTTTTATTTGTTAAATTAGGTGCTTAAACACGCCACAAATCATACACAAACACGTTACCTGCAATTTGAAAAAAAACATCCGTGATAAAAAACTTTATTCTTAACATAGCAATAGATGATTATGAAAACGCAGCTTTTCCTAAACTGAATAATGCTGTAAATGATGCTGAAAGATTAGAAAAAACTTTAATAGATAATTATGGCTTTGAAACTATTTCCGATTCATTATTTAATAAAAAAGCAACTCGGAAAAATATTATAGAAAGTCTTAATCATTTATCTTCTCTTACAACAGAGAATGATAATTTAATAATACATTTTGCTGGTCACGGTTCTTTACATCCAAAAACAAAAAAAGGCTATTGGATTCCTCAAGATGCTGAAAACCAAGTTAGCGATTTCATACCTAATTCAACAGTTATTGATGCCATTTCAGGAATTGATGCTAAACATATTTTATTGATTTTAGATTCTTGCTTTTCAGGATCTTTCTTGTCTCAAACTAGGTCAAATGTCGAGTTACATTATTTGAAACTAAACCAAAATAAATCTCGTTGGATAATAACATCAGGAAGAAATGAAAAAGTTTCTGATGGACAACCAGGAATTGGTAGTCCTTTTTCTATTATTCTAAATGAATTTCTTGAACAAAACACAACAAAGACTTTTTCTGTTTCAGAACTTGCCACAATTGTATCAAAAGGAACTGGAAATTCTGCAAAGCAGCAACCAATATTTGCGCATATTGAAGGAGTAGGTCATAACGACGGACAAATGATTTTTAATTTAACTAAAGAAATCAATAAACCTATAGAAATTCAATCTAATTTTAATAAAATAGTTGTACCCTTTGAATCTGCAAAAAAAATTCAAAAATTAGGTATAACACAACAAAGCATTTTTGCTTATTATAAAATTAATGATTCTATTATTATAAAAGCATACGACTCAAAAAGAGATTTCATTTGCAATGCATACACATACGAGGAAATTACTGAATTTATACCGGAACATATAGAGGTAGATGAAAATACATATATTGCTGACTTTACGAGTTATAGTAAATTAGGAAAACCCGAGGAAGGTAGTTTTGATTATGCTACTGTTTCTTTTGAAAGGACTTTCATAAAAGACACACCTTTTATGTCTATTTGTAAATGTCGAGGAAAAATGGTTGCCTTTAGTAAAACCTCTGATGGAAAATATAGAAACCTAATAAGATGGGGAGTTAACCAAGCGGAATCTGCTGCTTTAATGATAATTGCTTTAATAGAGGAAAATAAAATTGAAATAAAAACTGCAGGTAACACCGTGTATAATTAATTGCTTTGGCAAGTGCTTATTTGGAAAATTCCTTCGGAATTTTCTCGCGTTCGTTTTTGTTTACTAAATTAGTTGCTTAAACACGCAACTAACCATACACAAAACCGTTGGCAAACATTTGAGAATGACAGAAACGAACAATAATAGCGATGGAATAATAGTAGATGGAATTTCTAAAGTTGCGAATAGCAACCCAAGAATTAACCGAATTTTAAGTATGCTAT
>NZ_JAYJLF010000029.1:0-7192 GCF_036903175.1 Winogradskyella sp. ECml5-4 | reverse complement strand
GCAATAAAACCGCAATAAAACCGCAATAAAACCGCAATAAAACCGCAATAAAACCGCAATAAAACCGCAATAAAACCGCAATAAAACCGCAATAAAACCGCAATAAAACCGCAATAAAAAATAGAGTCAAATTAGCTGTAAAATTGAAATTATTAGGAATTTTTGAGTTCTGGTAACAGTTTAAGGGATAGTAGAATAAAATAACCTTAGTAATTTTTATATGGTGATATTGGTGCTTTTATATAAATTCATGATTTTTTATATTTGGTCTGTATATTGGATATGGACAATTGTTTATATCTAATTGTTTTGGCATTAATTAGTAAAAGCAAATCAAAATATATATTTAGTTAAATGACAAACAAAAATTTCGAATTAGATTATCAAAAAGAAATTGCGAAAATTCATTATTATTCGCAAGATGCAACATCGGACTTTAACGCAGTTATAGAAACTTCAAAGCGATTAATAGAAAACGGCTTTGATGACTCACAATTAAACTTTTATGTGGGTAGAGCATATCAAGAATTAAATCAAAATAAATTGGCTATTGAGTTTTACAAAAAAAGTATATCAGCTAATGATCCACACTCAAATTGGACAAAAGAATTAAGTTCTAATAATTTAGGTAATTTATATTTTAATATTGATTTATATGATGACTGTATTGATATATGTAAATACAATATTAATTATGCAAAGAATGATTTGTATAAAGCTAACGCTCTTTATTTAACTGCTCACAGTCATTATTTAAAAACTTTTGAATTAACGGAAATTTCACCAGATTATCCATTTGAATTGTGTGAAGGATTAGAGAAAACTGAAGTTAATATTCTAAAAGCATTAGAGCTTCAACCCGAAAATATAGATTATATTGTTTTAGCTGGAGTTATGTATAAAAGAGGAATAAAGGCTAATTATTCTTTCAAGTGTTTAAGTGGAGATTGCAATGTTAAAGCAAGATATTATCTTACAAAAGCTGCCAATTTAGGAGATTATCAAGCAAAAGAATTGTTAAATCAATTATAATATTTAAAATTAATGAAGTTAAAATTAGATAGTGCAAATCCTGGATCCATTTCTAAAGATAACGCAATTTTTGAATGGATTAAATCATTTGACCAAGCAGAATTAAACATTTCTGAATCAACAATTGAAATTATTCCTAAATCGGGAAAAATATTAAAAAGTGAATTAAAAAAAGTAGAAGAGGATTTTTTATCCGAGACCTATCAAGGTACCTTTGATAATAACACACCTTTCAGGGTTATACGACCTGGAAAAGAATCTAGATTTATAATGGATTTGACAGGTGATGTTGATACACTAACGATTGCTAATATGTCTGGAAATGGATATGCTGTTCATTTTGATGTAATAAAATAACTGCTGCTAACAATGGTTATAAGTAATAGGGTGTTTTAATCTACTTATGAAAATCCTTTCTGATTTTATGTTCAGTTTTTATTGTTAAATGAAGTGTTTAAAATACCCTTTAAGTTATAGACAAACACGTTAGTTTGTACATCAGACAATATTTATAAATCCTAGTTTTTTTATTCACTATTATTCTAAAATACAGCACTTTTACGGAAAACCGTAATGGTTGTTGTTGTTACAGTAATATATTTATTCCGTTAACGAAATCCTTTTATTAATTATTGATATGCAAATATTTTAACACAAGTAGTTAATAGTAATTTAAGAAACTAAACGAAAGTGGAAAACCTGAATGAAAATAACAAAATAGAATATTTTTATTTTATTTTATTCAAAGCTAATACATGAATAATGAAAGAGCTGTATTTGACAATGCTCGAAGAACAAAACTAACTTACATGAATGATGAAAAAATATTCTGCTAACTATTCTTATACGAATCATAATTTTGTCATCCAGAATTTAAATAGTCCGAGAAAAGAGTCAGAATTTTTAAAGGCAATTCTAATAATTAAGAATTTAATTCAAAGAGGTAAACCAACTTTGATGAGTCACTACTTACAAAGTATTTATGGTTCTATTCATAAAGATAAAGAGTTTTTTAAAAAACCATTTGTTTTAATAAATCAATCTGATATAAAATGGTATAACACCATAAAAGGGGATGATGATAATAACTATTTTCCTGCAAGAACATTTTTAGAAAAAAGAATTGAAGAAGATTTATCAGAGTACAGTTTTATAAAACAACTCATTATTCCTGAAATTGAAATTAATCAAATAACGCAACAGGATGATGAAAACTTTAGGCGACAATGTGTTGATTTTTTTTTGCCTCAAGCTAATTTAGTTATAGAAATAGATGGGCAGCAGCATAAAGAGGAAGAAGGAAGAGTTACAGATTCAATAAGGGATAGTCACTTAGTTTTATCAAAGGTTTTGACTGTTCGAATTGATACAAAAGATTTAGAAGCTAAAAATGAAATTTATTTTGAAAAAATTGAAAAAATAAAAAATCAACTTGAAAAATATTCAAGGTTTTTAAATTTATACAAAACAAATTATAACCTCAGATTTTCTGATATTCCAGATAAAATAAAAAAAGCTAAATTATTACCTACGGCAATAATTCGTTTTCAGGTTTTGATTCTCGAATTACTTGAAAATGGTATTATAAGTCTTGATGATGATAAATGGTTTTTTGAAGTTAAAAATCGTGATGTTAATGGGTATGAAAATCATTCAATAGAAGATGTATTTGAATGGCTTCATCATTTATTGAAATTACAAAAAATCACATTTAATGAACCTCAATTTGAGGTTAAAAATGTTGAAGAGTTTAGTGATTCAAATTGTATTAAAATTGATTTTAGTCTTTTTGAGCGTTGGACAGATGAAAACTTTCTTAATGAAGATGTTATATATATTAGAACCGATTATTTAGATTTATTTCATAACCGTAATAAAAATAAATTAGACCGAGTTAATTATTTTAAACTTAGCACTTCTACTAAATTTAAATACAAACTTCTTTTTAATGAAGAATCTAATGACTTAGAAAACTTAGAGTTTTTTCTTAAAAACATATTTGAATACGATAGGTTTAATAATGGTCAGATTTCTATAATTCAAAATATTTTAGAGAATAATACAACAATAGGTCTACTGCCAACAGGCGGAGGAAAATCTTTGACTTATCAACTAGCTTGTCTTTTACAGCCTTGTATAAGTTTTGTAGTCTGTCCAATAAAATCTTTAATGTATGATCAAGTTAAAGACCTTAATCAAGCATACATTCAAAATATAGAATCAATAAATAGTGATGTAGGTGGTGCTGCAAGAACAGAAATATTAGACAATTATAGTAATGGAAAATATTTCTTTGTTTTTATTTCACCTGAGAGATTTCAAACAAAAGATTTTAGAGAAAGATTAGTCGCTATTAATTCACAATTGGACTTTTCTTATGCCGTAATTGATGAAGTACATTGTTTGTCAGAATGGGGACACGACTTTAGAACCTCGTACTTAAATTTGTCAAATACCATAAAAAAATACTGCCCTACAATTAACTTTTTAGGTTTAACCGCAACGGCTTCAGTTAATGTTTTAAAAGATATTCAGCTAGAATTTAATACAGGCCAAAAGAACGTAAAAACGTTAACTGATTATACGCGGCCAGAATTAGAGTTTATTGTAATCAATGATAAGGGAGATAAATATCAAGAAGTTACTACTATTATTGAAAATCATATTCAAGAAGATAATCTTTTTGCATCTGAAGCTGACAATCCTAAGTGTGGTTTAATATTTACCCCTTTTGTGAATGGTGGAAATGGTTGTTTTGACTTATCAAATAGATTGTCAACTAACTTTAATGTTCCCATAAAATTCTATTCTGGTTCAAAACCAAGAAATTATAATGACGATTTAGATTTTGAAACATATAAAGTAAAAGTTCAAGACGAATACAAACAAAATAAATTTACATTACTAACAGCTACAAAAGCTTTTGGTATGGGGATTAATAAAAAGAATATAGGTTTTACTGTACATTATGGAATGCCAGCCTCAATGGAATCACTTTATCAGGAAGCAGGAAGGGCGGGGAGAGATAAAAGTAATGCGAAATGTTATGTTTTGTTAACAGAAGAAAACCCTGAAACAGATGTTGAAACTATTTTTAACCCAGAGTCAACTTATGAAGAAATCCAAGCTTTAACAGAAAAAGTAAATTGGGATGGTCAAGATGTGATTCGTCAAATTTTCTTATATCAAAATGGATTAGATTCAATCTCGAAAGAATTAGAACTTGTCGCACGACTTCATAATACATACTCTGAATCAGGAGGGGCTAGGGTTGTTTATGCAAGAAACTTAGCTTCAAACAAAATGAAAGTAGAAAAAGCTATTTATCGTCTTTCAAACTTGGGGGTTATATCGGATTGGACAGTGGATGATTTTTTTAATGGAGTTTTTACTGTTACATATAATACGTTCACCGAAGAAAGTATCAAAGCTACTCTTCTAAAATTTATTAAAAAGTATGTTGATGACTTTGAATTTGATAACCATTCTGAAAGGATTAAATACACTAATATTTTAAAAGATACCAGATTACCAAAATTTGAACGTTTAGTAAAAGTATTATTACAATGGTCTTATGATAAATTCGGAACCAACAGAAGAGAATCATTAAAGAATGTATATAAAAACTGCTTAAAGTATGATAACACAATTGAAGGAAAAGAAGCTTTTAAAAAAGCATTAGAAGCTTATTTTAAATTCACAGAAGCAACATACATTTTACAGCATATTGCTGAAAACAATAACAAGGATATTTCTAAATGGTTTGAAGTATTCTATGATGAAAATAATAACTTTATTAATAAAGATTCATTAATTGATTTGAAAGGAAATCTACAACGGTTTTTAGAGAGTTTTCAAACTAACACAGGTTTAAATTTAATCAATGGTTTAACCAACTTACTTTTAGATGAATCATTTAATAAAATTGAAGAGCAACGATTTTCAAAATCATTCAATATTATTTCAAATTATGAAGACTCTAAGTTTGATTATGTTATTAATCAAATTCTTGAAATATCTAAAAGTATAAACCAAAAAGGAAAAATTCTATTGTTGAAATTCTTATATAAATACAGTGGAACAGAAGAAGAAAAACTGAGATTTGCTAAAGAATTAGGAGATACTACAGTTATTCTTAATCATTACAACAATAGACTTAAAAGTATAACTAAAAATATAGAACATGGATTTAGAAAAATTGGATAGTGTTGTAAATGAATTAGAGCATAATTCAAAACAACTAAAAGGTTTTACAGATGTTTATATAGAAATCAGTACACTTCAATCGGATATCAGTCGAAATTTGGAATTAATTGAAGAGAATAATAAAAGCTTAAATTCTGTAAGTGAGTTTATTAAAAGACAAACAGCTGAAAATACAAAGCAACTTAAGGTTGCGAATGAATTTCTAGAACAAAAAATAGGAGAGATTTATAAGGATAATAAAGCGTTCCAAAAGGAGTTAGATGCAACTCTCATAACAAGACTTGATAAACATAAATCAGACATTCAAGTTGAGATTAGAAATGAAGGAACTCAAATACAGCGTGCATTTGAAACTACTTTAAACTCTAATTTTAATTCAATGGAAGCTAAAATCAAAGAACGTTTTGAATTACAGTCAAAAGTATTAAAGACATTAAGAATTCTAGTCTTTATTTTAATACTAATAAGTCTCGGTCTAGGTGTTGGATTATACTTTAAATAGCTAATAGTGAAGATGAAAAAAAGTGCTAATCAATAAGCAAAGTTAAAGATATATAGGAATTATTTATTTTAAAATTATTAAGAACGATTAAATTGTGATAAGCTATTAATTGCAGATGATTTCAATTTAAATGAAAAACATAAGATTTGGAATAACTTATATTAAAAAGGCTTTAATTCAGCTATTGAAGACTTGAGGAGTGGTTGATTATGTAGGAACTTACGAAAATTTAAAACGGCAAGATTGATTTCTGATTATCTGCCTGTTTTTATAGAATTTAATTTTAAGATAATAGTGACTAACTTTTAAAAAGTATTAATGTATTAGACAATATACATACAAAACATGTAAAAAAACAATTATTGTTATATGCGCCTCTTTAGAAACATATTTCTGCTTTTGCTACCTTATACAATAATGGTAGTTATAAATGAATTTTACCGTCCTTTAATAACCGATAAACCCTATAGTGCTTACGGTTTTACGGCGATAAACTCAGATATTAAGAGTCCTCACAAGTGTAGTTGGATAGCGCATAGCAACACGAGTTATTGTAAACAACATCATGTTAAGTTTTTAAAAGATTATTTCCATATTACTGATAAAATATATTTTGGAGCCATAAAAGTCTTACATTCTACAGGAAATTATGGGGCTGCTAATATTGTTTTTTTAGTCATACTTTTTCCACTTATAATGTGGTATTCTCTAATAAAGATTATAGACTACACTATAGCAATTAGAAAATTAAAAAATAGCAAAAATCAACAAAATGAGTAAGATTGATTCATTAATAGATTGGATGATTTATGTAGGTGGTAATTTATATATCTATTGTACTGATTTTACCATAAACCTAGCAAATCTCACAGGTACATCATACTACGAAGTGAATTTCTTTTTCTTTTGTGTACTATTTCCGTTTTTATTGGTGGTTTTGCCTGTGACGGCGATTATTTTAAGGTTTAGACTTAAACAATTAGCATCGAATTAAAGTCGATTTCCTAATTTTAATTTGAAGAAATTTAAAAATTTTAAATCACTAGTAATCAGATTTTTGAAAAATAGCGTGTTCCAAAACGTGTTCGGTTTCGTGTTCTCTTTTTGTTAAAAATAATATGACTCAAATTTATAAAATTTTATTTGAAGTTTTTATTGTGAGTGGGTTAAAATTTAGAATTGAAATGTGAAGAGGTTTGTGGAGGGTATTTGTCAATTAAGAGAGGAAATAAGTTTATGGTAACAGGTTGTTTCGGTTCTTAGTCAGGCTTAGTATGCATGTGATTAGTTATTTAAATTGATAATAAAATTTTAATAAAAACGCAATAATATACTTGTAACTAACCAATGAAACTAAAATATTTACGCAATAAAACCGCAATAAAACCGCAATAAAACCGCAATAAAACCGCAATAAAACCGCAATAAAACCGCAATAAAACCGCAATAAAA
>NZ_JAYJLF010000028.1:0-7327 GCF_036903175.1 Winogradskyella sp. ECml5-4 | reverse complement strand
GTATAAAATTAATTGCTAGTACTAGCCTACTTACGAAAATCCTCGCGGATTTTCTATTCAGTTTTTATTTGCTAACTTTAGTGCTTAAAACACGCAACTAATCTTATACAAGACCGTTGTAGCTAATTTAACAGAATGAACAAACATATATTATTCATATTTTTAATTAGTATTTTAAGTTGTGAAACACAAATCAATGATAAAATATTAAGCGAAGAATTTCAATGGGAAATAACGCTTCCAACTCACTTTAAAAAAATAGAAGTTGAGAAATGGGAAAAAATAAAAAAAGAAGGAGAAACTCATATTACAAATAATACAGACACAGAATTGAATAATCTTTCAAATCTAATATTTGTTGTTGAAAACGGTGAATTCAATCGCTTCGATGCAAATTATACTTCTAAGTTAAACTTCATCGAACCAAATACTACATTCAAAGAATCATTTGATAAAATTAATTCTATAACTTATGACAGTTTCGTTAATATCGCACCTAACGCAAAAATAGATACAACAACCACAACCGAAATGATAGATGGTTTAAAGTTTCTTAAATTCGAGATGAATACTGAAATGGATGAGTCTTTTATAATTAAATCTAGAAGTTATAAAAGATTATTTGACGACAAGGTTTTGTCTATAAATATAAACTTCGTTGATGACAGAATAGGAAGTCAAATATTAAATTCGTTAAAGACTTCAAAATTTAATAAAAACTAGCTACAACACCGTGTATAATTAATTGCTTTGGTCGTTGCTTATTTGGAAAATTCCTTCGGAATTTTCTCGCGCTCGTTTTTGTTTACTAAATTAGTTGCTGAAACACGCAACTAACCATACACAAAACCGTTGTGCCCAATTTATGAAAAACACTTACGAAATTGAAAAACCTACTTCTGAAACAAACTATTTTACAATAGTAATTAAGTATGTTGTACTATTTATCGTTCTGTTTTTGGCAAGTTGGATTGCGATTCCATTATTCATTTCAAAAGGACGAGGAAGTCGAATCAATCCTGTTGCGGAATTTTTAGCGGAAAATCCTATTATTTTTAGTTTGCTGTTTTCTGTTTCGATTATTAGTTGGTTTATTTTTCGGATTAAAAAAAAATATAAGTACGGAGAAGTTTATAAAATAAAATTTGACGATGTAAAAAAAGTGCTGAATATTTGGACAGTCAACACAATGAATCAAGCGGAAAAATTATTTAATTACGATTATGAAACTATTGATTTTAAATTTTATAAAGCTGACGATGCGCTTTTTGGAAAACAAAGAATTTTACATATTTTAAAAAACGAAAAAGCATTACACGAAATTAATTTTGACCGAACTGCTTGGTGTCGGAATGATAAGCTTGAAAATTTAATTGAGCGAATAAAAACTGGGCACAACATCGCATAAAAATAATGCGTAGATTAGTGCTTAATAAAAGTCTAGTGCTTTTTTGTTACTTCTGATTTTCCTGCGGAAAATCCTCGCACACAAAACCGCACTATTCTTATACGTAACCGTTGTGCAACATTACCAAAAAACCCGAAACTGAATGAAAATATTTCCCGAGAAAGACTATTCTATCGAATTAAATAAAGATAGTTCGTTAGCAATTTCGGAATTAAAAAATCAAACATTATCGAAAGAACAGTTTGTTACGAATTGGAATAATCAATCATTCATTGGGAAAGTTGAAACGAACGAATTTGAAGTAAAACTTTCAAAAAAGTTAATCGGAGAATTTTGTGTTCTAAATGGAAAATTAGAAAACGGAAAAGGAACGTTAAAAATTCGGACAGGTAAAGTTATTAAAACCATTTTTATTGCGATAGTTCTGTTTGGGATTTCTGGAATAATTACAGCAATATTCCGAACTGACTTTGAACTTATATTCCACCTTGTTATGACAATATTAGTTATGAGGTTTATTATGGAATTAGGATTTAGATTTGTTACAAAAAACGGAATAAATAAATTGACTGAAATAATCGGAGTAAAAACGTTGCACAACATCGCATAAAAATAATGCGTAGTTTAGTGCTTAAACAAAGAACAGTGCATTTTTACTACTTCTGATTTTCCTGCGGAAAATCCTCGCACACAAAACCGCACTATTTTTATACGTAACCGTTAGCAAAGATTTTGGTGCTAACTTGCAATTTCAAGGCAATCACTAAATTCTGTACTTATTTTCATACCAAAACTACGCTGGAATTTAAAGCGGAATCTCAAAAAGTATTGCGCTGAATTTTTTTCACTCATTCGGATCGTTACGCGCGAATTTCGGCTTGCCCAACTTCTGTTCTTAAATTCAAAATAATAGCAATCCTCAATTTTTGGCTGATAAGCGGAATGGCAAAACGTACGGCTGAACTATTCCCAGTTGAAAAAATTTAAAATTAGTTGTTTAAATCAACCGATTCTAACATCACGAAAATTAGGATCTAAAACAAAACTGATGCTCTTTGCGGAAAAGAACGGAATAGTAATTCGGAGTTTTTTTTGATATGTAAGGAAAAAAATAACGCAGGAAAAACAAATAGTTCGGAAATACACAAAGGTGTAGTTCGCAAAAAAGAAAAAACCTTAGCTAACAATGTATATAATTTATAGCTGCTTCTAGCCTACTGTCGAAAAACCTCTCGGTTTTTCTATTTTGGTTTTTATTTGCTAACTTACTCGCTTATAACACGCAACAAATCATATACGAGACCGTTGTGTGCAATGTCAGAGCAGCCGTGAAAAATCAAAAATCGAGATTAAAATTGAATATGTTCTACAAACCTAAACCAAAAGAAAATCTGGATTTACGGAATAAATTGTTTCTCGAAAAAGGAATACTTCCCCTAAAAAAACAAGGATTTGAAAAAAGCCCGTTCAAATCAGATTGGTATGGAAGGACTAATCATAATGATTTCTCATACACATTATACAGATTAGAAAAAGAAAATGAATTGCAAAAAATAGAAACTCATATTTTGAGAAATGAAAATTGGATTCAAATTAGATTAAACATTTTCAATATAACACCAAACATTAATTCTCTTGAGGATTTGAAAAACTCTGACGGATTAAAATTCCATTTACCGCCTAATAGCTTGACTGAAATGAGATTGCGTTCGGATACTTATGATTGTATACCTTTATTTTATATGTTGTTTTTACCTGAACATAAAATCGGACAGTATTTTACAAAAAATGGATTTAACAAAAGGCTAAAAAAGTTATCTGAAATCATACTGAAAGATATGCGGAATATTGATTTTTATATAACTAAATGGAAAGAAAAACATAATCCAAAAACTGTAAATTGGAAAAGTGATACTATTGAAAAAACAAAAAACACTGCACACAACAATGTATAACCGCAATTACGGCGGATTCGACTACGTCCGAATCCACTCGGAATTGCTAACGTCAGTTCTTAACCGAAAAACACTATCTTTAATCCCGTAACTGACGGTTATACGAGACCGTTGTAGCACATTTGAGAAAACTCACGAATTGAAAAGAAAAACAGGAATAATAATATTAATAATCGGAATTTTAATAGTCTCGAAATTCTGGATTGGAATCTTTACTCACGATGAGTTTGGAGGAAAAGTTGTTTTTATTAAGCATAGACCGATTTGGAAAACGTTTTTCTATTCACCAAGAGGAATGAGTGATTTAAAATCATCTGAAATGTCGACTGAAAAGCAAAATGAACAGATATTGTTCGATGAATTTGTTTTAGAAAATCAAACAATCGAATAAAATGGAAATTAAATATTGCTGGAGATGTAAAATGGAAATTCCAATGTTGGACAAAGAAGAGTTTGCAATCGCTTCCGAATTATACTCTAACGGATTTAAAATAGCAAAAGCGGATAGAAAAGAGAGATTTAAAGAGTTATTAGAATACTATAATAATTTGACTGGATTTGGAGAAACTGAACCGAATGCAATTATGCATCACTCACTTGAACAAATTGGACCTGATTGTGAAAATTGTAGAAAACCATACAGAACACCAAAAGCAAAACTGTGTGCAAATTGCGGAAATAAAAGGAAAGTTGAGGAATAAAAAGAATTTAAAAATTGTGAGACTTTACGTGATTGGTTTACTCTGTATTGTCTGTTATTTCTTATTAGAGAATTCTAATATAATAGCTGAGCTCGTTCAAAAATCGGAAAGAGGTCGTTATGGTAGCTTCCCTACATTCTTTCTAACTGGTTTATTTAAATATGGATTATTAACAATCGGAATAAGTATTATTATAATAATGAGTTTTCTGCTAATTAGAGAAAGAACAAAAAACACTTGAATAAATAAAAACGTGCTACAACACCGTGTATAATTAATTGCTTGGTCACTGCCGACTTACGAACATTCCTGCGGAATATTCTATCTGTGATTTATTTGCTAAATTAGGTGCTTAACCACGCAACTAACCATACACATCAACGTTAGCTGTAATAAAAGTCGAATCGTTCCCAAGTAAAATAATGAGTATAATTAAAGCATTTTTATATACAGTTTTAGCGTTTGCATTTTGGACAATAATTCAACTTACAATACTTCTTCCTATCAAATATTTGTTTGGAGAGCTAGATGACTTCACTCATATATTCGGAATAAATAAAATTGTATCTGCTGTTGGAACATTTTTGCTAATTTATTTTTTCTTTTGGAAACCAAAATTTGATTTTAATAAAGCTATTAAATTTCAGAATTATAATCCTCGAATATATTTATATTTACCTCTTATTGGAATCGGTTTGTTTCTAATAAATAAACCTTTTTGGGATTTCAATAAAATAATAGAATATTATCAAGGAAATTCAACGCATAATAACTTTCTTAGTTCAACCAATAATATTGCTTTAATATATGATCTGATTTCTACATTATTAGTTGCACCAATAATTGAGGAACTATTTTACAGAAAATTTTTATTAGAAAAATTGTTAGAAAAGCATAAACCTATTTTAGCAATAATTGTTTCAAGTATTTGCTTTTCGATAATGCATATTGAAACACCAAATAATTTAATACCGACTTTCTTTAGCGGAATTTTACTTGGAATATTATATCAAAAAACTAGAAAAATCGGCTATTGTATAATGCTTCATTTTATTATAAATCTAATTATAATTACCACAAATAATATGGGAACTTCATATGACAATTGGCTGATTGGGTATAATTTTAACTTTATTTACTGGCTACTATTTGGAGTTGGAATTATTATAACATTAATCGGAGTAAAAAAAATTACTACAGCTAACAACGTATAAAATTAATTGCTAGTTCTAGCCTACTTACGAAAGTCCTCGCGGACTTTCTATCTGTGATTTATTTGCTAACTTTAGTGCTTAAACAACGCAACTAATCTTATACAAAAACGTTGGCAACAAGCTGTAAAATTCGTGAAACCAAGAAAATTAGAGGTTTAATTTGATAATTTTGTATCTTTGATAAAAAGCTGAATAAAATGAATATAGAAGCTCGAAAAATAGAATTTGTCAAAGAATTTTTAAAACTTCAAAGTGAAGAGGCTATTTCACGTCTTGAAAATATTTTGAGGAAAGAAAAAAACACTTCAGACGAGCAAATATTCGAACCTATGACTCAAGAAGAACTGAACAAAAGAATTGATAAATCGGAATCTGATTTTCTAAACAATCAATTTAAAAGCAGTTCTGAACTCTTAGCCAAGTACGAATAATGACGTTGAAAATTATTTGGTCTGAATTTGCTGAAACTCAACTTGACGATATTTATGAGTATTACGAGAAGAAAGCAAGTCCTCAAACTGCTAAAAAACTTCTAAAAGGAATTATCAACGAACCTAAAAAGTTGATAAAAACACCATTAATTGGACAGGAAGAAGAATTACTAAAACATAGGGAAATTCATTATAGATATTTAATATTCAAAAACTATAAACTGATTTATTCTGTGGATATGGAAAATGGATTTATAAAAATTGCTGACGTTTTTGATACTCGACAAAATCCATTAAAAATAGAACGAAAAAAATAAAAGCCAGTTGCCAACAACGTTTATAATTAATGGCTAGTTTCAGCTTGTTTACAAAAATCCTCGCAGATTTTCTATCTGGTTTTTATTTGCTAAATTAGGTGCTTAAATACGCCACTAATCATACACAAGACCGTTGTGCGTCATTTAAAAAAACTCATATGATTGAAAAATATTTAGAAAAAATACCAGTAAAAGAATTATATGATGATTTATTCAAACCTGGAATGAAAAGAGCTGGAGAAGCGCTTGAAACTGTCTTAGATGGAGCTAATTTGATTTTACTTCCTCTAAAACTTCTTAATTCTAAATCAAGAGTATATTTTCAAAAAAACTTAAACCAGTATTCAGATAAATTAAATAAAGCTGAAAATTTGAATCCAACTCAAGTTCCTCAATATGTTGGTTTACCGATTATAGATAAATTGACTTACCTCGATGAAAACGAACTTGCTGAAACTTTTATAAATCTACTTACGAAAGCATCTTTTGAAGAAACTCTAAGTTTAGTTCATCCTGCATATATTTCAATCCTCAACAGACTTTCAGTTGACGAAGCAAAAATTCTATTTCATTTCAAAAATCAATCAAGAATTCCTTTTATAGACATTTACATTCATAGATACATTGAGAATATTAAAAAACCTGATTTTTTTGATAAAAAAGGTGTTAAATCAAAAGCACAAATCAAACAAATGATTGATTATTCAACTCAAGACAAACAAAGTACGTCATTGAAAGCTGCTTGGAATTTAACAGGAATAGAAAACCAAGTTGAACTGTTATTTCCCAAAAACATAGACATATATATTGAAAATTTAGAATTAAATGGTTTAATCAGTTTTGAGCGAAAATTACATAGTAAAAGTGATGAAGTACATTATGACAAATTGATTAATGAAGATTATAAAGAAGTAAAAGATAAGATTGAAAGTTCTTTATCAGAATTTGAAAAAACAGAATTTGAAGCAGAATTAGATATTAGAAAATGTTTTATTGAGTTCACAGAATTAGGACGTGGATTCCTTCTCGCTTGTATAAAAGAAATTGAATAAAAAAACGAACGCACAACACCGTATATAATTTATTGCTAGTTCTAGCCTACTTACGAAAATCCTCGCGGATTTTCTATTCGGTTTTTATTTGCTAAATTAGGTGCTTAAACAACGCAACAAACCATATACAAGACCGTTCTACGCAATTTGACCAAACCAACAAAATGAAGAAAATACAAGAACATAATCCATCTACTGACGAACTTTTGAATTTGGAATATAAATTTCAACCTGAACTGACCGAAAAAT
>NZ_JAYJLF010000027.1:0-8766 GCF_036903175.1 Winogradskyella sp. ECml5-4 | reverse complement strand
GTATAAAAATAATTGCTAATTTGTGCTTAAATAAAGGTAGTTGCGTATTTGCTACATCTGATTTTCCTTCGGAAAATCCTCGCACGCAAACACGCAACTATTCTTATACAAAACCGTTGCCAACAATGCTCGAACGTAGCTCTCTATTCAATGACTTAAATCTCTGTTCAATCAGAATAAGAAGTATGTTAAAAAAAATCAAGTGTTAGAATGTATTAATATTTATGATTTACATTTATAGCATTAAACTTGTAATTATATGAAAAAATTTTACTTAGCAGTTATTTTAGTTTTTAATTTACAATTTGGTTTTGGACAGATTGGATTCGAAAAAAGAATTATCGTAGATGATTCTTTTAATATTGGGGGATACAATTCAATGTCTTTATCTGATATAAATGGAGATGGAATTTCAGATTTAGTTGTAGGTTCTTTATATGGAAATGAAATTTCTTGGTTAGAACGCATTGATGAACAAGGTTTTGTTTTTGGAATACCGAATATAATTTCTACCGAAAGCAGTGGTGAATCATTTGTTTTTGTTAAAGATTTTGATGGTGATGGCGATAATGATGTTGTTGCAACTTCTGTAGGTGATGATAATGTAGCATGGTATGAAAATTTGGATGGCCTAGGTAATTTTGGTAGTCAGCAATTAATAAGTAATGTTGGTAATCCTGGGTCTGTAGTCGCTTTAGATGCTGATGGTGATGGTGACAACGATATTGTTTACACATCAAGGGTAGCAAATAATTTAGTTTTACATAAGAATGATGGTTTTGGTAATTTTGGACCTGAACTGGTTATAACTAGTAATTTTAATAATGCCATCGACGTAGTTGCATTAGATGTTAATAATGATGGTAATGTAGATTTGGTGGCGTCAGCTTCTAATGATATATCTTGGTTTCAATATGATCCAAGTATTGAAAATTTTGGTATGAAGACACTTATAGGGTATGGCGCAGAGGATATTGATTTTGCCGATATTGATAATGATAATGATCTCGATATTGTAGTTACTATTAATGATCTATTCCTTTGGTACGAAAATCTAGATGGATTAGGTGATTTTAGCGATTCCCAATTAGTAACCAACAACGTTAATAATGCTAAAGCTGTAAAAATAATTGATGCAGATGGCGATGGAAACAAGGATATAATTACTTTATCTGTTTTCTATGGTTTTGATAGCTATGGACAACTCACTTGGTTTAAAAATTTAGATGGTTTTGGTAATTTTGGAGACGAGCAATTAATTTCTAATCAAGTTAGCATTGTTAATGATTTACTAGGACTTGATATTGATGATGATGGTGATTTTGATCTGATTGGTGCAACAGATAATAATATTTATAGCTTCTATAATCTTGATGGATTAGGTAGTTTTTCATCAAGGTCTAATATAACATCAAGAGCAGCATTACCAGAGCAAATCATTACAGGCGATATAGATAATGACGGTGATTTAGATGTAATTTCTGCAAATTCGGCAAATGAATTGGCTTGGTATGAAAATATCGATGGTTTGGGAACTTTTGGCCCACAGAAAGAAATTACAGAAGTTATTGAAAATTATAATTCCGTTTATGCTATAGATATTGATGGTGATTCTGATTTAGATATTATTGGTGCTATCAGGTCAGAGGATGAAATAGCATGGTATGAGAATCTTGATGGTTTGGGGGCTTTCGGGGAAAAACAATCCATTACAACCGATGTTGATAATGGTGGTGATATTTTTCCTGTAGATATAGATAATGATGGAGATATTGATATTTTATCTGCTTCAGATAATGACAATAAAATAGCATGGTATGAAAATCTGGATGGTACTGGGAGTTTTGGATCTCAACAAATTATAGAAAACACCTTTAATGGTGCTGTAAATTCGGTTTATGCCTCAGATATTGATATGGATGGTGATATGGATATTTTGGCATCTTTTAGTTCAGATCAAATAATCAACTGGTATGAAAATAGTGATGGACAAGGAACTTTTGGTTCAGCTCAAATGGTAGCGACAAATGTTGGTGCTGTGAGCGATTTAATGGCTTCAGATTTAGACTTAGATGGTGATATGGATATTGTAGCTGTAAGTGCTAGTTACAGTAATAACGTTTACTGGATTGAAAATTTAAATGGTTTAGGCTCATTTGGGCAAGTAAATGTTATTTCCTCAAGCTCTGATGGTGCAAGAGGTGTTTATTCAAGTGATTTAGATGGTGATGGTGATAAGGATATTGTGGTTGCTTCTAGTTTTGATGACGAAATCGAATGGTATGAGAATATTGATGGTTTAGGAACTTTTGGAACTGAACAGCTATTATCAATTAATTCTGATAATGCCTATTCCGTATATACGTCTGATATCAATGGAGATGGTCGTATGGATGTGATATCCGCGGCAAGAAGTGGTGATGAATTGGCTTGGTATAAAAATATAGATGCGGCATCTAATGAGATTTATGGCACTGTGATTCTAGATATGGATTCTGATGGCTGTGATGCACAAGACGCTTTATTAGAGAATATTCTAGTAAGTACAACAGACGGTGTAGAAGTTTTTTCTGTTTTTACAAATGCAAATGGGATTTATCAATTATTTCCAGACGAAGGAGAATTTACAACTTCTGTAGTTTCCAGTTTTTCAGAATATTACAGCATTTCACCGAATACAGCAGTATCTAATTTCTCAGGAAATGGAAATACTGATATGGTTGATTTTTGTTTTATGTCAATAGGTGAAATAGACGATTTAAAAATTTCAATTTACCCATCACAAAACGACCCAAGACCAGGTTTCGACACCAGTTATCAATTAGTATTCAAAAACAATGGTACCACTCAAATAAGCGGATCAGTTTCCTTCGAGTTCAATGATTCAAAACTAAACTTCTTAAACGCAAGTGAAACTGTTGCTTCACAAACCGCAAATACCTTAAGCTTCGATTTTACAAACCTAAATCCTTTTGAAACCAGAATCATAAATTTGCAATTTAATGTCTTTCCGCCACCAACAACTAACATTAATGATATTTTGCTGTCAACAGCAACTATAAATCCAGTTACTGGAGATGAAACAGAAGAAGACAATACATTTAGTTTAGAACAAACCGTTATAGGTTCTTACGATCCAAATAATATCACATGTTTAGAAGGAGACGAAATTTTTATTGAAGATGTAGATAAATATTTGCATTATTTAATTCGTTTTCAAAATACAGGAACAGCCAGTGCTATTAATGTTAGAGTAGAGCATGTTTTGGATGATAAACTAGATTTTACGACTATGCAATTAGAAAGTTTAAGCCATTCTGGCCGTGTTGAAATAGCAGACCAGACTTATGTTCGTTTTGTGTTTGATAATATTAATTTACCAGATAGCACTAATGACGAACCTAATTCTCATGGTTACATCGCTTTTAAAATTAAACCAAAATCTGATGTCGTAGTTGGGAATATTATTAGTGGAGTAGCAGATATTTATTTCGATTTTAATCCAGCAATAATAACGAATACACTGAATACAGAAATTGTTGAGCCTTTGAGTGTGGATGAATTTGATTTAAGTGATATAAAATTATTTCCAAATCCGACTAAAGATATTTTGCGCATAAACTCAAATAAAACAATCGAGAGCATAAAACTATTTAACAATTTAGGACAGCTTTTGTATTTAAGCACAAATACGGATTCTATAAATTTATCAAGTTTCAAATCTGGAATTTATATAATTGAATTAAAATTTTCGAATCAATCATTCGAACGAAAAAAAATTATTAAACAATAGAAAAAGCACTATTGGCAACACTGTGTATAATTAATTGCTAGGTTCTTGCTTACTTACGAAAATTCCTGCGGAATTTTAAGGGTTCGTGAAAGTTTACTAATTTAGTTGCTTAACCACGCAACTAACCATACACAAACTCGTTGTAAAACATTTGAATGAAAATCTCGATTGACATTAAACATCTGATATTTATCTCACTTGGATTTGTTCTATTCACAATAATTGGAACAGTAAGTCACGAATATGGACATATAATCGTTGCTAAATCTTTAGGTTACGAAACCACTCTTCATTATGGAAGTATGAGTTATGACAACTCTTCTTTCCAAAAAAACATTATTGAAATTTACAATCAAAATAAAACTGAAATTGAAAATGGAACTGAATTTAAGCAGAAAGCGGAATATGAAAATGGAGTAAAAAAATTAACGAACGACATTTTACTGGTAAGAATTGGAGGTCCTTTACAAACAATAATTACAGGAATAATTGGACTAATTATCATCTTCTGGAGGAGAAAAAGAATTAATGAATATGGGCTAAAATTATTTGATTGGTTAGCAGTTTTTCTTTCCTTATTCTGGTTAAGAGAAGTCTTTAATTTGACAATGTCAATTGGAATTGAATTAATAAAACCTGATGGTAGTTATTTTGGAGGAGATGAAAAGAAAATTTCTGAACTATTAAATTTGTGGAGCGGAACTGTTTCTTGTGTTTTAGGGACAATAGGGTTATTCATATCTATATTTATCGTATTTAGAATTGTCCCTAAACATTTAAGATTAACATTTATTGCCGGTGGATTTTTAGGTGGAATATTTGGATTCATTTTATGGATGAACATTTTGGGCCCGAAATTATTACCGTAAAAAACGTTTTACAACAACGTGTATAATTCATTGCTAGTACTCGCCTACTTACGAAAATCCTCGCGGATTTTCTATTCGGTTTGTATTTGCTAATTTAGTTGCTGAAACACGCAACGAAATCATACACAAAACCGTTGTGTGTAATACCCAACCAAACTCAAAAATTGAAATGAAAAGACATTATTGGATTTTATTGATTTTAGTTCTTGGACTTACATCTTGCCATTTTATGGGACCAATCGATGTAAATATTGAGAGAAAAAATGTTGAAGTAAATTCAAATAATATTGTAGGAACTTGGAAAATGGACAAATTTTCATACGAGTATCTTTCGGAAATTAAAACTGATAGTATTGTTTTGACATTTAAGCCTGATAATCTTTTCGAAATGAATAATTCTCAAAATCTATTTGACCGCGAAATTAATAACGGAACTTCATCTGGAACTTGGGAAATTATTGAGCAATATGATACGAAAAAAATTAAACTGAATTTTAACGATATAAAAACCTCAAAGAATTTAGAGATTTATAAGTTAAAGGAGAATTATCAATTATGGTATTTTTTGTCGGATCCTGATACTGGAGAAAGAATTAGATTTCTGAAATAAAGTACTACACACAACACCGTGTATAATTAATTGCTAGGTTCTTGCCTACTTGCGAAAATTCCTGCGGAATTTTCACGGGTTCCTAAATGTTTGCTAACTTAGTTGCCAAACCACGCAACTAACTCATACACAAAACCGTTACCAAACATTCGAGAAAAACGATATGGCATATTTAACTAAATCAAATTCACTTCGAATTATAGCCAGTATTGACTTTAAAAAAATCGGAAATATGAACGGTAATGTTTATAAAAAACCGATATACTTTTTTAGTTATTATGAGAAAAATAATCTTCTCGGATTAAAAGAACTCTTAAAAGACCCAGAAAATTTTATTCGTGAATATTATGTACCAATTGAAAATAAAGACAAATTAAAGTACGTATTTGAAGGAGGAAAACCAGCTTACCATTCAAATCACGATTGTTCAAGATTGAACTCAAACTTCAGGAATTTTGAAATCCCAGAGGAAATAAGAGAAAGAGGAAAACCAGAAGTCGAAAGGTTTAGGAAATGGTTCAAAGAAAATCAATATTTATTAGAAAAACCAGATGTCTTTGTTGCAAGAATTTTTATTGCATTTAAAATCAAAATAAATCCTAAAGCAATTGATTACGATAATTCTGGTGTAGAAGTTATTGACAATTTAAATTTACAAGAACTTGAAAGCAGAATAGACAAATATATCAGTCAAGCTGGTCAATATTTTAATAAAGCTGACAACGAAAAAAAAGAAATAATTCGAAAATTTCAAAAATTTACTTTTTTAGCTTATTCGGAAAATGATATTAAAAATAATGATACAAGATTTTCGGATGTAGCAATTAAGAAATTCTTAAAACAATATGATTCTCATTTTAAAAAACCAATCAAAGAGTTATTAATTGAATATTATAGAGTTTTACATAATCCTGATTTAAAATTTGAAGGAAACTTACTTGAACAGTTAGGGTTCAAACCTTGTAAATCTTGTGTAGAAGATGTAATGTATAATAAATCAACTTCAAAACCAATAGCAAATCATAATTCAATTAATGAAATGGATGATGACTTACCTTTTTGATGAATAAAAACGTTTGGTAACACCATATATAATTTATTGCTAGTTCTAGCCTACTTACGAAAATCCTCGCGGATTTTCTATTCGGTTTTTATTTACTAAATTACGTGTTAAACCACGCAACAAACCATATACAAACACGTTGGCAAACATTTTGCGCGTGCCAACAATTTCAAGGATTTTACGAAATTCTGTGCTTACTTGCTTCAGAAAAATACGTTGGAATTTAAAGCTGAACGTTAAAAAAATATTACACTGGATTTTCTTACTCTTGCGGAACTTTACGCACGAATTTCGACTTACCCAACTTCGGTTCTTTAATTCAAAATTATAGCAATCCTCAACTTTTGGATGATAAGCGGAATGGCAAAACGTACGGCTGAACTGTTCGCAATTTTAAAAAATTGAAATTAGTTGTTTAAATCAATCGATTCTGATGTCACGAAATTTCGGCCGAAAATCAAAACTGATGCTCTTTGCGGAAAAAAACGGAATAATAATTTGAAGATTTTTTTGACATTTAAGTAAAAAACGAAACAACGTACGAAAAACCAAAGATCCTATAAATACACAAAGGAGTAGTTCGTAAAAAGAAAAAACGTTAGCCAACAATGTATATAATTTATAGCTGCTTCTTGCCTACTGTCGAAAAACCTCACGGTTTTTCTATTTCGGTTTTTATTTGCTAACTTACTTGCAGAAATAACGCTACAAATCATATACGAGACCGTTGCCAGTAATTTGAGAAACACATAGAAAACTATGAAAAATCTATTATATTTATTAGTCTTTATCTTATTTAGCTTTACTGTTAAAGGACAGAATATTTGTGTAGATATGGAAGCATATAGAAATCAAATAGAAGAAAAAGATGGAGTTTTAAGAGCTGTATCGGATGAAAAACTCAAATGGAACTCTAAATCAATTAAAGTGAAATTTATTGGTGGTAATAGCTATGTCAGACAAAAAGTTATTCAATACAGTAAAGAATGGGAGAAATACGCAAATATCAGCTTTAACTATATTGAATATGGCAATGCTGATATTAGAATAAGTTTTGTTCAAAATGGCAGTTCGTGGTCTTATATTGGAATTATTGCAAACCAAATCTCTCAAAATAAACCGACTATGAATTTTGGTTGGTTTAATAATTACACATCGGAATCAGAGTTTAGTAGAACAATTCTTCACGAATTTGGTCACGCTCTTGGACTTTTGCACGAACACAAACATTCTCAAAGACCTTTTGAATGGAACGTTCCGAAAGTATTAGCTTACTACCAAACCAAATTGGGCTGGAGTCAAAAAGATGTATACAGAAATGTAATAAATAGATATGGACTTGGTTCAAGTTTTTCAAGCGAGAAATATGATAGACATTCTATTATGCACTATCCTGTTCCTGCTTATTTTACAACAAATGGAGTTTCAATTCCTATAAATACTATTTTAAGTAAAGGAGACATTGAGAATATAATGAAACTTTATCCTGGAAGAACATTCAAAAAAGATAGTGATAATGATGGAATAACAGATGATATTGATAACTGTCCTTATCAATTTGGTTATAAAAATTATAATGGTTGTCCTAAACCTAAAAAAAAGGATAGCGACAATGATGGAATTACTGATGATTTAGATTATTGTCCATATAAATATGGGCCAAAATATAACAATGGATGCCCTGTAATTAAGAAAATAGATTCAGATAGAGATGGTGTAACGGATGACAAAGATTTATGTCCTTATGTTTATGGTTCTTCATATAACAATGGATGTCCAAGAGAATCATATACTGATATAAAACGAACTGCACGTAAAGCCAAAAGCAAGTTTAAAAATATAAGAATAGAACATAATGTTACCCAAAATTATGAAACAGGAATGTATGTACATTTTACGCTTCAAAATTATAACACTTATAAGAAGCAGATTGACATTGGAGTGCATTTATATAATAAAAATAGATACATAAGTTCATATTCAACAAATGTAACACCTGACTCTTATTCATCTGCCTATACTGTCAAAGCGTTCTTTCCATATTCTAAAATGAATGTACCTAAATACATAAACAATAAAATGAAATTTTTTATTAATACAAAATATAAAGGGCGACTGATTGATAATAGTTCATACCGCAAATTTAATATTAGATTTAGTCAATAAAAACTACTGGCAACAACGTATATAATTTATTGCTTGGTTCTAGCCTACTTACGAAAATCCTCGCGGATTTTCTATTCGGTTTTTATTTGTTAACTTAGTTGCTTAACCACGCAACAAACCATATACAAACACGTTGGGCATAATACTGACCCGTCCTGAATAAAGGCTACATAATTTTAAACATTATGTACAAAAATGACAAAGTAATCAGACGGTATTCAGAACCATTTAAACTGAAAATTTTAGCCGAACTTACAATCGGAAA
>NZ_JAYJLF010000026.1:0-9547 GCF_036903175.1 Winogradskyella sp. ECml5-4 | reverse complement strand
TTCCACTTTTACCATTTGTCCGTTATATTCTTGATAAACATCTTTTTTTTCTGTTTTACAACTCAGGAATACTAATGTTACTAATATGTACGAAAGTTTCTTCATAATTAACTACAACGTGTTATATCAACACAATAATAGTAATTTATCATGTAAATATTCGGGATAACAGCAGTTTTTTGTAATTGTTATCCTTTGTTTTATTTATGATATCTAAAGTTTTTTTAGTTGTTTTATGATTTGCGCATAGCTAATTATATGTTGAAAATGTTTTCAGATTACTAGGTTTAATCGAAGTACTAATTAATTGTATTTAACAAAAAAAAAGATGTTTTATGGTATGAAATTATTTTTTATATTGCATATAAATATTTGTATAACTAGTGAACATAAAACTGAACACGTTTTTGAACACGATTCTACATAATAATAGCGTGAAACCCCAGTAAAATGGTTTCAAAAAAGGAGGTCTTGGGGCTCATAACCCGAAGGTCACAGGTTCGAGTCCTGTTCCCGCTACGAAGTAAGACAAGGCTTTCGAGAAATCGAAAGCCTTTTTTATTTGCCTTCTTTTTATATAATCCTGTTATAATACGATCTCTAATAGCATCAATAATTAATTGTATTGCATCAATTAAGAATAGAGAATACTCATAATTTTACCCTAAAGAAAGTTATATGACTAACTGTTTTTAAGACTTTCTTTAAATGAATGTTTAATCAATAAATTTAAAATTATGAAAATTAGAAATTTAATAATAACGATGGCATTGCTGTTTGTAACTGTATTTGCATTTGCTCAAAATAAAGATGATAAACGTGTTATGAAAGATGCAGAGAAAGCAATCTCAACGTTAAAGAAGTCAGATGTTGGATTAGAGAAATTTTTTAGCAATTCTTCGGGCTATGTTGTGTTTCCAAATATAGGAGAAGGTGCCTTAATTATAGGTGCGGCTTCAGGTAATGGTGTTGTTTATGAAGACGGAATGCCTATAGGAATGGCTGATATGAAAAAGCTAGACATTGGTTTACAAGCAGGCGGAGAAGCCTATATACAAGTTGTGTTCTTTGAAACAGAAGAGGCCTTAAATGCATTTAAGCAAGGAAACTTTGAGTTTTCTGCAGAAGCAAAAGCGGTAATAGTAGATAAAGGAGCTAGTAAAAATGTCAATTATAATGATGGTGTTGTCATTTTTGCAAAATCAAAAGCTGGAGCAATGGCAGATATTTCAATAGGTGGTCAAAAATTTAATTATTCAGAATTTTAATAGATCAATTAAATCTATATCACAAAGGAAAGCCGGTTATTATAATCGGCTTTTTTTACATTTTAAAAAGTTCAACCTATAGAAATATTTAGTTTCAATCTTTATGTTTTAGTGATTCTGTAAAATAACATAGTGATTTATGTGAATTTTAATATTAAATTTGATTAAAATCAAAATAGAGTAAATATTAACCTAGTGCTATACGATTTATAATGAAATTATTGTTAAAATTCGATTTTACTAAAGTTTGCAATACTGTTTTAAAGCAGAAATTGGAAGCGCACGAATTCAATTATCAGCAAACAGCTTTTGGTGAAATAGAATTGATGGATAAAGTATCAGAAGAGCAGTTAAAACTGTTTCATGAAGATATTAATAGTTTCGGAATAGAGGTTGTAGAAGACCCTAAAAAAATCGTTATTCAAAAAATTAAAGATGTCATCGTAGATATGGTCTTTAATGAAAAGGATATAAATGTGAAGACTTCTGTTTATTTGTCTGAGCAACTCGAAGAGAATTACAACTACTTGTCTAATTTGTTTTCTGAAATGACTTATACGTCCATTGAAAATTTTATTATATTACAGAAAATAGAGTACACTAAGATATTATTGACAAATGAAGATCTTTCGCTTACCGAAATAGCATTTAAACTCAACTATTCCAGTGTGGCACATTTAAGTAAACAATTTAAAAATACAACAGGTATTACACCTTCAGCTTTTCAGCGTATTATTGCTAAAAGAAAACAAATAAACTAACCTAACTATAAGTTTGTAGATATGAATAGCGATTATATTAATATAGCTTTGGCTGATGATGATGAGGACGATAGGTTATTTTTTACCGAAGCCTTTGAAGAATTGAAAATTAAAAGTAAAGTTTTACTTTTTAAGGATGGTATAGAATTAATGGAATATTTAAATGATTCCAATAATACCCTTCCTAACTTATTATTTCTAGATCTTAATATGCCAAAAAAATCAGGACTAGAATGTTTAAAAGATATCAAATCGGCTAAACGATTAAGAGGTATGGCCATTGCCATTTACTCTACGTCGGCATCAGAAGAAGATATCGAAAACACCTTTGTTAAAGGTGCCAATGTATATATTAAGAAGCCTAATGATTTTGAAAAACTTAAAAAAGTACTTTCAGAAGTCGTAACTACCAATTGGCAATATCATACCAGTGGTTTAAATAAAGACAATTTTTTATTAAGATTATAAGCTATGCCAACACCTTCCAGCAGATACCTAAGAACCGCTTTTGTCGTTGGTCTTTTTGTTATTTTATGTATAGGTGGTTTTACGTATAAACATATTAGTGAGTTATCTCAAACATCAAAAGTTGTTAAAGATAATTACTCGTTAAGAAGTGAGTTAGAGCTTATTATTTCCAACCTTAAAGATGCTGAAATAGGACATAGAGGCTTTTTGCTAACGCATGATTCACTATTTCTTAATCCGTACAATGAGAGTCTACAAAAAATAACCAACAACCTTTCTAGGCTAGATACTCTAATTGTTCCTAATGGTGAGCAGGTAGAAAAACTCAAGGAATTAAAGAGCGATATTGCATCACGCTTTAAGAATTTTGACAAATCGTTTAGTTTAGCAAAGGATGATGCAATACTCTCTCAAGATTTATTATTCTTACTTCATGAAGGTGAAATTAAGATGGACAGAATCCGTGCAGATATCACCGAAATGTTAGAATTAGAGCAGCGTTTATTAATACACAATCAAGAGATTAATGAAGAGAAAATAGGTTTAACACCCTTGTTGTTTTATGGCCTATTAATAGTAACATTAGTTATTCTTTTACTAGCTTATTTTAAGATGACTAAGGATTTAAAAGTTCTAAAAGAGAATAATGTTGAATTAGAAATTTTTGAAAAATTAACCAAACAATCTGAGATTGTGAGTAATACCAGTACTTGGGTTTGGTATATTGAAGAAAATGAATTTGAGTTTTCAGATAATTTATATCGTCTAGTAGGTGAAGAGCCACAAAGTTTTGAACCAACTTTAGAAAATTTTTATAAATACGTACACGAAGAAGATATCAACCATTTAGGGCAGCAAGTTAATATGATGATGCGCGAAGAAGAATTGCCTTTTACGACGTATCGCGTAGTACACAAAGATGGGACCATTAGGCATCTAAAGGCTTATTCTAAACTTATGGATGATACTGAAGGTGATAAAAAAATGTTTGGTGTTACCATTGATATTACAAGTGAAGTTGAAAACTACAGAATTATAGAGCAGCGTAATCAAGAGTTAGAACGTACCAATAAAGAACTGTCTGCATTTAATTATGTTGCGAGTCATGATTTGCAAGAGCCTTTAAGAAAAATCCAGACTTTTATGTCACGACTAGAGGCTAAAGAAAAGGATCATATTTCTGAAAGTGGACAACTCTATATTCAAAGAATGAAGTCTGCATCTGCGCGAATGCGTATGCTTATCGAAGATTTATTGCAATATTCCAGAACAAATACCTCTGAAAAGGAATATTTAAAAACAAATATGAATATGCTCTTAGAGCATGCTAAGACAGAGCTTTTAGATAGTATTGAAGAGAAACAAGCTAAAATTATTTGTGATGATTTACCAACAATGGAGGTCATTTCGTTTCAAATTCAACAATTGTTTATCAACTTAATAAGCAATTCGTTAAAGTATAGTAAAGAAGATGTTCCTCCAATAATAGAAATTACACACGAAGAGGTGCGCTCTAGAGATGTAGAGCAAATAAAGGAATCCTTATATAAGTTTCATCATAAAATCACCTTTAAGGATAATGGTATTGGGTTTGAGCAAACTTATGCCGAAAAGATCTTCTTACTCTTTAATAGGTTGCATGGTAAATCTGAATATTCAGGTACAGGTATTGGTTTAGCCATTTGTAAAAAGATTGTAGAAAACCATAAAGGAGTTATTATTGCAGAGGGCAAACCTAATATTGGTGCCACATTTATAATTTACTTGCCGTTTTTAAAATAATAGACATTATCATCTGCCTTAAAATAGTATAAACATTTTCTGAAATTGTATAACATGCTCTATTTGTAATTGAGCATATTTGTTATGAGTTTTACTCCTCAATTTTTATTAGTGCTTAAACTATTTCTTTTAACCGGTTTATAGCAAATTTCTGTAAAGAGTTGGAGCTCTTAATAAAATCGTTTTTCTACAATGAAGACTTTTCTTTACGTTTTTTTAGTGCTGTTAGTTATCCTTTGGGCGATAGGCTTTTTTGTTTATGCATTATCTGCTGTAATTCACATTGTATTAGTAGTAGCTATTATCTTACTTATAGTTGTCAATAGAAATAATTCTAAAGATTAACACAAGCCTTCTTCAAGGTTACTTCAATTTAAACGTTTCCATTTAAATCTATTTTTTTAATTATCCATTCTGCCTGGTTATTCTTCAGTGTATTTGTAAGCATTGGTTTATATGGAGTTGATGGTTGATTTAATAGACCTCTAATTTTGTACTTTTTTATGTTTTGTTTAACACATATTAGAAATGATGTAACAAAACTGAGGAATTGTATAACATAGCAAGCCTAAAGAGGTTGTTACTTTGTCATAAGAAAATTAACCAATCAATTATATCATGAAAATATCATCTAAACATTTACAAAAGCAGTTTGCAAGAGTGGGAAGAATTTTTCCAAAACGCAAATTTGAAGTTGCTTATTCAGAACTAAGGTATTCAAAACTTAATGCCGTAGTAAGCACCAAAGAGACCATTTAAGTTTACAAGAGTTACAATCCTAATAAGTAAGATTAATTAGGGTTTATAAAAATTACAGTCTAACCAAAAACAAACACATATGAAAACTATAGAGATTAAAGCAAATAATTTACAATTTATGTTTCACGCTTTAAATAATGAAGTTGGTGGAACTTTTACAACAAACCTAAAAGAGGTTGAGTTAAAAATAGATAATGAGTTAGGTGTAGGCTTAATTAGAGGTATAGAACTAGAAAGAAACACTGTATTCATTGAGTTTGATGTAAAGTTTAAAGAAGACATTAAGTTCGTTGTAGAAAGTTCTAAACGATCAGTAGTTAACTTTTTATATTGTTCAGAAGGAAAATTAAAACATTCTTTTAATAATAATGGGTCTTCAAACACAGTTAAAACATTTCAAACAGGAATTTCTGCTAATATTGAGACCAATGAAAATCATATCAGCTTTTTTAAAGACGTTTATGTAAACTCTACAATTATTTCGGTGAACACCTCTGAAAAGAGCTCAGCGAAGCACCATATAAATAGTATGGTTTCAGAACTTTTTATTTCAGGAAAAACAGCAGATTATAGTTATGTAGGTTCTTATAACTTAAAAATTGCAGAAAACATTAAGCAATTAAAGGCTATAAAGCAAGATGGTGTTGTAAGAACATTATTAATTCAAGGATTAGTGAATTTTGTATTAGCCATGGAGATAGAACAACATTCTTTAGATCTAAAGAGTTCTCAAAATCCAACAGGATCATTAACTGCATTTGAATTAAAGCAAATAAAAGAATTATCGGATTACATTAATAATTTCCCTGAGACTAACCTAAGCGTTACAGAATTGGCAGCGAAGATTTCAATAAGTCCAGCTAAGGTTCAGGAAGGATTTAAATTAATGCATGGTAAGACGCTTAACAGTTTTATAAGATCAGTAAGAGTTAAGAAGTCTGAAGAGCTTATTAAAAACACAGACTTAAACATTTCTGAAATTGTATATTCATTAGGGTTTTCAAGTAGAAGTTACTTCTCTAAAATCTTTAAAGCGCAATACAATTGCTCGCCAATAGAGTATAAACAAAACATTAAGTTAGCTGCAACAGCATAATATAGATCAAAAAAAGAGTGTTAAAAAAAAGAATAAAGAATGAAATGTCATATTGAGCGCAGTCGAAATACTTATAGGGATTTAATTCTTCGACTGCACTCAAGCTGACATATGTTCAAACAGATTGTCTTAGACATATCTAATGTCATAAAGATTAAGTTAGCTGTAACAGCATAATATATATTAAAAAGAGGTTGTATAAATAGTATTTTAAATATTTATACAACCTCTTTTTTTTGATTTCTTAATCAAAGAATAACTCAAATTTATATTTTTGATTTATGAATGATAATTTTACAAACGAATTCTTCGGAATTGGAATTCAGAATGGGAAAACGCCAGAAAATTTAGGAGTGCTTTGGAGGTCTGCTCAAAATCTAGGAGCAAGTTTTATTTTTACAATAGGCAATCGTTATGCAAAACAAGCTTGTGATACCCATAATGCGGTTAAATCAATGCCATATTTTCACTACGATACTTTTGAAGATTTCTTTAATAATATCCCTAAAGGAGCAAGACTCGTTGGAGTAGAATTAACAGAAGAAGCTGTGGCTTTAGAAACTTTTAATCATCCTAGACGTTGTGTTTATTTATTAGGTGCAGAAGACCATGGGCTGTCTAAACAGGCTATCGAAAAAAGCCATTTTTTAGTAAAATTTCAATCTCAATTAAGTCTTAATGTGTCTGTCGCAGGCAGTATTGTGATGTACGATAGAGGTATTAATAAACCCAGAGTATAACATCAGGATAATATGATATATAAAAAAACCTTGAATTTTTAATTCAAGGTTTTTTTTTTGATATATATTGAAATGGTTTAGCCATTCATAGAAACCAAAAACTCTTCATTGTTTCTAGTTTGTTTGAAACGATCGTTAATGAATTCCATAGCTTCTACTGGATTCATGTCTGCTAAATATTTGCGCATAACCCACATACGTTGAATAGTAGTTGCATCTAATAAAATATCATCACGTCTTGTACTAGATGATGTTAAATCTATTGCAGGGAAAATACGACGGTTAGAAATCTTACGGTCTAACTGTAATTCCATATTACCTGTTCCTTTAAATTCTTCAAAGATAACTTCGTCCATTTTAGAACCTGTTTCTGTAAGCGCTGTTGCAATAATGGTTAAAGAACCACCATTTTCAATGTTACGAGCAGCACCAAAGAAACGCTTTGGTTTGTGTAAAGCGTTCGCATCAACACCACCAGAAAGAATTTTTCCAGATGCTGGTTGAACAGAGTTATAAGCTCTAGCTAAACGTGTAATAGAATCTAAAAGAATAACAACATCATGCCCGCATTCTACCAGTCGTTTTGCTTTTTCTAAAACGATGTTTGCAATTTTTACATGTTCATGTGCTTCTTTATCAAAGGTAGAAGCAATGACTTCGCCACGTACATTACGTTGCATATCTGTAACTTCTTCAGGACGTTCATCAATTAATAAAATCATTTGATAAACCTCAGGATGATTCGCTGCAATAGCATTGGCAACATCCTTTAATAACATGGTTTTACCTGTCTTTGGTTGCGATACAATCATACCACGTTGCCCTTTTCCAATTGGAGCAAATAAATCCATGATACGTGTAGAAATTGTTGCTTGCTTTTCGGCAATATTAAATTTCTCTTGAGGAAATAATGGTGTTAAATGTTCAAAAGCAACTCTGTCTCTTACAACATTAGGGTTTTGACCATTAATTTTACTTACCTTAATTAATGGGAAATATTTTTCACCTTCTTTTGGCGGTCTAACATTACCTAAAACAGTATCTCCTACTTTTAGACCAAATAATCTAATTTGAGATTGAGAGACATAAATATCATCTGGAGACGATAGGTAGTTGTAATCCGAAGATCTTAAAAACCCATAACCGTCTTGCATAATATCTAAAACACCTTCACTTTCAATAATCGCATCAAACTCAAAGTCTGGTTCACGATAGCGATTTCTGCTATCTTTATTACCGTTATTTTTATTGCCATCTTTAGAACGTGGTTGCCTGTTGTCCTTGTTGTTTTGTGAACGTCTGTTGTCGTCTTTACGAGGGTTAGGTTTCTTCTGTTCTTGAGGTTTGTTATGAGCCTTTTCGTTAGTAGGTTTGTCAGTACTAGATTTATCTTCTCTAGGTTTGTTTTCTTGAGGTTTGCGCTCTTGTGTCTTACGTTCTTGGGGCTTGCGTGGCTGAGGTTTACGCTCTGGAGGTGTTGCTTTAGTTTCTTCTTTATCGTCAGAAAATTCTAGCGTTTTTTGTTCTTTAGTTTTTGGAGGAGCTTTTTGAACTCTAGCACGCTTTTGTGGCGGCTTACTTGGTTTAGGTTCAGCTTTAGCTTCTGTTTCTACTTTAGCTTTAACAGCAGCAGGATTGGCTGCTTGATAATCTAAAATTTGATAAACTAAGTCTAATTTTTTTTGTGTACGGTATTTTGGTACGTTTAGTTGTTTCGCTATCTCCTGTAATTCAGGAAGTTTTTTAGCTTTTAACTGAGAAATTTCAAACATTCGTATGTTGTATATGTATTATAATTTTGATATTATTAATTCAATATTTTCTAAATGAAATAAAAAGAAAAAAAGTGAGATTAATTTGGAAGATTAGAATGATGCAACTCAGTACGTTACTTCTTTCTATTGCAATAATACAATTTTATTTTAAAACAATTTCTATCTTTTTAAAAAATAAACTGCTAATTTTGCAGAACTTTTTTAATAAAAGATATGATTCAACGCATACAAACCTTATATTTATTTTTAGCTGCTGTTATCTCAGCAGGTTTAATATTTGTGTTTCATTTGTGGACAGATAATTCAGGAGCAAAAGTATTTGCAATAGATAATTATACTTATCTAGGTTTATTTTTGGGTTCTGCATTATTATCTGTATTTTCGATTTTTAGATTTAAAAACCGGAAATCCCAATTTGTTTTGGGACGACTCAATATAGTATTAAACTTTGTTTTACTAGGAATCTTTGTATATCAATCTCTAAATTTATCTGGAGAAATTAACGTTTCTGAGAAAGGTATTGGGATTCTTCTTCCTATTTTTTCTATTGTGTGTTTAGTCTTGGCTAACAAGGCTATTAAAAAGGATGAAGATCTCGTAAAATCTGTAGATCGATTACGATAGACCTAAAATCTTAGTAGTATTAGTGTGAAAAACCCAAACGCTGCCGTTTGGGTTTTTTTGTTCTTCATATTTTCTTAAAAAAAATAGACTTGTTTTATAAACTAAAATAATATAGTTTAGTTATTGATTTTAAAGTCTCTATTAACAAATGAAAAAACGGATCAAGATCAAAAGTTGTGTTTAAGCAAAGATTGTAGTTAATCTAAACAGAAAGAATTCCACATTCTTGACCCCTCTAAACTGTGCCCTGAACGCTTTTATTTTAGCATTGAAA
>NZ_JAYJLF010000025.1:0-9946 GCF_036903175.1 Winogradskyella sp. ECml5-4 | reverse complement strand
GTATAAAAATAATTGCTAATTTGTGCTTAAATAAAGGTAGTTGCGTATTTGCTACATCTGATTTTCCTTCGGAAAATCCTCGCACGCAAACACGCAACTATTCTTATACAAAACCGTTGGCACAAATATGAAAAAACGAATTCTTACATTATTATTTTTAGGATTTTTTATTTTGGGATGTTCACAAAATAACGATTCTATATATCCGAATTTTATCGGACAAAATTTAAATACAATTGAGAATAATTCTGATTGGAAAATCTTGGAAAAATCTTCTGGAGACTTTAACAAAGATGGTTTTAAAGATTCTGCCTTAATACTTGAATCAAAGGACAGTATTTTAGAAAAAAGATGTTCGGATTGTAAGTTATTAAAAAACAAACCACGAATTATTGTAATTCTACTAAACCAAAACAATATTGAAAAAGCAATCATCCAAAACAATAAGTTTATCGCACGTGGAGACGAAGGTGGAATGTTACCACATTTGGAACCTAAATTATCAATAGAAAATGGATTGCTGAATATCTATTATCAATTTACCCGCTCAAACCAATCTTACACTTTTGAGTTTGACAATAACCAAATGGTAATTATAAAAGCAGAAAGTAATGGAGTTCATTCTGCGAGCGGAAATTTTGAAAATGATAAATATGATTTTAAAAAAGGAGAAATAATTTCAGAAATAGGAAATATATCGGAAGAAAAAGTAGAAACTGAAATTATAAAATTTGATATTAAACCAAAATCACTTTCTGAATTTGAAGAAATCTCGGAATGGGAAATAACTGAAAATAAATATTTATAAAATACTTGTGCCAACACCGTATATAATTTATTGCTGGCTTCTTGCCTATTTACGAAAGTCCTCGCGGACTTTCTTGGTCGGTAATTATTTACTAAATTAGTTGCTTAAACCACGCAACAAACCATATACAAACACGTTAGCAGAAATTAAAGAAAAATGAAGGACATTATAATAAGGGAGTTCACCCAAGGGAATAACATTAAAATTGCGATTTTCACATATACTGGAGATAAAAACCCTAAAATTTATCTAGACGAAGCTATAAGAGATTATACCAAAGGAGAAGGGTTTAATCAGTTTATTGATTCTCATTTGGATAATCCTTGGACAAGAGTAGTAGTACTAGGTCTTAATGAAATGGAGCAAAAAAAATATGTTAAAAAACATTAATTTTTCTAGTTTAATAAATAGTGTTTCTTATTGGCTTTGTTTCCAAGAGAAAATTGGAAGAAAATTTATGATTAACGAAAGTTCGTTGAAATACCCTATAGCTGACTTTTTTACAAATCATCATTTTCCTGTAGATAATATTGAATTGGAATTTAATCACCCGATTTTTAAAAAAAGAAGCATTGATATTGTTTTAAAAGAAAAAAATGAACTTAAAATAGTTTTTGAATTAAAAATAGCCTCATATAGCACTTCTCAAAAGAAAGAAAAAAAACGAATATTTAATGATTTAATGAGGCTTTATGTTTTGACTAATAAAGACAACATAAAAACGTATTTTATTATATCTGGATATTATGAAGATTTTCTAACATACTTCAGAAGTATTGAAAACAGAAAAGAACTTGCTCAAAGTAATAGTCTAGACGATAATATAAAAGAGCCTTCTGGATTTTACACAAAATGGTTTAGTTTTAAAAAAGAAGAAGAGACTATCATTGATATTGAGAAGGAGAAAGAAGTTGAATATCGAACTGTATATGATAATTTCTATAAAGAATATAAAATAAAAAAAGACGTCGATTTCACTGAGAAGCTACCTCAAAAAATCACTACTAAATGTGTTGATGTTTCACCACTATCAACGGAATCACCTTTACCTTATTTGACAGCTATATGGGAAATATATTAAAAAAACTTCTGCTAACACCGTGTATAATTCATTGCTAGTTAGAGCCTATTTACGAAAGTCCTCGCGGACTTTCTATCTGTGATTTATTTGCTAACTTTAGAGCTTAAACACGCAACGAAATCATACACAAAACCGTTAGCTGTAATTAACTCACTCAATTCTGAAAAACCAAAAAATGGGAATATTTGACTTTTTTAAAAGAAACAAAGAAGAAACAGAAAACAGGAAAGAGGAAATCCGAATTTTGGAAAAACCAGATTTCGCAGAAATTGACGTGGAAAAATTAACGGATTATTACGATTGGACTTTAAAATTTGGAGAAAGAAAACTCAATCTAGATTTGAATTTTGAGACTGAATCGACAAATCAATCTGAATTAAATCAAATCTTAGAATTTGTGAACAAAATACCTGAATTTGACAATCAAAATCAGAACTATATAAAATCGGACTTTGAACAAGACGTAAGTATGACATCCGACTATCTAAATTTCTATCTTGATGAACTTGACGAAAGTGAATTAGCTGGAATTATTGACATAAAAAATCGAAAAAAATCAAGAAATAGTCTTTTAATGGAAAAACTAAACCTAATAAGAGTTGGAATTTATCCGCAAGCTTCTTATTTCGGAACTTTTGACTATTCGATTGACATTGATGGAGAACCTTGTAATCAGCTTTTAGTTGTTAATATTAATAAAGACGGAACATTACACCATATAACTTGGGAAAGTTGAAAAAAGAAAAATAACTACAGCTAACAATGTATAAAAATAATGCTAAATTAAGTGCTTAATCAAAGGTTAGTGCAATTTTGTTACGTCTGATTTTCCTTCGGAAAATCCTCGCACACAAAACCGCACTATTCTTATACGTAAACGTTGTGTGTAATGTGAGAATGAACTACGAAACAAACTTCAAACCAACCGAAAAACATCTGTCACAATTAGAAAAATGGCTGATTGACGAACTGAATGAAACTGGAATCGGATTTTACAATAATTGGAATATAATTACGAAATCATTTGACAAAAACGAGTTGGTTGTTCTGACAGAAAATGATTTTGCAATCGGATTTATAATTTATAATATTTATGAAGTAATTATTGAAATAGATATTGCGGAATTAAATCCGAATTACAGAAATAAAGGTTTAGGAAGAAAATTAATAGAAGATACATTATCTGAATTCAAAAAAAATGGAATGATGGTTTGCGAATTGTTTTGCTCACCTGAAAATTCAGAGCCTATTTGGAAAAGTTTAGGCTTTCAAAATTTTCCTGATTTTCCTCACGATAGTAAAATCAGAATGTTTAAACCACTTGTTCCATCATTAAAAATTTCGGAACCTAACGAAAGGAATGAAAGAATTGAATTATGGAATATGGAACCATATCTTGCAGAAAGGAATAATCCTGAATGGACTTGGAACATAACTTTTAAAAAAAATTCCAGAGAATTAATAAAACCTATTATTCATCCAGCACATTATGAATGGCAATTGAGTTGGAAAACAGAAACTGACACGAAATTTAAAGACAAAGTGAAAAGATATAATTCTGACCGAATTGAATTTGGGAGTTTTATAGTAATTAAGACACTTCCGAATTAAAAACACTACACACAACAACATATATAATCCATTGCTAGTGCGAGCCTACTTACGAAAATCCTCGCGGATTTTCTATTCGGTTTTTATTTGCTAAATTACGTGCTAAACCACGCAACGTATCATATATAAAACCGTTGGCAGTAATTTGAGAACGAGATGATAACATTCAAAATTAACGGTCGAAAATTAATAAATTGGAAAGCATTTCACTCTGAATTTAAAACGGAATTGAATTTTCCAGATTACTACGGAGAAAATATGGATGCTTGGATTGATTGTATTGACGAATTGACTGAAAGACCTACTCTACTGCTAATTGAAAACGGAAAACACTTGAAAGAAAACGCACCTGAATTACTAAATGCAATTATGGAATGTGGAGCTTTCGTTAATTATAGGAAAATAAAAGTCGGAGAAAACCCGAATTTACTAATTGCAACTGATTGCTAAATGAGAAATAGTAAAATAATTAGGTGTTCATTAATTTTGTTATTATTAACTAATTTTAGTTGTTTCATTTTCTGTAATGGAAAATGGGCTGAATATGATAAAAACTATTTACTCAAAATTGAAAGCATTAGTCAGACAAAAGGTGCTGTTTGTGTTAATGACTCATTGAAAATTGATGTTTCTTATAATAATGATAAACCTTATCCAACTACACTACACGATTTTATTAAAGAAAATGATTCTTTAATTTTTCGAGCTAATAATGACACTCTTTTTATAGTTCGGAATGACAAAAAATATTGGTTTAAAAAATATGGAATTACTAGTTTCAAATCTTATTCCGAAAATGATAAATAAAAAACTACTGCCAACACCGTGTATAATTAATTGCTGTGTAAGTCCTCATCTGGAATATTCCTTCGGAATATTCTCAGGTTCGTAAAAGTTTACTAAATTAGTTGCTCAACCACGCTACTAATCATACACAAACACGTTAGCACACATATGAAAAAAACATTTGTACTTACCATTTTAATTTTGATAGCTCAATTTGGGTTTGCCCAAAATGATAAAAAAGCTGTGAAAACATCGAAGGCAGTTTTGAAACTCATAAAGCAAAAAAACTATACGCAGTTTTTCAATTCATTTGAAGATACGATTAAAGTAAAAATTGATGAATATCAAAAAAGAGTAGGTTCAGACTACATTCAAAAAACAGTTGACAATTTCAACCAAACCTTATCTAATGAAAATATTGATTTTGATAATTTCAATAAAAAGGTAATTGTCCCAATTGAAGGAAATACAAAACTAAATTATGTAGTTTATCAATTCCCAATGGGTAGTGAAAATGATGGAAAAGATTATTTTGAGACGTCTTTTTTAATCGAAAATGATTTTGACAAAATTTATAGCGTTGATATCGTTAAGGTACAGAGAATGCCAAATGTAAAAGTCATTCACGGAGCAGAGGAAGAGGAAATACCTGAACCTGGTAAAGTAATAACCGAAAATTATGATGACACAGGTTTCGTTAAGAGAATTAAATACCGTGACTTTACTCATTTAATTACGATTGACTTTGATAAACAGCAAAATAAAACTCGTGAGACAAAATTCCCTCTCGATAATCTAACTTATAAATCAATTACTGCGTATCACGAAAATGGAAATATAAGATTAGTTGCAAACTATGATAACGGACTTGTAACTGGTAATTTTACAAAGTTCCACGAAAATGGAAAAATCAGTGAAAGCGGATACTATAGTGGCGGATTAAAAAAAGACGGGATTTGGACATATTTTGATGAAAATGGTAATTTGACCAAAACAGAAACTTACGAGAATGGCGAACTAATCAGTAAGGAATAAATACGTGTGCTAACAACGTATATAACTCATAGCTAATCAGTTGCTTAATCGAAGTTAAGGCATATTTGGAAAGTCGCCAAATTTTTAAATTTGACGATTTCCAATAAAGAAGATAATAGTAAAATTTAAAAATATGGCTTGTGCTTAATCCGAAAATAATCGCTAGTTTATACGCTACGAGCCATATACACGACCGTTAGCAATAATAGTCGCAAACAAACTTCCGTTCCTCTTTAGAAGATTAAAGCCTCTCGTTTTGCCGTTTCCCTTTCTGTGAACTTTGTGCTATTATTCCTTTTTTTAAAATAAAACGCATTAAGATCGTTCTCTATTTGCAATTTTTATTGTTTTAACTAACCTATTGAGTTTTTCAAACATTGTCTAAAAGTCATGCGTTAGCAAGTTTGCGCTGAAAAATAAAAAAAGGTGTCAGTGCTTTAGTCGAATAAGCAAACACATGCGTGAATTGGGCACAGCTTATCTGCAATGGCTTCTTAAATAAAAAACATAATCGTGTTCAGCATTTCTGCTAACTCTAGGCTACGCATTTAAAGTGTTTGCTTTCGGCTGGAAAAATAACACCTCTGATTTACCAAAATCTGTGCGCGCCTACTCATAGCTAACAATGTATATAATTTATAGCTGCTTCTTACCTACTGTCGAAAAACCTCTCGGTTTTTCTATTTTGGTTTTTATTTGCTAACTTACTTGCTTAAATAACGCTACAAATCATACACAAAACCGTTAGCAATAATAGTCGCAAACAAACTTCCGTTCCTCTTTAGAAGATTAAAGCCTCTCGTTTTGCCGTTTCCTTTTCTGTGAACTTTGTGCTATTATTCCTTTTTTTAAAATAAAACGCATTAAGATCGTTCTCTATTTGCAATTTTTATTGTTTTAACTAACCTTTTGAGTTTTTCAAACATTGTCTAAAAATCATGCGTTAGCAAGTTTGCGCTGAAAAATAAAAAAAGGCGTCAGTGCTTTAGTCGAATAAGCAAACACATGCGTGAATTGGACACAGCTTATCTGCAATGGCTTCTTAAATAAAAAACATATAATCGTGTTCAGCATTTCTGCTAACTCTAGGCTACGCATTTAAAGTGTTTGCTTTCGGCAGGAAAAATAACACCTCTGCTTTACCAAAGTCTATGCGCGCCTACTCATAGCTAACAATGTATATAATTTATAGCTGCTTCTCGCCTACTGTCGAAAAACCTCTCGGTTTTTCTATTTTGGTTTTTATTTGCTAACTTACTCGCTTATAACACGCAACAAATCATATACGAGACCGTTGTGATTAATATTGCCGACTTTCACAATCATAATTGGATTAGTTTTAATACTAATTATTTACTTTTTTGTTTCGAATAAAATCGGAGTAAAAAAACTGAATGATGAAATAAACGAAATTTGTTTAGCTCACGAAAAACTTAATTATCCTGAACTTGACAAAAAAACTCAATTGGAAATAATGGAAACTGGAAATATGAATTCAATTGCGGAATTAGTTCCAGAATTTAAGGACAAAGGAGTACCTTTTCGACTTTTGAAAAAGTATATTACAATTTCAAAAAATGACCTTAAAGAACACATACGGATTTCTGGATTTACTGAAAAACAGAAAATGGAAAACGCACCAAATCCTGAGCACGACGGAATTTGGTTATTAAAAGACAAAATTATTGACCAAGAAAGAGGAATTACTCATCGAACTTGGAAAGTGAATAATGAGAGTGAAATAGCGGAAATTTACGCTGATTTACTTTGGAATAAAGTAACAGATTAATAAAAACTGTAGCTAACATTGTATAAAAATAATGCGTAGTTTAGTGCTTAATCAAAGGTTAGTGCGCTTTTGCTAGCTTCTGATTTTCCTTCGGAAAATCCTCGCATACAAAACCGCACTATTCTTATACGTAACCGTTAGCAAAAATTTAGGATGAAAACAAACTTACTTACATATTTCATTTGTCTATTTTCAATAATAACATTTGGTCAAAAAAAAGAAATTTATTTGAATGATGATTTAATCAAAATATCCAAACCTGAATTTAATAAAGAAACAGACGACCATAAATCGTATAATATGAAGTTTGATTTAGATACATTAATCGTTAACGTAAAAGTTCAAAGAATAAAAAAAGGAAAAATTTCTAAAACGAAACTTGATTCAATTAGAACAGAACTTTCTTCAATATCGAACCAAAGTGTTCCTGAGAACAATATTTTAATTCTAAATTATTATCACGGCTTAGACTGGTGTAACTCGACTGGAGACAAATCTTATGTCAGAGGAAAATATAAAAATTACTTAAGAAAAATAAAGAAATTGAAAAATGTGAATCAATTTTTCATGTATAAATCACCCGAAGGAACAGCTGAATATGGGAAACAATTAAATTGGATTAAAGACGAATTTGGAATTATTGAAAAGACTTTTTTACCTATACATTATCCTTGTGGCAGTTATGTTTTAATAGATGAAAATGGAAATTTTTATATTCAAAAAGGAGAATATAATATTGAGAATATCATAGGTTTGATAAAAAATAAGAAAAAAACTTTTGCTAACACCGTGTATAATTAATTGCTTGGTCACTGCCGACTTACGAACATTCCTGCGGAATATTCTATCTGTGATTTATTTGCTAAATTAGGTGCTTAAACACGCAACTAACCATACACAAGACCGTTGTAAAACATTTTGACGCAACCATTTGACAATTCCTACATCTATAAATAAAATCCTTTTATGAAGAAAATTATATGTCTGCTTTTAATATTAAACCTTTATGGTTGCTCGAAAACTGAAGATGAAACTAGTTCCGTATGCACGTCAGACTGTACAATTTTACAAGGTAATGTTATAACAGCTAATAATGAGCCTCTTTCAAATGTCAACATTACTTTTGAGTTTAAACAAGGTGGTGGATATTTGCCTACATATACAAGATTAATTTCGGACTTGATATCAGATGAAAATGGAGGTTTTTATGATGAGTTCTATTTAAAAGATCGGGAAATTGATCAATCCTCACCTGGAAACTTAATCTTGAGAGTTAATGAAAACGATTTAAACCTTAATGAGAATATCATTACACCTGATTCAGTAAATATTTATTTAGAACGTTGGTTTGATATTGAAAATAGAGACACAATAATTGAACAAACTTATTATTTTCCTAAAAAAGCTCACGTTGTTGTGAACTTAAACAATTTTGTTCCTATAGAAGAAAATGACCGATTTGAATTACAAGCTATTTTTCCTTATGGGTTTGAAAACCCTGAACCTGATGAAATTAACGAAATATTAGAAACTATTTATGTTCCAACCAATGGAAAACTATATAAAGCGACTGAAATTAATAATCCCTTAAATGTTATCGTTGCCGAAAATGAAAATAACATTATTAGAGTTTTCAAAACAAAAAATGGAGTTTTCACTACAGAAGATATAGTTATAAATATTAATTCAAACAGTCCAGAAGAAATTACACTTGACTATTAAAAAACGTTTTACAACAACGTGTATAATTCATTGCTAGCACTCGCCTACTTACGAAAATCCTCGCGGATTTTCTATTCGGTTTGTATTTGCTAATTTAGTTGCTTAAACACGCAACGAAATCATACACAAACACGTTGTAAGCCATTTAAGAAAAACCGGAACGAATTGACAAAAATCGAAAACATTGAAAAGATTTTAAAAACAGTTGAAATCCACGAAAGAATCGTTCGTAAATCAACCGAAATTGACAACGCAACAAAACCTTATTTTCTTGAACTCTCAAAATTCACTAAGGAATGTTTAACTAACGAATCTAAAGTTAGTAAATTAAATTCATCTCAAATTAAATCATTGGAAAATGAACTTTTGATTTATTGGAATGAAACTATAAGTCTGGAAACTGAAAAATTTTGGACTGAAATTGTAACCGAAAAATTAGATGTTCAACGCAAAGAACCATTGAAATTCGCTTTAGATAAAAATAGGTTTCGTAATGTAGAACAAGGAATTGGAGCAAGAAAACATTGGAATGAAATAAAAACAATCGAGTCAGTTAAAGACAAATTTTCGATAACTGATATTTTGAAAATTGACCAAATAATTGCCGAAGACGAAAATAAACGAATAGGAATATTAAAAAAGTGTTTAGCAAAAAGAGTAATTCCAAAAAGTCAATATTTAAAGTTTGGAGAATGTATGGCTTATTTCACGAACTGTGGGCTTTTCAATAAATATATGACCGAAAAAGAAGTTGATGAATTGCACGAAATTTGGAGGGATTTTAAATCATAAACTGAATAAAAAACGGCTTACAACAAAGTACTGTGGTAAAAAACAAGTAAAAATGTATTAATTTTTCACTAAAGTACTTTTATAATTTCCATCATATATTAATCCTGATTTAGCTAGTGCAAAGGCCTGTTTTAGTAGTTTATTACACACTGCAATTAATGCTAATTTTTTACTCTTTCCTTTCGCTACTATTCGCTCATAAAGATCTCGGCAAGCTTTGTTGTATTTACACGCATTAAAACTGCACATAAATAATAAATTCCGAAGCTTTTGATTACCCATTTTACTTATTCGTGGCCTCCCTTTTACACTACTTCCACTT
>NZ_JAYJLF010000024.1:0-13488 GCF_036903175.1 Winogradskyella sp. ECml5-4 | reverse complement strand
GCTTTAAAAATCTTCCTACGTCGATTTTAAAATCACATCATTTTTAGAAACTTAAAAGACCTCGAAGAAAGCTACAATGTTTGGTGGGTGACCGAAAGTCGGCAATATTAATCACAACGGTTTTGTATATGATACGTTGCGTGTGTTAGCACGAAAGTTAGCAAATAAAAACCAGATAGAAAATCCGCGAGGATTTTCGTAAGTAAGCCTTTACTAGCAATGGATTATATACGTTGTTACCTGCTGTGCTTACTTGATTTTATGTTGGTTTTTAATCTTATTCCATTCTAATGATAGCTCATCATTAAATTTGTCAAATATTTTGCTATTCAGAGGTATGGAACTGTAAGATATAGATTTTTCATAACTAATAACGTTATCAATAATTAACGATTCTCGCTTGGACTTTTTTGTTGCGCTAAAAATTTTCTTAAAATTCATAAAAACTACTTCAACGTTTTTGTTTAAACGATACAATTTTCTTAAATCATTTGCGACTGAAAATGGTAAAGCCAAAAGAATTACTTCTACAAATACATTATTTGGTGCAGTTAAAATTACAGACCATAAAACAACCCAAATTATTATCGTGTAAGTAATTTGTTTGGTCAGCATTTTAGAGGTTATACTTTTGGTGAAAAATGAATTCTCAAAACAATTAACACCCATTTTGTAAATTCCATTTCCAATATCATCGTTAGTGTAATATTCATTAGAGTTGGCATCAGCCAACTTTGTTTCTAGGCTATTGTCCATAAAATCATTTTTTCTTTGAAGTTCCGCTCGATGATACGTTTGGCTTTGAATTACTTCTAAAATAAAAAAGATAATAGCCAACAATGCGAGTATGCGTGAAAGCCACAAAGAGATATTTGGATTAGATTCTGAAAAAAAATTATTTAAGGCTATAATTATAAGAGAAATGATTGTGGAAATTATCAATAACCAATTTAAAGCATTTGATAGTTTAGTAACTGTCTTATAAAGTTTAGCGTGTGGAACTTGTTTAGTCATCTTTTGGATTTTTATCGTTATCGTGGCTGGCTTCTGGACCATACCAAATACCTGTTTCTAACCAAACTTCATAAAAATATAACCAAGCTGAAGTAATTGGTAAAATGTATTTTGCAATTAATTTATCCTTTGTCCATTTAAAATCTTTTGGATGATATAAACAAAGAGTTTCGGAACTTTTGTAAAAATGTGGTGGGTTGTCCACAAGTTTTGGTTCAATAACTTTTACTTGAGGTTTTAAGTTACCACGATATTTTACTGAAATCTTAAATTTTCTATACTCTGGTTTTGGTTGAAGTGTGCCAACAAATTCAACTTCTGTACTCTTTTTTTTAATTACCTTAAATTGCGGATAAATTGATTTCATAGAACCAATCTGAACATCAACTTTTGTGGATTTGTTTCTATATATCGCCATAAAACCCTTTTGATGCTGGAATATTTCTACCTACAGATTCAGATACTGCTCCAGTCGAAGATGATTTCAATAATCCGTCCGATAATTTTTGAGAAAAAGATTTAGCTTCATTAACATCAGATATTATAAATTCCTTGCCAAATACATCTTTCCATATTTGAAGAGCCTCTGCATTTTCATTCTCATCCAAATGCTCTTTTGCTGTATTGAGTTTATCTTTTATTTTTTTTATTTTCTTTATAGCATCGTCATACTGATTATTGGTTTTAAATTTAGCTTGCTCAAGGTAGTATTCAGCGTTATTAAACCAAAGTCTTATCGCTTCTTCGTAATTTCCAAAATTGTGAACGTTGAAGTATGTAATTAAAGTTTCCTCAATTTGAAAAGATGGAATAAGCTTTTTGTTTTCTCTATTCCAATATTTTATAGCTTTTACAACGTCTTTTATTTTATATCCATTGTTTCTGTTACAATCATTTAAATTGTCAGTTAATTGCTTTGGATAACTATATATCCAAGATTCTAAATCATAATTTGGAATTAAATAACCACCTTTATTTCGCTCAAAACTTGGTAGAACATCAAAATTGATTGAATTTAAGGTTACAGTAACACAAGGTCTATCTTGTGTCACTTTGTCTTTATAATGTGAAATTGAGTTTAATTTGTTCTTAATTTTGGTCAGAACAGCTTGTGGTTTAGGTAAATTACCATATTCATCTGACCATTCGGATTCATTCAGTATAGCAAAAAGGTCAACGTCATCTAATGGTCTTATTATTGTATCTCTTTCGTATGAGCCATTCACAAAGATACTATCTATATCTAAATCATTTTCGTCCTTGGTCAAGTGACCATTTAAATAGTCTGTTGAAGTTTTAATGCTCTCTTCCTGTCTATCTGTTACTGAAACTTTATCAATCAGTTTTTTTATTGCTTGTAATACTGTCGGCATATCTTAAAATTTTCTTAAAACGGTCAATTAATATGCCGAGAAATTTATTCAGACATTCTGTCAGTTTGTTGATAGCGAGCAGTTTATTCGCATTGCAGGTAACGGACTTGTGTATGAAACGTAGCGTGTAAAAAGACGCTAACTTTTCGGATTTAGCACGAGCCGAATTTTTTATTTTTATGTTTAATTTTCTTTAATAAATATAACCAAATAAAAAATTTGGCGTACTTTGTAAATATATAAAAACCTCTCGGGAAGCCTATAATAGCTATGTTTTATACACGTTGTTGTGCATAGTGCTTTTCACGTTCAGTTTGGTTTTCCGATGTTTGTTATTTAGTTCTGATTTGAGCATTGGCAAGACATACTCTTTTGCAATTTTTGGCGTAGCGTTGGCTGTAGCGTATTGCAAATGTGTATGGCTTTTAGCGTTGGCATTAAAAAGATTCATTTAAAATTGAATCAATAAGATTTTCAGAAAGACTATTTTGACTTTCGATTTCTAATTCTAATTCTTCACATTTTTTCAATAAGTTATTTACCTGTTCTATTATATGTTTTTGTTCTTCTAGAGGTGGAATTGGAATTGGGCAAGATAAAATTTGACTTTTTTTCAGATTTGTTTGTTTTTTTCCATCATTAAAATTCAAGTAATATTTATTTCTATCTAAAACCATTTTTAAGTATTCAGGATGAATACCACATAATGATTTTAAACATCCAATTCTTTGGTTTAGTGTATATAAGTTGTTTTCCTCTACAAGATAGCATCTACTTAAAGCTCTACCGTTAGGAACATCACTCATTACTATGGCAATATCATTTTTTTTAAGAGGAACTAATATTTCAGTACTGTGTTTTTTAACTGAACCATTTGTTGAGACAAATTTTGAGTTTACTAAAATATATTGACCACTTGAATCAACTAATTTTTCGTGAGCCTTACCATTATAAAATATTGAAACATTATCAAGTATATTCCAACACCAATGGTTTGGTATTTTATACGGTATTGCTTGTTTTTCAATTGGAATTACTGATTTTTCAGGTTTAAGTCTTTCTTCTTCAAAAATGATTGCTTTTTCTTCCAACATTTTATCAGAGAGTAACTCTCCAGACTTGAATTCTTGTTTATCGCTAAAATCTTTACTTAAATTTCCTTTTAGCCCTTCTAGAATAATAACTTTCTTGAATTTATTAATAAAATCTATGTTTAGGAACAAAGAATTATTATTTTGAAGAAGTTTGTCTAGAACCGGAATTCTGTTAAATAATATATTTTTTGATATTGTAGAGAATGTTTGTTGAACTGAAGTCAGTTTGTTGTTATATTTTTCATATAATTCAGTAGCAGGAATATGTTTTATTTTCTCTTGATATGGATTTTTAATATCTAAATCCCAATCTTTTAATTCTGAAACATTTACTTTCCAAGAAACTGAAGATTCTTCTCTGTTGTGCCACCATTTTATAATTGGTTGAAATTCATCAAATTCAATAGGTTTAGTTTTAGAGTAGCTTTTTTGACCTTTGGGTAATTTATGCTCATAGTACCAAATATCATTTGTTTTCTTTCCTTTTTCAAAAAAAAGCAGATTTGTTCTAACTGCTGCTGGAAAAAATGTACTAGTCGGCATTCTAATAATTGTATGCAGATTACATTCTGTTAATAGTTTTTTATGTATTCGAGCTTTTACTCCTTCGCCTTTAATACATCCATCAGGTAAAACAATTGCAGCTCTACCATTATGGTTTAATAATTTTAACATTAATACAACAAATAAATCTGCTGATTCACGACAACGAAAAGAACTCGGAAAGTTTGATTCTACACCTTCAGCTATACTTGCACCAAATGGTGGATTAGCTAATATTACATCGACTTGGTCTTTTTTACCAATACTATTATATTCCTTTTTTAGACTATCAATATAATGATAGTCAGGAACATCCATTTCGTGTAAAATTAAATTGGTTAGTCCTAAAACGTATGCTACAGGTTTTAATTCCCAACCTGTAATACTTTTTTGCAGAAGATGCTCGTCTTCTACCGTATTTACATAATTTTCTCTAACGTGGTCTATTGCTGCGCTTAAAAAACCTCCTGTACCAGCTGCAGGGTCAAGTACTTTTTCACCCAATCTTGGATTGGTCATTTGTGTCATAAACTGTGTTACTGCTCTTGGTGTGTAGTATTCACCTTTATTTCCTGCATCACGCAATTCTTGTAAAATACTTTCGTAAATATTGCCGAAAATGTGCTTATCGTTAGAATTGTTAAAGTCAATTTCATTGAGTTTATTTATGACTTTTCTCATTTCGTAACCACTCTTCATATAGTTATTTGAACCATCAAAAACTTCTTTCGCTATGGCAGCACGTTTTGGATTATTAATACTTGTGAGATTACGTAAAGTGGCAAATAATCCTCGGTTGTTTTGGGCGTTACTGTCTATAAATTCCAATAAATCATCTCCTGTAATTCCTTCTGGGTCACTTGCCCAAGTTCTCCATTGAAATTGCTCTGGAATTACAGACTGATAATCGTCTTTTAAAATTTCTAATTCTTGGTCTTTGTCGTCAATAATTTTTAAAAAGAGCATCCAACCTAATTGCTCTAATCTTTGGGCATCACCAGAAATCCCTCTGTCTTGACGCATTATATTTCTTATGCTGCTTACTACTGCTGCTACGTTTGCCATTTATGCTGTTGTATTGTATAATTGTGTTTCTAATTCCTTCAATGCTTGTAAATAAACTTTTTTACTACCAAAAGCTTTGATTAATTCAATTGGTGTTCCTAATTTATTTAAAGGGTCAAGTTTTAATACTTCTGTACTTTCAATGGTTAATAAACCATCTTCTGCATATTTATCGAGTAAACTATTTAAAACCGCTTGAGCTTTGTCTCCATACTTGGTAAAATAGTTTTTCTTTTTTACGTTGTTTGCTCGTTCTTTTCTTGTTAATGGTTTTGCTTCAAAAGCTACGTGACAGATTAAGTCGAATGGGTCAAATTCTTTTCCAACTTCATCTTTTAGAGCATCAAAGAAAATGCCTTGTTCTTCTAATTCTTTAATAATAACTTCTTTTTTCTCTGAATTGTTCCAAGAATTTAGAAATTTCTCTAAACTTTGATACTGTTTGGTAACGCTATTTTTGGTGTAGTCTTTTAGACTTTCGGTTATGATTTTACCATCATTACCTAAATATTGTACACGTTCGTTTACAATTTTTACTTGAACACCATCCACTCGAATTTTTTCTCGCCTTGTATCTTCTTCAATTTCTCCACCACCTTCAATGTCTGGAAAATCAACTTCTTCGCCATCCAAAATGTCTGTGATTATTTCGTCTGTGGTTTCATCTTCTGCTCCAGATAAGTCGTCATCTTCACCAACTTGTTTTATCATTACTGGGTCGCCATCAAAATCTGGGTCAGCAAATAAGTTAGTTACATTTCTAAAGTCCATAATGGTAAAATAGGTTTTACCATATTCTTCATTTATTCTCGTACCACGACCAATAATTTGTTTAAACTCTGTCATTGAACCAATATTACTATCTAAAACAATGAGTTTACAAGTTTGAGCATCAACTCCTGTAGTCATTAATTTTGAAGTTGTCGCAATAACAGGATAAGGTTCACTTGGATTGATAAAACTATCCAACTCACGTTTTCCTTCTTCGTTATCGCCTGTTATTTGCATTACGTACTTATTGTTTTGAGCGAATAAATCGGCATTGGCGTTAGCCAATGCGGAACGCATTCCTTCTGCGTGCTCAATATCAATACAGAAAACGATTGATTTTGCAAATCTGTCATAACCTTTTAAGAATTCGGTTATCTTTTTTGCAACTAATTTTCTGCGTTCATCAACAATTATATTTTTGTCAAAATCCGTTCTGTTGTAGATTCTATCTTCAACTGGATTTCCGCTTTTATCAACAAAACCTTGTGTTGGTCGCCAACCTTCTGCATCAATATCTAAAGTGACTTTTACAACTTTATAAGGTGCAAGAAAACCATCATCAATTCCTTGTTTTAAAGAATAGGTGTAAAGAGGCTCACCGAAATAATCAATATTTGAAACTTCTTCGGTTTCTTTTGGTGTTGCTGTTAAACCAATGTGAGTTGCTTTGTTGAAATAAGCTAAAATCTCACGCCATTTGCTATCTTCTTTAGCACTTCCTCTATGGCACTCGTCAATTATTATTAAATCAAAAAAGTCTGGACTAAATTGTTTGTATGCATCTGCTCCTTGACTATCAGATAAACCTTGATATAATGCTAAATAAATATTGTAAGCTGTGTCAATTTGTTTCTTTTTTATGATGGTTAGAGCATCTTTAAAATGTCTAAAATCTCCACGAGCTGTTTGGTCAATTAATGCAGTTCTGTCCGCTAAAAATAGAATTCTCTTTTTTGCTCCACTTTTCCAAAGTCTATAAATGATTTGAAAAGCTGTATAGGTTTTTCCTGTTCCAGTTGCCATAACCAAAATAATTCGGTCTTGACCTTTTGCAACTGCTTCTATTGTTCTGTTTACTGCAATTTGTTGGTAATATCTTGGACTACGTCCAGAACCATCTTGAAAATAATCTTGCTTTGCAATTTCTTCAACTTCTTCGGTTTCAATTCCTTTGTATTTTTTGTATTTCTGCCAAAGAAATTCAGGACTTGGAAATTCGTCTAAAGTCAGTTCTTTTTCAATTTCTCCGTCTGTTGCTGTTTTATCGTGAAAATAAAATCCGTCTCCATTACTACTAAACACACAAGGAATATCCAAGGTGTTGGCGTAGCCAAGAGCTTGTTGAATTCCACTTTTTATGCTGTGTTTGTTGTCTTTTGCCTCAATTATGGCAATTGGAACATTCGGTTTATAGAAAAGTATATAGTCCGCAAATTTTCGTTTTCCTCTGGCAGTCAGCTTTCCTTTCACATAAATTCGACCATCTGTGAAGAAAATTTCACGTCCTAATTGTGTTTGCTCATCCCAACCTGATTTCAAAATCGCAGGTGTGATAAATTTCGCCTTTATGTCAGATTCAGATAAGTCTTTTTTATTCATTCATTTTGTTGGTTTGGTCGAGCGTTGGCTAAAATAGCTCTTTTGTTTTTTTTAGCGTTGGATTTTGCGTTGGAAAAAAAACAAATGTGCTATTTATGCGGCTGGCTTTTATAGTTCAAATGTTCAATTTTTATCGTTTTTCCGCATTATGCACAACGGTCTCGTATATGATTTGTAGCGTTATTTAAGCAAGTAAGTTAGTAAATAATAACGGAAATAGAAAAACCGCGAGGTTTTTCGACAGTAGGCGAGAAGCAGCTATAAATTATATACATTGTTAGCTATGAGTAGGCGCGCATAGACTTTGGTAAAGCAGAGGTGTTATTTTTCCTGCCGAAAGCAAACACTTTAAATGCGTAGCCTAGAGTTAGCAGAAATGCTGAACGCGATTATATGCTTTTTATTTAAGAAGCCATTGCAGATAAGCTGTGTCCAATTCACGCATGTGTTTGCTTATTCGACTAAAGCACTGACGCCTTTTTTTATTTTTCAGCGCAAACTTGCTAACGCATGATTTTTAGACAATGTTTGAAAAACTCAAAAGGTTAGTTAAAACAATAAAAATTGCAAATAGAGAACGATCTTAATGCGTTTTATTTTAAAAAAAGGAATAATAGCACGAAGTTCACAGAAAAGGAAACGGCAAAACGAGAGGCTTTAATCTTCTAAATAGGAACGGAAGTTTGTTTGCGACTATTATTGCTAACGTGTTTGTATATGGGTTGTTGCGTGTTTCAAGCAACTAATTTAGTAAATAATTATCGACCAAGAAAGTCCGCGAGGACTTTCGCAAGTAAGCAAGAAACCAGCAATAAATTATATACGGTGTTGTGCAACGTTTTTTTTTATTTCCTACCACGAATGAAAGTAAAACATAAAGTTTCCATTATTTTTTAAATATAATGTAAATCTTTCGCCTTCTGAATGCATATGCACCACAGTTGCAACTGAATTATATTCCATTGGGTTTTCTTTAAAATTTAATTCGGTTAGATTTCTGTCCGATAATCCTGTAATTGACTTTTGCCAAATTACTTCTCCGTTTTTGTTTTTGCTCGTAAGTATCGTCTTATCATCAATTTTTGAAACTATTAAAGTTCCAAATTCGGTTTCTTGTTTTTTGATAGGGTTTAGTTCCGATTTGTTTTGAAAATCTTCTCCGTAAAAAGGACCATCATCAAATGTCGTTATCATTTTTGGTAGATAATTAACATTTTCTACTTGAGAATAAAAGTCATCTCGTAAAAAGTCAATTTTTTCTTCGATTGATTTATTTAGAAGTTTTTTAGAATCTATTTCTCTAATTTTTAAGTAGATTTCTAAAATATTATTTAAATAAACTGTATCAATTTCTGTGTTGCAACTTGGATGATATTCCTTTAATTGATAAACAATCGTTGGAATTATAAAATTCGTCTTGATTTCTGATTTACCTTTGTTTTTGGTGAAGTCCATTTTCATTAGTCCATCAAGTTGCGATTTAGGCCATTTTACAATTTCCATTTTGTCTAGTCCAAAAAAGTCAAGATATTTTATCTCATAGCAATCTTTTGAATTAGTATTTTGTCCACAAGATGTCAGACAGATTGTAAATAATATTATTGTTAAAGTTCTAATTTTCATCGGTTTCGTTAAATGTTGCACAACGGTCTTGTGTATGGTTAGTTGCGTGGTTTAGCAACTAAGTTAGCAAACATTTACGAACCCGTGAATATTCCGCAGGAATATTCGCAAGTAAGCTCAATAAAGCAATTAATTATACACGGTGTTGTAACACGTTTTTATTTATTCAATTATTTTTTTGTTCTTTCTCTAATTAATAAAAAAGTCAGAATTATAATAATTCCTATGCCGACTACTAACAATCCGTATTTGAATAATCCTGTTATAAAAAAGGTCGGGAATCCACTATAACGCCCCTTTTCATTTAATTCAACGAGTTCAGATATGAGGGTAGAATTCTCTAATAAAAAATAGCAGACAATACAGATTAAACTAATAATGTAAAGTCTCACAATTTTTAAATTCTTTTTATGCATCAGTCATAATCTTTTTCATTAAGATACTTCAAAAGGTCAATCAGATGCTGTTCCGAGTGAGTTTTCATAGAAAAATTGAATTCCCAAAGAGCATCCATTTCACTTGTATTGTCCATTTTCCATTTAACAACTAATAAGTCTTTTATTATATCAGTTAGATCGTCTAAAGAGTCTCCAATTCCTATTTCCACATACGGTTCCATTTTGTTTAAATCCAAAACAGTACTATACCAATCTAAATCTGTAAAATTAGATTGGACATTTTCTCTTATCTCATCATAATTAAAATCAGGTGCTTCATCATAATCCGTTTCGTCTAATTCAAATTCTACATTCAGATATTCCGAGTAAATTCCAACTAATAGTTTTTTTAGGATATCAGTTTTGTCATTCAGTTTCACTTTTGGATTAATTCCGAATTCCGTGATTTTGTCTATTAATTCTCTTAATTTACTCAATGTTTCTTGATTTGGTCAAATGTGTTACAACGGTCTAGTATAAGAATAGTGCGGTTTTGTGTGCGAGGATTTTCCGAAGGAAAATCAGACGTAACAAAATTGCACTAACCTTTGATTAAGCAACTAATTTAGCATTATTTTTATACATTGTTGTGGGTAGTTATTATTTGTAATAGTTTTCTCCGTGAATCGTTATTCTATTTCCACTAACTGACCAACTATAACATTCTGTCCAGCCGTGATAATCGCTATCTATACATAAACTACTTCCAGAAAACCAATAATCGCCAGAATAATCATTATCGCAATATGGATCAAGAGAACAAGGTCCATTGAAATCTTCTGTTCGTACTAATTCAACTGTATATTTCCAATTAGAATTAAAAGTAAAAGTTTTAGTTCCATCTATTCCTCCAAGAGTTTCTTCTCTTGTCCAACTTCCTAAAACAACTGAATTATCTTGTTCGTTTTGTTCAGGTTCATTTTCAGAATTATTATCGTCACTACTACAAGAGATGAAAATCATTAAGAATGAAAAAAGGTAAATTATATTTCTCATTTCGTTTATTGTTGTGTAAGTGTTTCTCCATCTAAAGTCAATCTATTTCCCGAAATGGTAAAATCTTGTGTTCCTATATTACTATCATCAAATTCAGCAATTCCAGTTCCATTAGAATATGTATAGTTGAAATCATAAGTTTGAGTAATATTAGTTCCAGCAGCATTTGTTTCCGCTTCTAAATATCCACTATCTGAATTTTGAAATACTAAATAAAAGTCTATTTCAACTGTTTGTCCAGATTGCGAAGTTGTTTCTTGTCTGTACCAAGTTGTTCCACTTACAGTTTCGGGATAACTTGAGTCGTTATTATCATCGTCACTACTACAACTAAATGTGAAAATGGATAAAAATGTTAAGATTACAAGTTTCGGTAAAAAGTTTTTCATAAAGTTTAAATTTATTGTTATTTATTAAGTTTTAGAAGTGGAAAATTTAGGATTTCGACAATGTTTGTCTTTCAGCCGAATGTTGGTCTTTAATTACCCACAACGTGTTTGTATATGGTTTGTTGCGTGGTTTAAGCACCTAATTTAGCAAATAAAAACCGAATAGAAAATCCGCGAGGATTTTCGTAAGTAGGCTAGAACTAGCAATAAATTATATACGTTGTTGCCCACAGTATTTTTTTCATCAGTTTTGCATTTTCAAAGGTTGAATTCCGACAATCGTGTTTTTGTCATCGTATATAACTTTAATCATTTCTTTTGGTGGACTATCTTGGTCATCTCCATATTTGTATTGAAGCATAGCAAACGCTTTACCGTTCATACCCATTTGAATTCCGCTGTAAACTAATTCAAGCTCTCGCTCAAAATCAATTTCAGAAAATAGTGCGTTGAGTTGTTCATCTGTTACTTGTTCAATAATCATTTCTGATATGTAACTTTTGGATTTCGCTAAATTTTCATTTTTCAAAGAGGCAATGAATTGTTTTGTAATTTCATTGAGACTATCAAGGCGTTGTTCAGTCAATTCAGGTGTAACTTTTTTTTCTTTTTTCGTGTTTCTGACGTAAAGCCTAATTCTGTGTGTAGGTGTAGTTGTAACCATTCCACGTTTCTCGTAAAAATTAGAAACAGTTGCATACATTTCGATTTCTGTACTATCGTTTGGAAACCACTTTACATTCTTTTTTAATCCACCTTTTTCGTTGGCTTTCTTTAAATCGGACAAATCGCCTTCCGATTGAGGATTTCCATAAATGTCAGTTATCATTTTTTCTAATTCGTTGAACTTACGAATAAGAGCTTTTTGGTATTTCTTTGACTTTTGGTCATTAGTGTTTGCTTTTAAAGTCAATAAACTTTCGTCCCATTCGTATTCAACAGTGGACATTGTACTGTCTTTTTCTTTGAAGTAATAGTACACAACCAAATCGGAAATTATTTTTTCTTTTCTTCTGAACTTTATTGGTTGCGCATCTCCGCTGAATGAAACGTGATTTCTGATATTTGGAATTTGTTCACTACCTAAATTTTCTTCCATTTTGAGGTATTCGCTCAATGATGTGTTGTGAATATCAAATTCAAATTCCTGGGCGAATGAAGTAATTCCGATTATTAAAAATCCAAGTGTAAGTATTGTTCTCAAAGTTTTATTCATATTGTGGGCAACGTCTCGTATATGAAAAGTAGCGCTGAAAATTAGCTATTACTTTTCGGATGAACACAAGCCGAATTTTTAAATTTTACTATTTATCTTTTTTGTTGGAAATCGTCAAATTTAAAAATTTGGCGATTTCCCGAAAACACCCAAACCATAGTGTTAGCAATGACTTGCGCTATTTTTTATATACATTGTTAGGCAATGTATTTTATTCGTAATATTCAATTTTTCGCTTAACTATTCGTAACGGTTTATTGTCTTTATAATTTACTTTTTCTATCCAATTTTTCTTTGAATCATATTTATATTTATAACTCCATATTGTTTTTGGTTTGCTGTCACTTGGCTCATTTAATCTTTCAATTATATTACCATTTTCATTATATTTTTCCGTTTGAATAGTAAAATAAGTATAGTTTCCTTTTGGTGTATTTACAGCTGTTTTGAGTTCTCCATTATTATGATAACGATATCTCCTTTCTTCATAAGTTGAATCATTTTCAATAATTATTTTTTCGAGAAGTAAATTATTATTATCATCATAAAAATATCTGTTCTCATAACTTAAAGTGTCCCAAGTTTTATATTCGATTACTTGTTCTATTTCTTTAAGATTCTGGTCATTAAATTTTCTTTCTAATAATTTAAGTGGAATGTCATTAAGCTTAAATTCATTTTCTGAAATCACATTGTTATTTTGGTCATATTTAACAATGTAAGTATTGAAAATGGTGTCATTTTGAATCACTTCTCTTTTAATTGGTCGATTATTCTCATCTCGTTGAATTTTATGAATTCTTTTAAAATCCTTATTTGAAATTATCCATTGAGTTAGGCTGTCTTTAGTGTCATAGAAAAAATCATTGTCATAAAAAGAACCTTTTCCATAATTATCAATTTCTTTTCTTTTGACTAAAAGGTCATTTTTATCATAAGTGTAGATTTCCTCATTAATTACTTTACCATTGTAAAGAAACTCTTTTATTGAGGTCAGATTTCCAAGCTTATTAAATTCGAGAAGAGAATTTCTGTCAAAAGCGAGTGAATTTATTTTCTCTCCAATTCTAAAAGTGTCTTTTTCAACAATCAGATTGAAAAGTTCAGATTTCACAGACTTTATTTTTCCATTAAAGTCATAGTTTGATAGGTCACTTTTTCGGTCTGAATTGACTTTTGATTTAGAGCAACTAAACAACAAAAGGCAAAATGTAAATAATATTCCGAATGTTTTTTTCATATGTTGCCTAACGTTTATGTATAAGAATAGTTGCGGGTTTGTATGCGAGGATTTTCCGAAGGAAAATCAGACGTTACAAACACGCAACGACCTTTTGATTAAGCACTAAACCGCAATTATTTTTATAC
>NZ_JAYJLF010000023.1:0-24236 GCF_036903175.1 Winogradskyella sp. ECml5-4 | reverse complement strand
AGCAAAAGAGCAAGCTCTTCTCTGTTACCGTTCGACTTGCATGTGTTAGGCCTGCCGCTAGCGTTCATCCTGAGCCAGGATCAAACTCTTCATCGTTAAATTTTAAGTCTTACGACTATGTCTTTAACAACTAATAGGAATTATTCTAGTACTCTAAATGATTTATTCTCTTGTTTGAAAATAGCCGTTTCCAACTATCTTCTTACGCTGTCAATTCAATATGTTAATGAACTTTTCTTTACTTTTACTTAACATTGTTTCGCTAAGCGGGTGCAAATATAAAACCCTTTTTTCATTCTCACAAACTTAATTTGAAAAAATATTATTTATTTTTTCAAAGCTAAATTTATCTGGAAATGAACGTCTGAAACTTGACTTGTTGTCTTTGTTTCGGGGTGCAAAAATAGAACCCTTTTTCATTCCTACAACACAATTATGCTTTTTATTTTCACTTTTATTTTAAAACCTTAATTTCGTGCAATTTAACAATCTTAAAAAGTTGCTGTTTTGTTCTAGCTGATAGCAAACACTAGTCTTTAATGCTAAAAAACGGCTTTTAATAGCACAAGATCTTTTTAAATTACAACTGTATTAGCGGTAGAAGCGGCATCCTTTTTTACTTCTATATATAATGACAAGATAAGAACATAGTATATGAGATTAGTATATTCTACTCTAAAGAAACTTAGTAAAAAAGATATAGCGGATGACGCGACACTTTTGCTACTAAAAAGCAAAAGTGAAATACCCTAAAAAAACAATGCAATATTTATAGAAACTTCACTTTGTCTATTCCTTATATAGATATATCTTTGTAGACTAAAATTTATACTATATATAATGATACAAATTACTTTACCAGATGGTTCTGTTAGATCTTTTGAAAAAGATGTAACACCTTATGAAGTGGCTGTAGATATTAGCGAGGGATTTGCTCGCAACGTTATCTCTGCAAAATTCAATGACACAACTGTTGAAACTACCACTCCATTGACCACCGATGGTAATCTTACTTTATATACGTTTAGAGATGATGATGGTAAAAAAGCATTCTGGCATTCTTCTGCCCATGTTTTAGCACAAGCTCTAGAAGAATTATACCCTAATGTAAAGCTTTGGGTTGGTCCTGCTGTTGAGAATGGCTTTTATTATGATGTTGACTTAGGGGAAGGTTCTATTTCTGAGAAAGATTTTAAAACAATTGAGAACAAAATGATTGAAATTGCTAGAGGCAAGCACGACTTTAAAATGCGTGATGTTTCTAAAGCAGAAGCTCTCTCCTATTATAAAGGTAAAAACGATTACAAAGTTGACTTAATTGAAAACCTTGAAGACGGCACTATTAGTTTTTGTGATCATTCTAGTTTCACTGATCTTTGTCGTGGTGGCCATATTCCTAATACAGGAATTATTAAAGCTGTCAAAATTTTAAGTGTTGCTGGAGCCTATTATAAAGGTGACGAAAAGAATAAGCAATTAACAAGAGTTTATGGTATTTCTTTTCCAAAGCAAAAAGAATTAACAGAATACCTACATCTTTTAGAGGAAGCTAAAAAAAGAGATCATAGGAAATTAGGTAAAGAATTAGAGTTGTTTACTTTTTCTCAAAAGGTCGGTCAAGGTTTACCACTTTGGTTACCAAAGGGTGCCGCTCTTAGAGAACGTTTAGAGAATTTCTTAAAAGCAGCTCAAAAGAAAGCGGGTTATGAAATGGTAGTTACACCACATATTGGACAAAAGGAGCTTTATGTCACTTCTGGTCATTATGCAAAATATGGAGAAGACAGTTTCCAACCTATTACAACTCCTTCTGAAGGTGAAGAGTTCCTATTAAAACCAATGAACTGTCCTCATCATTGTGAAATTTATAACGCTAAACCATTTTCATATAAAGAACTTCCAAAACGCTATGCCGAATTTGGAACTGTATACAGATATGAACAAAGTGGCGAGTTACATGGTTTAACAAGAGTTAGAGGGTTTACTCAAGATGATGCTCATATTTTCTGTACTCCTGATCAATTGGACAAAGAGTTTAAGGATGTTATAGACTTAGTATTATATGTTTTTGGGTCTTTAGGTTTTGAAAACTTTACAGCTCAAGTTTCATTAAGAGATCCAGAAAATCCTGAAAAATATATTGGAAGTGATGAAAACTGGCAAAAAGCGGAAGAAGCAATTTTAAACGCAGCAAAAGACAAAGGTTTAAATTATGTTGTTGAAACAGGTGAAGCTGCCTTTTATGGTCCAAAGTTAGACTTTATGGTCAAAGATGCTTTAGGAAGACAATGGCAATTAGGAACAATACAAGTAGATTATAACTTACCTGAGCGTTTCGATTTATCTTATAAAGGTAGTGATAATGAGATGCACAGACCGGTTATGATTCATCGTGCGCCTTTTGGAAGTATGGAGCGTTTTATAGCTATATTACTAGAACATACGGGAGGAAACTTCCCACTTTGGTTAATGCCAGAGCAGGTAATTATACTCTCAATAAGCGAGAAATATGAAAAATACGCCGAAAAAGTTTTAATTTCGCTAGAAAATGACGAAATTCGCGCCCTCACAGACAACAGAAATGAAACTGTAGGTAAGAAAATTCGCGAAGCTGAAATGCAAAAGTTTCCTTATATGATTATCGTCGGTGAGCAAGAAGAAAAGGATAATACAATAACTGTGCGCCAACATGGAGGTGAAGACCTTGGCACAATTAGTGTAGAAGACTTTAAAGAAATAGTAAAAGATAGAATTAGTAAAAGTTTAAAAACTTTTAAATAATATTAAGTTTAATTTAAAATACAGAAGCCATAGCAATACGTAGAAACAGAAAGAATTTTACAAGACGTGTATCTCAAGAAGATAAACACCGTATAAATTCTAAAATCAGATCTGAAGAAGTAAGATTAGTCGGAGATAATGTCGAAATAGGTGTTTATCCTATTAAACAGGCTTTATCCATAGCCGACGAACAAGGTTTAGATCTTGTAGAGATATCGCCAAATGCGAAACCTCCTGTTTGTAAAGTTATGGATTATAAAAAATTCCTTTACGAACAGAAGAAAAGAGAAAAAGCATTAAAGTCTAAAGCGACTAAAGTCGTTGTTAAAGAAATTCGTTTTGGTCCTCAAACAGATGACCATGATTATGAATTCAAAAAGAAACATGCTGAAAAGTTCTTAAAAGATGGAGCGAAGTTAAAAGCGTTCGTATTCTTTAAAGGACGATCTATTGTCTTTAAAGAGCAAGGTCAAATTTTATTATTAAAGTTGGCACAAGATCTTGAGGAATATGGGAAGGTAGAACAAATGCCTAAACTTGAAGGAAAGCGAATGATTATGTTCATCGCACCTAAAAAGAATTAAATAAAAAATCACTATAGCTAAAACTATAAGTGTATTTAAGATAATAAGCGAAACGTAAATTAAAAAGAGGAGAAAATGCCTAAAATGAAAACAAAATCGAGTGCTAAGAAACGTTTCAAACTAACTGGCACTGGTAAGATTAAAAGAAAGCATGCGTTTAAGAGTCACATATTGACAAAAAAATCTAAAAAACGTAAGCTAAAATTGACTCATGATGGTTTAGTACATAAAGCAGATGAGGACAATATTAAAACAATGTTACGTTTAAAGTAATACGGTTTTAATCGGTTAAAACAAATTATAAACCCTGGAGTTAGGCAAAATTATTTAGCAAGTGTCGATTTAGACCGCCTACTACAAAAACAATTAAAGAAATGCCAAGATCAGTAAATTCAGTAGCAAAAAGAGCCCGAAGAAAAAAGGTTCTTAAGCAAGCAAAAGGTTACTTCGGAAGACGTAAAAACGTTTGGACAGTAGCAAAAAATGCGGTTGACAAAGCGATGCAATATTCGTACAGAGACCGTAGAGTAAAAAAGAGAACATTCCGTTCGTTATGGATTATGCGTATTAACGCAGGTGCAAGACAGCATGGAATGAGCTATTCAAAATTTATGGGAGGATTAAAATCTAATAATATCGAATTGAACCGTAAGGTACTTGCCGATTTAGCAATGAATCACCCAGAAGCTTTTGAAGCTATAGTAAACAAAGTAAAGTAGGCTTTTAGCCAAATTAATAACAACATTTCGCTTATAAAATCCGATTCATTTATTTGAATCGGATTTTTTTATGTCTAATTATTAAAAACTAAACTGTTTACATAAGCGCATATGCATACAAAATTCCTTTTTTATTTTTAACTTACGCTTTAATTAAAATCAATTCCATGAAACGTATTCAGTTTATCGCAACCCTTATTCTACTCGTTACTTTTAATACGTATAGTCATAGTCAAGATAAAGAAAAACCCAAACCTTGGGATGTATCTAACCCCGAAGGTAACTGGAATTTTAAAGACCTAAAACTTTCAACCAATGAAGGGACTTGGATGAATTTGGATATAAGTCCTGATGGGAAATCTATTGTCTTTGATTTATTAGGCGATATCTACATCATGAACAGCAATGGTGGTAAAGCAAAAATACTAAGAGAAGGTTTGCCCTTTGAAATTCAACCACGATTTAGCCCTGATGGCAAACAGATTTCATTTACTAGTGATGCTGGTGGTGGTGACAATATATGGGTCATGAATACTGACGGTTCTGATGCTAAGCAAATCACAAAAGAAAATTTCAGATTATTAAACAATGCTATTTGGACACCGGATGGAGATTATCTTATTGCCCGAAAGCATTTTACCTCTGGGCGTTCTTTAGGAGCTGGAGAACTATGGCTATATCATAAAACTGGCGGTAGCGGTTTACAGCTTACTAAAAAGAAGAATGACCAACAAGATGTTAACGAACCAACTATCTCTCCAGATGGGAAGTATTTATACTACAGTGAAGATGTTTATCCTGGTGGCTTTTTTCAATACAACAAAGACCCAAACAGTCAAATCTATGTGATCAATCGCTATGATATGAAAACGGGTAAAACGACAAGAATCACCGGTGGTCCAGGTGGTGCTGCACGTCCTCAAATTTCCAGAGATGGAAAAAAACTAGCTTTTGTAAAACGTATTCGTACCAAATCTGTTTTATATATTCATGATTTAGAAACAGGAGAAGAATGGCCTGTTTATGATCAACTTAATAAAGATCAGCAAGAAGCATGGGCTATTTTTGGTGTCTATACCAACTTTAATTGGATGCCTAATAATGAAGACATCGTAATTTGGTCTGGCGGAAAAATTAATAAAATCAATATCAATTCGCTTAACGTATCCGACATTCCGTTTGAAGCTAACGCTACTATTAAGATTGCTAAAGCAGTTGAATTTGAGACTCCTGTAGCACCAGATACTTTTGACGCTAAAGTGATTCGTCATGCGACCACGTCTCCTGATGGAAAATCAATTGTCTTTAATGCCCTTGGTTATTTGTACACACAAAAATTACCAAATGGAAAAGCTAAACGGTTAACGAAAGGCACCGATTTTGAATTTGAACCATCCTTTTCACCTGATGGAAATACCATTACTTATGTAACTTGGAATGATCAAAACTTAGGTGCTATTTATTCAATTCCTTCAACTGGTGGTACTGCCACAAAACTGACTTCAGAAAAAGGCATTTATAGAAATCCGTCGTATTCACATAGCGGTAAACATATTGTCTACAGAAAAGAAGGAGGAAACAACGAACAAGGTCGAACATTTTCAAAAAAGCCAGGTTTGTATTTGATGAATAGTGATGGGACAAACACCAAATTTGTAACCAAAGAAGGAGATTTCCCAATGTTTAATGCCGATGATACACGAATTATTTACCAAAATGGCGGACAATTTTTTGGGGCTTTAACTAAAGAATTGAAAAGTGTTGATCTTAATGGTTTTGATGAACGCACACTCGTAAAATCAAAACATGGTAATATTTTGGTACCAAGTCCTGATAGTAACTGGATTGCTTTTGTTCATTTACATAAAGTGTATTTAGCACCAATGCCTAAGTCTGGACATACTTTAGACTTAACTGATAAAAGCAAATATGTTCCAATTACGCAGCTTTCTAAAGATGCAGGGATTAATCTTCATTGGTCTAAAGACAGCAAAACATTACATTGGACATTAGGCAACCAGTATTTTTCAGTTAAAGCTTCTGAAGATGCTAAACTTGTTGAAAAAGGTATAAAAATAAATTTAGAAGCTAAAACCGATAAACCTTCAGGAAGAATTGCTTTAAAAGGAGCGCGACTGATTACTATGGAAGGTGATGAAGTCATAGAAAATGGCACCATCGTTATTAATAGCAATATCATTGAATCTATTGGAAATACTTCAGACATCACAATTCCTTCCGATGCAAAAGTCTATGATGTTTCAGGAAAAACAATAATGCCAGGCATGGTGGATGCGCATGCACATATTGGTGGCTTCAGATACGGATTAACCACACAAAAACACTGGCAATTTTATGCTAATTTAGCTTATGGAGTGACGACGTCTCATGATCCATCTGCGCATTCTGAAACTATTTTTGCGCTTTCGGAATTACAAAAAACCGGAGAACTTGTTGGGCCACGTCTCTACTCTACAGGATTTATTCTTTATGGAGCTGATGGAGATTTTAAAGCGGTTATCAATAATCTTGAAGATGCGCGTTCATCTATTAGAAGAACCAAAGCTTTCGGTGCCTTATCGGTTAAGAGTTATAACCAACCAAGACGCGAGCAACGACAACAAGTATTACAAGCCGCTAGAGAGGAAGGCATCTTTGTTGTTCCAGAAGGAGGCTCAACATTTTACCATAATATCACTATGGTAATGGATGGCCATACTGGTGTAGAACACAATATTCCTGTGGCACCTGTTTATAAAGATGTTTTAGAACTTTGGGGAAATAGTAATGTGGGTTATACACCAACACTTATTGTAAATTATGGAGGTATGAATAGTGAAGTCTATTGGTACCAAAAAACTAATGTTTGGGAAAATGAAAAGCTTTTAAAGTATACTCCAAGAGGTATTATCGATTCACGTTCTAGGCATCGTGTTATGGTTCCGGATGAAGAATATGAGAACGGCCATATTTTGGTTTCTAAAACCACCAAAGCACTTAGTGATGCTGGTGTAAAAGTTAACCTTGGTGCACATGGTCAGTTACAAGGCCTTGGAGCGCACTGGGAGTTATGGTCACTTCAACAAGGAGGCATGGCCAATCATGACGTCTTAAAAGCTGCCACTATAAATGGAGCTAATTATATAGGTGCAGGTAATGATATTGGTTCGCTGAAAAAAGGAAAATTAGCCGATTTAATTGTGATGAATAAAAACCCCTTAGAAGACATTAGAAATTCTGAAAGTATTATTTACACCATGATTAATGGTCGATTATACGACACTGAAACTATGAATGAAATTGGAAATCACCCAAAGGAACGTACCAAATTCTATTGGGAAAACAATAAATATAACCAAGCGTTTCCGTGGCATGAGGAATCGCAAAGTTTTACACGAGAAACCTGCGGTTGCCATATAGGCGCTCATTAAAAACAAAAACCGATTCTATTGTGAATCGGTTTTTTATTTTATTTAATTTGAATACAATATGAAGGACGTTAAAATGGTAGTTACAGATATGGATGGTACTTTACTAAACTCTAATCACGATGTGAGTTCCAAATTCTTTGAGCTATTTAAAGACTTAAAACAACAAAATATCCAATTTGTTGCGGCAAGTGGACGGCCTTATTATAGCATTGTGAAAAAACTTCAACCTATAAAAAATGATATTATAATCGTAGCAGAAAATGGTGGTTTAGTTATTCAAAATCAAAACGTACTGCTTTCTAATCAGCTAAATCCAAATAGAGTATTAGAACTTTATACCTTGGTTTCAACTATTGCAGACACCTACCCTATTTTCTGTACGCAACATCAAGCTTTTATTCTTAGGGCTTCAGATGATTTGGTAAAGACTTTTTCTGAATATTACTCAGATTATACCATTATTGATTCCTTTGAAGACATCACAAATGATGTCATTAAAATAGCATTGTATCACACCACAAATTCTGAAAAACATATATTTCCCTTTGTGAAACACCTAAAACCAGAACTCAATGTTGTGGTTTCAGGAAATCATTGGGTCGATATTTCTGAAGCTATTACTAATAAAGGAAATGCGCTAAGCTTTCTACAAAAACAACTCAATATTACTCCTTCTGAAACTATGGTCTTTGGAGATTATAATAATGATTTAGAAATGTTGACATGCGCCAAATATAGTTATGCGATGGCAAATGCACATCCTAATGTTAAAAATGTGGCTAATTTTGAAACAGCATCTAATGATAATAATGGTGTAGAATTAGTTTTAGAACAACTAATTACCGAAAGCCGTAAGCACTAATTGCCTACCGCCTGCTCTATTTCTATGCTCACAGAGATAAATACCTTGCCAAATCCCGAGATTTAATTGACCATTTGTGATAGGAATTTGAATAGAAGTTCCCATTAACGATGCTTTTATATGGGCAGGCATATCATCAGAACCTTCATAAGTATGTTGGTAATAAGCCTGATTTTCTGGAACAATTTTATTGATATGGCTTTCAAAATCTAATCTTACCGTTGGATCTGCGTTTTCGTTTATCGTTAAACTCGCTGATGTATGTTTCATAAAGACTTGCAATTGCCCTATATTAATTTGTTTTAGTTCTGGAATTGCTCGTAAAATATCTGATGTAATCAGATGGAAGCCTCGTGAAAACGCTTGTAGTTTTATTTCTTTTTGAAAAAAATTCATATGGCTATAACATTTTTTTATTTAGATTCCTCTGTAATTTCATCAATAGCAGATTTAAATTCTTTCCAACTGATAAGGTCATCACCATCTTTATCGTAGCCTTCGATTAATTTTGAAGAGACCATACCACGAATAAATCCGGTAATTTCAGCATCCTTTAATAGTTTTACGATTTCAGCTTTATTGAGTTTTCCATCACCATCCTTATCAAAAAAAGCAAAAGCATCTTCTGGTGTTTCAAAGTGATTAGTAATTAAGATTTGAATTTTGTGGAGTATGGTTTCTTTTGATAACATTTGTTTTGAGAGTTTTATTAAATAAGTAATACTACACGTTTAAGTTAATAAAAAAAGGTCACTTTAAAGCGACCTTATAGTTAATGATTATAGTTCTAACGTTTTGATTATCCTTATTAAAATTAAAAGTATTTAATATTGATTCACTAAATAAATTTTATATTATGTTTTCTGCTTTTTCTTTTTAGCTGCAGGAAACAATACATTATTCAATATCAATCGGTATCCTGGAGATGTAGGATGTAAATCTAATTCTGTTTTTGGGTCACCTACACGATGTGTATAATCTTCGGGATCGTGACCACCGTAAAAAGTGAAGAAACCTTTTCCTTTAATACCATGTATATATTTAGCCTCACCGTTGGTTCTATTTTCTCCCATTACCAAAACATTAGATTTAATTTGGTCTCTAGTAAACGATGTAGTTTGTCCCATAAACCCTTTGACCAAAGCAGTATGATTTTGAGTTAACATTGTAGGGATTGGGTCCCATTTTGCAGAATACTCCATTAAAGAAAAATAATCTGTTGTCTTAGGGATTTTACGTTTCTGAGTCATATCTATTGACGAAAACTCATACACATTAGGACTACGTTCTAAAATATAATCTTTAAAAGCAAAGGTCTTACTAAAGTCAATTTTATTTTGATAGCCAGGATCACTCCCATCGCCATCAAACATCGGTTCACAAATATCTACTCCTTCTGCAGAAAGCGCAATATCAAAACTATCTGTTGCAGAACACATGGCAAACATAAATCCACCTCCAACAACATAATCTCTAATTTTAAGTGCTACAGCCAATTTAGCCTCAGACACTTTATCGTAGCCTAACTTTGTGGCTAATTCTTCGGCTTCTTTTTTATCTTCAATGTACCATGCTGCTGAGCGGTAAGCTCTATAAAATTTTCCATATTGCCCTGTAAAATCTTCATGATGTAAATGCAACCAATCGTAAAGTAATAATTCATCGTTTAAAACTTCTTCATCGTAAATGGTTTCGTAAGGAATTTCAGCATAAGTTAACACCATAGTCACCGCATCATCCCAAGGTTTTAAACCTTTTGGTGTATAAACTGCTATTTTAGGTGCTTTTTCTAACACAATAGCTTCTTGATTTACTGCAGGACTTGCAATATCTTCTAATATTTGAGCTGCTTTTGCATCTGAAATCACTTCAAAAGACACGCCTCTAATTTGGCATTCTCGTTGAATAATTTCGGCATCAGGTAATAAAAACGAACCTCCTCTATAATTAAGTAACCATTTTACCTTAAGCTCTCGTTCTAGTGTCCAATAAGTAACACCATAAGCTTTAAGATGATTATTTTGTGTTTCGGCATCCATAGGAATAAGGATATAGGATGCGTAAGCATTTATACTTAAAAATAAAGTAAAGATGATAAGAAATAGATTTTTCAAGTTCATAAATTTAGAACGGAATATAACCAAATTTTAGTCTGTTTAAGTCTTATTTAATAATCTTTTAAGACCTATTGAGTTGAATAAAATCTGAACAATGAATTTCTTTAAAAAAAACACATTTGAATTTAATCTAGCTGAGTCTCATTACCAGAAAGTAAACTCGCAATGACCTTAGTCCCTTCAAACTGCTCTAAGATAATTTTAATAAAAACGGTAATAGGAATAGCCATAATTAAGCCTGGAATGCCCCAAAGAAATCCCCAAAACATCAGCATTACCAATACTGCAATGACATTTATAGAGAAGGATTTTCCCATAAAAATGGGCTCCAAAATGGCACCAAAAGTCACTTGAACCATAGAAATAGCGAAGATAAAAAAGAACAGAGTACTCGTTGGATCCAATTCTACAAACGCAAAAATAGATAATAGAATTACAGAAATAAAAGAGCCTACCATCTGAACAAAATTAATAGCAAAAGCAAATAATCCCCAGAAAATAGGAAAACTCACATCAAAAAACACACACATTAATCCTGTAAACAAACCGGTTAAAGCACTAACTAAAACTTTTACCTTAATAAATTTAATAAGGTCTTTTTCTATTTTCATAAACGTTTTAATAGAAGTATGCTTTTGTTTTAATAGTGTATTATTAAGTAATTTATGAACGTTTATTGATTCTGCCAACCACAATACCACGAAGAATACTGTCATTAATAAAGCTGTTAGAAACGAATTTACAAATCCGAGAGTAGACCCTAGATTTTCTTTTTCAAATAATTGACCAATAAGTCCGTGTTCTTGTTCAATTTCTATTCCGAAGTTATCAAATAGATAGACTTTGAGATCTGCAATTTTTAATTCGGCTTTTGATAAAAATTCGGTATTGTTAGCTAATATTTGTTTGCTAGATAATTGCACCAGTTCTATACCTATTTTAAGACCAATAGAAACGAGTAATAAAACGATAATGATACTAACAATTTTTGGTACTTTTCTACGTCCTAACCATCGCATTAATGGTAGAAATAGCAAAGCTATAAACATTGAAAAAATCAATGGAATAAAAATAAAAGACAGAATCTTTAGTAAGTAAAACACTAAAGGAATTACAATAATTAACAACAAAATGTTTGTTGTACGTCTTTGGTCTAACATGAGGCAATTTGATTTTATCTAAAGCATACAAAGATAGGATAAAAAATAGTGCTCAAATACATAAAAAGCTGTTAAAAAGGTACACCATCATCTTCTGGTCCTCCAAAAGCATCCGAAGGAGATGGGAAATTATCAGGAGTAAATGTATTATCATTAGCAGCTTCATTCATTTTAGAATGAAATTCACCAAATGGTGTATCAAAATCATCTAAATTATCGAACTTACCTAAGTGACCAATAAATTTCAATCTGATGTTTTCTAAACCACCATTTCTGTGTTTAGCAACAATAAATTCACCTTGTCCTTCGGTTGGCGAGCGCTCTTCATCATCCCATTCATCAATCTTATAATATTCTGGTCTGTATATAAACGATACAATATCTGCATCTTGCTCAATCGCTCCAGATTCACGTAAATCGGATAATAAAGGTCTTTTACTTCCTCCACGCGTTTCTACAGCACGTGATAACTGAGATAAGGCAATAACAGGAACACTTAATTCTTTTGCTAAAGCTTTTAAGTTACGGGAAATCATCGAAATTTCTTGTTCACGATTACCTCCTTTTTGGCTTCCTCCTGCTGTCATTAATTGCAAATAGTCAATCATAATCATCTTAATACCGTATTGAGATGCCAAACGACGTGCTTTTGCTCTTAAATCGAAAATTGAAAGTGAAGGGGTATCATCTATAAATAAAGGGGCTTGTTCTAAGGTCTTAACTTTAACGTTAAGTTGCTCCCATTCGTGTTTTTCTAACTTACCTGTTCTTAATTTTTCTGAAGACAAACCTGTTTCACTCGAAATTAAACGTGTAATTAGCTGTACTGAAGACATCTCTAAAGAAAAGAAAGCCACAGGAGTATTACTATTTACAGCCACATTACGAGCCATGGTTAGTGTAAATGCTGTTTTACCCATACCAGGACGTGCAGCTACAATTACTAAATCACTAGGTTGCCAACCAGACGTTAACTTATCTAATTTATCAAAACCAGAAGGAATTCCACTCATACCTTCTTTATTTGAGATCTCTTCAATTTTCTTTTTGGCTTGAATAACTAAACTCTGAGCAGATTCTGTAGATTTTTTAACGTTACCTTGAGTCACCTCATATAATTTGGCTTCAGCGGTATCTAAAAGATCGAAAACGTCTCTGGTTTCGTCGTAAGCTTCTTCTATAATTTCATTTGAAATTTTGATTAAACTTCGTTGAATGTATTTTTGAAGAATAATACGTGCATGAAACTCAATGTGAGCAGAAGAAGACACACGTTGTGTTAATGAAATAAGATAAAAATCACCACCAATCAAATCTAATTTTTGGTCCTTCTTTAATTGGCTAGAAACGGTTAATAAGTCGACTGGCTCACTATTCTCAAATAATTTAAAAATAGCCTCAAAGATATGCTTGTGCGCCTCTTTATAAAAAGCGTCTGGGCTTAAGATGTCAATTACTTCATCTACACCTTTTTTATCAATCATCATTGCTCCGAGCACAACTTCTTCTAAATCAGGTGCTTGAGGCGGTATTTTTCCTTTTTCTAAGTTAATAATTGTGCTTTTATCAACTTTATAGCCTTGTACTGGATTGGGTTGTTTCATAAGTAACAAAAGTAGTCAAATAGTATTGACGATCTGATTATAAGTGGTTTTCAATCTTAACAGTTAGTTAACAATCTAACTGTTAATAACTCTATTTTATTGTTAATAGCGCCAAAAAAAACCGAAGCTTAAACTTCAGTTTTTTTTAGTTTCCTATGTTTAATGGATTCAGTCTTTATAGACTCCCATAGCATCGTATTTTGCCATACGTTGATTCACTAAATCTTTTGGTGATAAGTTTTTAAGCTCTTCATAAGATTTAATAATAGCATCTTTTACGGCAGAAAAAGTCTTATCTCTATCAGTATGTGCTCCACCAAGTGGTTCTTTAATAATAGAATCGACAAGCTTCATACGTTTCATATCTTTTGCTGTTAGTTTTAAGGCCTCTGCAGCTTGTTCTTTATATTCCCAACTTCTCCATAGAATTGAAGAACAAGATTCGGGTGAAATAACAGAATACCATGTGTTTTCTAACATCATTACACGGTCACCTACACCAATACCTAGAGCTCCACCAGAAGCTCCTTCGCCTATAATAATAGTAATAATTGGGACTTTAAGACGTGCCATTTCTAGAATGTTTCTCGCAATAGCCTCTCCTTGTCCTCGCTCCTCTGCTTCTAAACCTGGATAAGCACCTGGCGTATCGATTAAAGTAACGACAGGAATTCCGAATTTTTCGGCAGATTTCATAAGTCGTAATGCTTTACGATAGCCTTCAGGATTAGACATTCCGAAATTACGATACTGTCTGGTTTTGGTATTAAATCCTTTTTGTTGGCCAATAAACATATACGATTGGTCGCCAATTTTACCTAAACCACCAATCATGGCCTTATCGTCCTTTACATTTCTATCGCCATGTAGTTCTAAAAACGTATCTCCACAGAGTGCTTTTATATGATCTAATGTATAAGGTCTGTTTGGGTGCCTAGACAGCTGAACACGTTGCCAAGCTGTAAGATTTTTATAGATATTCTTTTTAGTTTCAGCTAACTTTTTATCTATCTGTTTACAGGTTTCAGTAACATCTACATCACTTTCTTTTCCTATAATCTGACATTTATCTAGCTGCTCTTCTAATTCTTTTATCGGTAATTCAAACTCTAAATATTCCATACAATTTGAAGTTGTTTTTTGTTTCGTTAGTTTACAAACCTACGGCTTCTAAATTTATTTCTAATCACTAAATTTACAGTAAGTTTTCTTATTGCGGATACAAAAATACAGATTATATAAGAAAATATAAAGACTTTAATCTGTTATACTTTTAGTTTGCCTTTCCTAATCTTGTAATTTTTAAAAACTGCATCAAATAAAACTGTGATTAACACAAGAATAGCTCCTATATAAAATTGAGGAGACATCTTTTCTGTTTCTGGAAATAAAAATAAAGCTATTGCAATTCCGTATAGCGGTTCTAAGTTATAACTTAAAATAACCGTAAATGGACTTATATAACGCATTACATCTACAGAACCAATAAATGCATATGCTGTACAGATAGATGCTAAAATGAATAAATACATCCAATCTGAATTTGATAATGTAAAGAACTCTGCATTGAATGTTTTACCTGACAATAAAATAAAAACTGTTAAAAAAAGTACGCCACTTATAAACTCGTAAAACGAAATAACTGTGGCATTATGTTTCTCAATAAAACGACCATTTATAACTGCAAATAAAGTAGAAAATAAAGCTGAAAACAGTCCCAAAATAATGCCGTTAACATAACCCATCTCGCTACTAGTGATTAAAACCACTCCCAATACTACTATAATACCAAAGATAATTTCGTAGCCTAAAATACGTCGTTTAAAAAATAAAGGCTCAATGAACGAAGCAAAAAAGGCACCTGAAGAAAACATTGCCAAAGCTATAGAAACGTTAGCTTGATTGATAGCTTCAAAAAAGGTAATCCAATGTAAAGCGATAATAACTCCAGCTGCAGAAAATTGTAAAAATGTAAGTCTAGAAATTTTAACATCTAACCGAATAATTTTGATGTAGATAAACATTAAAATTCCAGCGATAGCCATTCTGTACCATACGAGTTCTAGCGCTCCAATAGTAATTAACTCACCTAATATAGCGGTAAATCCAGCAATTATGACTAGAAAATGTAAATGTAAATAATGCTTAAGTTTAGCGTTTGGCATTTTGCAGCAGATATATAGCTAAAATACCAAATATAACATTAGGAAACCATACAGCTACTAAAGCCGAAAAATTAGACTGCTCTGCCATAACTCCAAAAACCTTATCAAAAAAGACATAAATCATAGCAATAGCAATACCAACAGCAAGATTAACTCCCATACCTCCGCGTCGTTTTACAGAAGATACGGCAACAGCAATAATTGTAAGAATAAATATAGAAACAGGAATACTCCATTTTCTTAATTTCACTACTTCATAACGGCCAATATTAGGAGAGCCTCGTCTTTTTTCTGCAGCAATAAACTTAAGTAAATCCCCATACGATTTTGTTTCTGCGGCATACTGAACAGGAGTCAAATCTTCGAGTTCAAATGGTAAATCCAGTTGTTTTCTATTTTCTCTTTCTACTGTTTCTATACCATTGTTAAAAGAACGCTTCATATAGTTGGTAAGCTGATATGTACTATCTTCTTCTGTGTAGCGAATATTACTTGCGAAAATTTTATACTTCATTTCATTGCCTTCAAAATGTTCGTAGGTAAAATTCTGACCCGATTTATTTCTTGGTATAAAGTTACTCACATAGATATAATCATTGTCATTAATTTGTTGATAGACATCTCTTGTTTGCTGTACTTTCCGATTCTTTCTTAAATATTTAAATTTAAATTCATTAAACCCTTGGCTGGCTATTGGAGCTAAATACATCCCTAAAAACAGAGCAAAGCTAGCAACAATTGTAGCTCCAATTATATAAGGTCTTAAAAAGCGTGAAAACGAAACCCCTGAACTTAGAAAAGCAACGATTTCTGTATTATTAGCTAGTTTGGATGTAAACCAAATAACAGATAGAAATAAAAATAAAGGAAATAGAAGGTTTGCAAAATAAACCGTAAAATCTAAATAATAATATGCGACTTCTCCAAAAGGCACATCATTTTCTAACATTTTACCTACTTTTTCGGCCAAATCTACTGTAATTCCAATAGGAACAAACAGCAATAGCATCATGAGAAATGTAAGCAAATATCGTTTTAATATGTACCAGTCTAGAATTTTCAATTTTGTTATTTCGTCTTTAATTGTTTCGTTTTACTTATGCTTTTTTAGTTTCAAATACTACAAACGGTTATCCATTTGTTTTACCATTTTATCTTTCCATGTTCTAAAGTCTCCTGCAATAATATGTTTTCTGGCTTCTCTAGTTAACCAAAGGTAAAATCCAAGATTATGAATGGTTGCAATTTGTTTCCCTAATAATTCATTAACAGAAAATAAGTGTCTTAAATACGCTTTACTATACTCTGTATCTACAAATGTAATACCCATTTCATCTATTGGCGAAAAATCATCAGCCCATTTTAGATTCTTAATATTAATAGAACCATGAGCCGTAAACAACATGCCGTTTCTAGCATTTCGTGTTGGCATTACACAATCAAACATATCTACACCTAACGCTATATTTTCTAATATATTGATTGGCGTTCCAACTCCCATTAAATAGCGTGGTTTATCTTCAGGTAAAATGCTACACACGACATCTGTCATGGCATACATTTCTTCTGCAGGTTCTCCCACAGAAAGTCCACCAATAGCATTCCCTTCTGCACCAGCATTCGCAATATATTCTGCAGATTGTTGTCTTAAATCTTTATAAGTACTTCCCTGAACAATCGGAAAAAATGTTTGTTCATAATCATATTTAAAAGGGGTCTTTTTTAGATGTGTTAAACAACGCTCTAACCAACGATGCGTCATATGCATAGAACGTTTAGCATAGTTATAATCACACGGATAAGGTGTACACTCATCAAAAGCCATAATAATATCGGCACCAATACTTCGCTGTACTTCCATCACATTTTCTGGCGTAAACACATGGTAGCTACCATCAATATGAGATTTAAACTTTACACCTTCTTCTTTAATCTTTCTATTAGAAGACATGGAATATACTTGGTAACCTCCAGAATCTGTTAAAATATTACGATCCCAATTCATAAATTTATGCAAACCTCCAGCTTGTTCTAAAATTGGAGTTTGAGGTCTTAAATAAAGGTGATAGGTATTTCCTAGAATAATATCTGGGTTAATATCATTTTTCAATTCTCTTTGATGCACTCCCTTAACCGAAGCCACTGTGCCTACTGGCATAAAAATAGGAGTTTCTATAGTGCCGTGATCTGTTGTAATAGATCCTGCTCTTGCTTTAGTTTCTTTATCGTTTGCTACTCTTGTAAATTTCATGTGTATGTACTTATTATTTTTCAGTGGACACATGTTGTTTACTATTAATCATTTGTTTAACCAATAATAATTTTAGCATGTTTGTTTCCCGAATTGTAAGTCAGATGGCAAATATAAATAACTCAAAAACATTACTTCTTAATAAAATCCAAATAATCAATTAAAATTGTTAGCAAATCATACAATTCGTTAATAAGTGCACCTTTTCAACTTTTGAAAACCCTTAGTAAAAAGTTACTTTTGTAGCATAAAACTTAAGCAATATAACATGCCAAACATTAAAGAATTAACTGATTTAACTACTCAAGTTCGTAGAGATATTTTACGAATGGTACACAAAGTAAACTCTGGCCATCCAGGAGGATCATTAGGTTGTGCCGAATTTTTTGTTTCTCTATACCAAGAGCTCATGGAAACTAAAGATGGTTTTGACATGGACGGAATTGGAGAAGATTTATTTTTTCTTTCCAACGGACATATTTCACCTGTATACTATAGTGTATTGGCAAGGTCTGGCTATTTCCCTGTTGAAGAATTAAATACGTTTAGACTTATAGATTCGCGTTTACAAGGGCATCCAACTACACATGAAGGGCTACCAGGCATCAGAATTGCATCTGGTTCTTTAGGACAAGGCATGTCTGTAGCACTTGGTGCAGCACAAGCAAAGAAATTAAACAATGATAATCACTTAGTATATAGTCTTCATGGTGATGGTGAACTTCAAGAGGGTCAAAACTGGGAAGCCATAATGTATGCTTCGGCTAAAAAAGTGGACAATCTAATTTCTACAATAGATTTAAACCAACAACAAATTGATGGTTCTACAGATGACGTTTTACCAATGGGCAGTCTAAGAGCTAAATTTGAAGCTTTTGGTTGGACCGTTTTAGATATTGAAAAAGGTAACGACATTGAAGCTGTTATAAAAGGTATGAAAGAGGCTAAATCCTTAACAGGAAAAGGGAAACCTGTTTGTGTTTTATTACACACAGTTATGGGTAATGGCGTTGATTTTATGATGCATACACACGCTTGGCATGGTAAAGCACCAAACGATGAGCAACTAGCTAATGGTTTAGCTCAAAACCCTGAAACTTTAGGAGATTACTAAAAAAAGTCTAATTAAACAGATACCCATTTTTATGGGCATTATTATGAAAACATATACATACACAGAAAAAAAAGATACAAGAAGTGGTTTTGGTGCTGGTTTAGCAGAACTTGGAAGAACCAATCCTAATGTTGTAGCACTTTGTGCTGATTTAATTGGATCTTTAAAAATGGACGAATTCATTAAAGAAAATCCAGAACGTTTTTTCCAAATTGGAATAGCAGAAGCTAACATGATGGGAATTGCTGCTGGTTTAACCATTGGTGGAAAAATCCCTTTTACAGGAACTTTTGCTAATTTCTCTACAGGTCGCGTTTATGATCAAATTCGTCAATCTATTGCTTACTCAGGTAAAAATGTAAAAATTTGTGCATCGCACGCTGGTTTAACTCTAGGTGAAGATGGAGCGACACATCAAATTTTAGAAGATATTGGATTAATGAAAATGTTACCTGGAATGGTGGTTATTAATCCATGTGATTACAATCAAACCAAAGCAGCAACTATAGCTATTGCAGACTATGATGGTCCTGTATATTTAAGATTTGGTCGTCCGTCTGTTCCAATTTTTACTCCTGCAGATCAGAAATTTGAAATTGGTAAAGCTATTAAATTTACTGAAGGTACAGATGTAACTATAGTTGCAACTGGGCATTTGGTTTGGGAAGCTCTAGAAGCATCAAAAGCATTACATGAAGCTGGTATTTCTGCCGAAGTGATAAACATTCACACAATAAAACCTTTAGATGATAAAGCTATTTTAGACTCTGTGGCTAAAACAGGTTGTATTGTTACTGCCGAAGAGCACAATTATCTTGGTGGTTTAGGAGAAAGTGTTGCTAGAGTTTTAGCACAACATCATCCAACACCTCAAGAATTTGTAGCTACAAACGATACTTTTGGTGAATCGGGTACTCCAGCGCAACTCATGGAAAAATATGGATTGAATAGTGATGCCATTCAAAATGCTGTTAAAAAAGTATTGAAAAGAAAATAACTTCATTTTGGCAACGTTTTTGATATTACACATGTTTAATCTTAAAAACGAACATTATGAAACATTTGAAAAAATCGGTTACCCTAACTGTAATTTTAGCTTTTATTGGATTTAGCATTAATGCACAAAATGAAAGTTTATTTGGTTTTAAAGGAGGTTTAAATTACAGTGCTAACGGAGATTATTTTGAATCTATTGGTGATAATGCCAAAAACCCTGATCGCAACGTAGGCTATCATATTGGTGTTTTTGGAAAAATAGGAAACAAGCTTTATTTAAGACCTGAGTTGGTTTATACAGCAACAAAAAGTGACTATAATAGCAATGTGTTTTCGGTTAAAAAAATTGATGCTCCGGTATTAGTTGGTATTAAAGTGCTAGGCCCATTGAGTGTATTTGCAGGACCTTCGTTTCAATACATATTAGACACCGAATTTGAAGGTATTTCTATTGACAACGTTAATGATGATTTTTCTGTAGGATTAAATTTTGGAATTGGAGTTAACTTCAATAAAATAGGTATAGATCTTAGATACGAAAGAGGATTTAATACTAACGAAGCAACTTTTATAAACAACAATATTGGAGCTGGTGCAGTAAGTAGAATTGATACAAGACCAGATCAATTAATTCTAAGTTTATCTATAGGATTATAAACTTAATGAAATAAAAAAGCCGCTCAATAAATGAGCGGCTTTTTTTTACTTTTTACTGAACTAAATTTCTTTAAAAATTATTGTTCGTTATAATTAATTTCAATTGTTGCGTCTAAATAATCTGGAATACCATCATTATTAGAATCTGCAATAGTTACTGTGTTAATTGTAATTACACCATCATTAACAGATCTACTACGTTCAAACTCATTTGCCGCTAAAACTGGCTCAACTTCTCCCATATTTGTATCTACAGTATATGTTGTTGGAATCAATTCATCTATTGTTAAAACACTATCACCATCATCATTATTATCAATAAAATTAGAAAACGAATCTTCGTCCGTATTATCATCTTCTACGTCTAAATCTCCATCTAAGTCTTCTATATAAGATGGAATTCCATCATTATCATGATCTACAACTTCATATTGAAGTAATTCAAACTTAAAAATAAGATTATCATAAGTAGAACCTGTGGTAATAGCAGAAAAATAAGCTAAACCAGAAGGTATAAACATTACACCTAATCCAAAATCAGTATAGTTAACAACACCATCTACTAAACCATCTACAAAACCTGCTTTAAATGTAGGTAAAACAAGTTGCCATGCCTTTATTGTCCCAGCAACTGTAAAACCATCCGACTGCAAGTTTAATTCTATTGGTGTAGCTGAAGATTCAAAAACTTCTTCCTCTCCTCCTGCTTCTTCATTTACAGAGCTTCCTTCATATCTTACACGCAAAGCATCTGTAAATTTAGGTGCACCACCACCTCCTTGATTTAAACTTAAAACATAATATTTGTACTCTGTTTCAAAATAAGTTACTGTACGTGTTTCTACAACATCCATAAGAACGGTTTCGTTGTCTGGATTTACATGATTTCCGTTAACATCTAAAGGTAATTCTGAAATTATGATGTCCGAATATTTATGATTTGAACCAGTCTCAAAAAAGCTAGAATTGTAATAATGTGTTTCAAGATAATTTACAATAGCAGCATCATCTATAACCTGTTGTTCTGTTCTATCTGCAATGACAATAGCTGTTCCTGTATCGTCATCACTACTACAAGAGATAAAGACTGTTATTAGAGTGAATAAAAAAAGGGTAATTTTTAAAGTTTTAATTTTCATAGAAATATATATTGTTCATGTTTAACCATCAGTAAGTTAACACACAAAATTCATTATTGCATATTTTTAAGGCGCAAGATACAATAATATAATATTTTTGTACTACAACATTAACGTAGTTTTTAGTAAATTAAGATATGCGAATTGACAAATATTTATGGTGCGTGAGATATTACAAAACACGAAGTATTGCGACAAAAGCTTGTAAAAAAGGACAAGTAAAAGTTAATGGCGTAGCAATAAAACCATCTAGAGAAGTTTTTCCAACAGATAAAATAGAACTTAGAAAGGATCAAATTATATATCAGCTTACCGTTAATGATTTACCTCCCAATCGTGTAGGAGCTAAATTAGTTGACCTATACAGAACAGATACAACACCAAAGTCTGCTTTTGAAGCTAAAGAGCTTTTAAAATATAGTAAAGACTACTACAGAAAGAAAGGTGTAGGACGTCCTACTAAAAAAGACAGACGCGATATTGATGATTTTTATAACGAAGAAGAAGAATAACTTACTCTTTTTTTAACATGGATAACTTAAACAAAAATTACTGGGAAAATAGATATACCAACAACCAAATTGGTTGGAATATTGGCGCCATCTCTACTCCGCTTAAAACTTACATTGATCAATTAAAGGATAAATCATTAAAAATTCTAATTCCTGGTGCTGGTAATAGTTATGAAGCCGAATATTTATGGAATAAGGGCTTTAAAAATGTTTATGTTTTGGATTTTGCTCAACAGCCTTTAGATAATTTAAAAAATCGCGTTCCTAAATTTCCTCAAGACCAACTTTTAAATGCTGACTTTTTTACATTAAGTAACAACTTTGATCTTATTATTGAACAAACCTTTTTTTGTGCACTAAACCCAATCTTAAGACAACAGTATGTTGAACAGATGCATCACTTATTAAAACCTAAGGGAAAACTTGTTGGCTTATTATTTAATTTTGAATTAACGGAGGAAGGACCTCCTTTTGGCGGAAATAAAGCTGAATATAAATCACTTTTTAAGAATAAGTTTAAAATAAAAATTCTAGAACCATCAATTAATTCTATAAAAGAAAGACAAGGTAAAGAACTGTTTTTTATCTTTGAAAGCCTTTAAGAGGCATTTGACTTACCTTAATTACAGTCAACTTAAATTGTTAAGCTACAAATTGTCGCTTATTGTAATTTTTAAATCTTGTAAAGAGCAGCTATGGCACTAACTAAAAACACCATTTTAAGTCATAAAGAAATAGAGCATAAAATAAAACGAATTGCTTATCAAATTTATGAAAGTAATGCCAATGAGACAGAACTCATTATTGCAGGTATTGAGAACAATGGTTATCTATTAGCAAAGAAAATAAAATCTAATTTAGATAAAATCTCTGATATAGAATCTACCTTATGCAAAGTCACCATAAATAAAGCGGTACCAACAGAACCTATTAAAACATCTATTAGTAAGGAAAGTTACACCAATAAATCGTTGGTATTAATTGATGATGTATTAAACTCTGGTAGCACTTTAATATATGGCATTAAACACTTTTTAGATGTGCCACTCAAACAGTTTAAAACTGCTGTTTTGGTTAATCGAAATCATAAAAAATATCCTGTTAAGGCCGACTTTAAAGGTATTTCACTTTCTACATCTTTATTTGAACATGTTCATGTAAATTTATCTAAACAACCTTACGAGGCCTATTTAGATTAAGTAAACTAAAAGTTCTTCTAAAACTTCCTGAGGGGTTTTATGGTCTGTATTTAACGTGTATTGCGCCTGACTGTAATAATGTGAACGCTCAAATAAATGTTTGCCAATAAACTCCATTAAATCATCTTCAGAATTTATGCTACTTATTAAGGGTCTATTTTCGCGTTCTAAGAATAATCGGGTTGTTAATAGAGGAATTGAAAGCTTTAAATAAAACGACTTCAAATTAGGGTGCTCTACCATAAGTTTCATGTTTTCTCCATAACAAGGTGTACCTCCACCTAATCCTAGCACAAGGTTTTTAGAAGAATTTAAAATTTCGGTTAAATATTCCGTTTCCTTTTTTCTAAAATAAATCTCTCCCTTTGTTTTAAATATTTCGGAAATCGATTTATCTTCTTTATCAGAAATGTACGCATCTAAATCTAAAAAACTGTACTTCAAATCCGTAGCCAATTCCTTACCAATAGTTGATTTTCCCGATCCCATATATCCTATTAAAACTATAATCATAACACTTATAAATTGATTATTAAACCCATAGGTTTGTTCACAACAAAAAAACAAAAAAAAAATTTAAAAAAGTGTTGTTAAATTAAAGAAAGCTTATATATTTGCACCCTCGTTAGAGAAAAACATTATGACTAGTTAGCTCAGTTGGCAGAGCATCTCCCTTTTAAGGAGAGGGTCCTGGGTTCGAGCCCCAGACTGGTCACTAAAAAAAGGTTAAGCGTAATGCTTAACTTTTTTTTTTGGTCTAAACGTAACTCACACTTTAAGATAAGCGATTATTTAGAAAATAAACTAACAAAAAAAATAGTTAAAACATGGATCAAGATCAAAAGTTGTGTTTAAGCAAAGATTGTAGTTAATCTAAACAGAAAGAATTCCACATTCTTGACCCCTCTAAACTGTGCCCTGAACGCTTTTATTTTAGCATTGAAA
>NZ_JAYJLF010000022.1:0-25784 GCF_036903175.1 Winogradskyella sp. ECml5-4 | reverse complement strand
CGCCGCCTTTTTTGAAAACCCTTACTAGATATCTAGTAAGGGTTTTTTGTTTTAGAATCTATCGTGAAGTAAATCAATTAACCTTTTTTATTATCTTCATTCTTTATTTGGAATTGAATTATGAAAGAAAATTTAGAATTAGATTTAGCATGGAAGTTTGTAAACAATACTAATAGAAATGTCTTTTTAACAGGAAAGGCTGGTACTGGTAAAACTACCTTTTTACATAAACTAAAACTTCAGGGAAATAAACGAATGGTCATTGTTGCTCCTACAGGAGTAGCTGCCATCAATGCTAAAGGTGTTACAATTCATTCTTTTTTTCAAATGCCGTTTGGACCTATTTTACCAAATGATGAAATGTCCTCATCAAGTTTCAAACGAAAATTCAGCAAAACTAAAATAGATATAATTAAGTCTTTAGACTTATTGGTCATTGACGAGATTAGTATGGTTAGAGCTGATTTACTAGATGGTATAGATAAAACCTTAAGACGTTACAAGGATAGGAATAAAGTATTTGGCGGCGTACAGTTGTTAATGATTGGTGATTTACAACAATTGTCTCCAGTGATAAAGGATCATGAGTGGAGACTTCTACAGCCCTTCTATAAGAATGCATTCTTTTTTAGTAGTATTTCTTACCAAAATTGTAATCCTATTACTATAGAATTAAAACATATTTATAGACAAGAAAATCCGCTGTTTATTAATATTTTGAATGAAATCAGGAATAATAATTTAAGCATTGCTTTAGCCGAAGAATTAAACAAACGGTTTTTACCAGATTTTGAACCCAATGAAGATGATGGGTATGTGTCCCTAACCACACATAATAATAAAGCACGACAAACTAATTTGGTAGAGTTAGATAAGTTGAAAGGCAAAACATGGACATATAAAGCCATTATTGAAGGGACTTTTCCAGAGCATTCTTTTCCTAATAAAGAAACATTAGAGTTAAAAGTTGGAGCACAGGTTATGTTTATTAAAAATGATAGCTCTCAAGAAAAACGATACTTTAATGGTAAAATAGGAAAGGTGATATTATTAGAAAAGGATGAAGTTATTGTACACTGTCCGGATGACGATTTTAATATTACTACAAAATTAGAAACTTGGGAAAATATAAAATATACCGTTGATGCTGATACCAAAGCCATCTCTGAAGATAAAATAGGTAGTTTTACACAAATTCCATTGCGCTTAGCTTGGTCTATTACAATTCATAAAAGTCAGGGATTAACTTTTGAAAAAGCAATTATTGATGCTCAGGGAGCTTTTGCTCACGGACAAACTTATGTGGCATTGAGTCGTTGTAAATCATTAGAAGGTTTGGTTTTAAAAAGTAAAATTGAATCGAATCAAATAATTAGTGATTATAATGTTATTGAATTTAATAAGAAGGCAGAAGAAAATCAACCTAATGATTCTATTTTATTGGAATCAAAACGTAATTATCAATTAGATTTAATTTCAGAAGTATTCAATTTTTATGGTTTTATCTATCCTGCTAATCGTGTTTTAGATATTTATTATAAAAACAGAGGTAGTATTGAAGGTACAATAGAAGCTCCGATTATTACTATTAAAGATAGTGTAACAAATCTTCTTAAAATAAGTAATGGTTTTAAATCACAATTACAAACTTTAGTCAACCTTAAAGACATTCCTGAGCTGAGCGAAGTGGTGCAACAACGGTTTAAAAAAGCCTTGGGTTATTTTAAAGATCAAACGACTTCAACTATAGAAGCTCCTTTAAAAGGGTTAAATTTTTCTACTGATAACAAAGCCATTCAAAAAGATATTGATAAGCAATTAGATACTTTAGAGGAACTATTAGAAACTAAGCTTTCTTACTTTGAAGGTTTAACTGATGGTTTCAATACAGATACATTTTTAAGCTTAAGAGCAAAATCAGTATTCTTAGGTAAAGAAAAGCCCAAAAAACAGCGTAAAACAATTATAGATGGTACAACCAATGTTGAACTGTTTGAATTATTACGAGAATTAAGAAATCAAATTGCTAAACGTGAAGGCTTAGTTCATTTTCAAATTTTTACACAAAAATCGTTATATGCCATGTGTGAATTACTACCAACTTCTAAACAAGAATTGAAAGAGGTTCATGGTATGGGTAAAACGAGAATTGAAAAATATGGAGCAGACATATTAAAAGTTATAACGGATTATTGTAATGAAAATGATATTGAAACTTCTAATGATCATTCTGTATTTGATGAATTAAAACCTAAAAAACGAAAAGGGGATACCAAGAAGATATCTTTAGATTTATTTAAATCGGGAAAATCAATTGATCAAATTGCCTTAGAACGTGAATTAAATTCTAATACTATATTTGGACATCTAGCGGATTTTATTGCTTCAGGTGAAGTGAAAATTACGGATTTAATGTCTTCAACACATTATAAAGAATTAAAAGCGATTATCCCAACTCTTACTTTCGAAAACCTTTCAGATTTAAAACATCAAATAGATGATAAATATTCTTATGGAGAATTACGATTGGTCCTTCAAGAATTAAAATCATAATTATTACACTTTTCTAAGTTATAGGTTAATGATAGTAATAAAGGTGCTATGTCTAGATTTCACTCAATGGCATAAAAAAAAGCTTCGATAGCGAAGCTTTTTTTGAAAGGCTACTAACTCTTTAACTCTTGAATTCTATGATTTAATGATTTTAGCAACAGAACGTTTATTAGTGTTTTGTTCTATTATGTGCAGTAAATACATCCCTTTAGGATAATTTGAAAAGTCCATTTTTTCAAGTCTACTATTGGTTGTTGTATGAATGAGTTTTTTTCCATGTATATCAAACAGTTGTAATGAATAGTTTACATCTGTATGAAATTGAACATTTAATATCGTATGTGTTGGGTTAGGAAAAACCTTAAAATTTGTATGGTCTAAATTCTCTACCGATAAACTACTGTCTACATTAAAGAGTTCAAATATGTATGCAGACCAGTTATTATCCATATTCTTTACTCTAAGATATAAATAATGATTGCCATCGGTCATATCTTCAGGAACGGGTATGGCTAAAGTTTCATTAATTGTAAAACCTTCGGTTATTGGAATTGATACACCATTACCAATTCCTGGATCAGTATCAAAAAAGTATTCTGCAGCTGTTATAGGTGATGAAACAACATTAGAGATGGTTTGAATATAAAAGTAATCTCTGTAGAACAAACTCCAATTATGGTCTAAATCTTTTACACGTATATGTAATACATGTAAGCCATTATCGAGACCTGCAGTTGGAATATTAAAGGTGTCATTGAGTGTTTGATCAGGTGTAATAGATAAGGAAGTGCCATTGCCAACACCAGGATCGGTATCGATAAAGTATTCAGCTTCACTTAAGTTTGAGCCTACAGGTGGAATTTCTATAGTATGTATGTAAAAATAATCACGATAATACATACTCCATATATCGTTAGTACCTTTAACTCGGATATGGAGTACATGCAATCCATTACTTAATCCATTGGTTGGTATACTAAAGTTTGAACTAATAGTATTGCCAGAAGTAACTGCTAATTCATTGGCATTCCCAACACCAGGATCTAGGTCTATAAAATATTCGGCATCTGTAATCTGGCTCCAGCCATTACAAAATGCGCCTATAGTGCAAATCAGGATGAGTAAAATACGTTTCATTACTATTGTTTTTGTGTTGCAGTAAAGTCTACATTAAGTGTTTGTCCTGGAGCAACAACACTATTTGTAATGGTGATACTTTCCGCATATGGAGTAAGATTAGGTCTTCCATTGGGATCAAACGCAAAGTTATTTCCATAAAGACCTATATCTGTTCCATCGCTTCCTGCATTGATTCCTGGTGATCCACTAGCTAAATTAAAGTCGTTAATATAAAAATCAGTTACAGATTCAAATGGCACGTTTTCAAATAAGGGATTGGTATTATCTAAATTATTGCTTCCTGATAACGGACTAATAGTAGCGCCGTAATAGCTGTAGGTTATATTACTTACAAACGTTATTGTAGAACTATATAGGCCTATTTCTGTTAGAGTCCCTGTAGATAAAAAAATATTGTTATTTACTAATGTGTTAGAGCAATAAGAGAAAAATGTTTCAGAACTAAATGTGGTAAGAAATATATTATTTGTAACGATAGAAGTATTATTGAGATTAGTAATGGAACCTCTTAAAAAATTATTCTTTATTTGCCAATTGTTAGTCCCTGTTTGAGAGTTTATATTAGTGCTAGTACTTGAAAAATAATTGCCTTCAATAATCCACCCATCACTAAGGTTATCAGTAGTAGATCCGGTAACATTAGATCTAATACGATTGTTAATAATGTGCATATTGGTTTGATCGGGACTAGTACTAGATGTACCGCACTTTATATTGTTAATTGATAAACCTTTTATTTGTGAACCAGCTGAATTATTAATAAACGTAATGGTATTAAGGCTAGCAATTTCGCCTCCAGTAACATCAGAGTTGTGACCAAGCCCCATAATAGTGAGCGTTTTATCAATAGTTATAGACTCATAAGAATTAGGAGAAGGGTGCACTTGAATTATATCTCCTGTACTAGCTGTATTTATAGCAGTTTGCAAATCTGTAAATTGGGCTCCAGATTGATCTCGGTTGTCAACGGTGTGAATCGTTTGGGAAAAGCCAAATAGATTCAGTAATGTGCATAAAATAGTAATTTTTAAAGTTTTCATAATATGTATTTATTTAATTAATAAATGTGTGATATGTTTTTTTTAAGTCGGGTTAAAAGTGTCTTTTTAGTAGTGTATTTGTTTTTATAAAGTGTCAATTGTTGCTGTACGCATTATACTCAAACTCTCCATCTACAATGTAAGTTTCTTCAATTTCATCGCCATTGATATTGACTTTATTAACAGCAATTCCTTGGAAAGATCCCTTTATACTAGTAACATAAATATCATTATGTTCAATTTGCAGAACTTCTACAGAAATAGATTTGGCTTCTAGACCTAATTCTAAATCATTAAATCCAAAAAGTAAATCGAAATCTGTATGACCATCTAACACTTCAGTCAAACCTGTTCTTGCAGGAATACTTAATGAAGCATTAATAGATTGATTGATATCGTTATAAACGATTACGGCCTTCTTTAAGGTTTGAGAATTGCTCTCAGGAAAAATATTAGCTACAGCAATTACACTTGGATCACTGATATTATCAGTCACAATATTGAACGTATCGTTTACTTGGTTGCCTGTGACACTATAATTGATATAAATAAGTTGTTGTGGAGTATCATTAGAATCATCATTATTTTTACTGCAAGACATCGTAACTAACGATAAGAGCAATAAGAGTTTTATTGTAGGCAATATAGGTTTCATATGATAGGATTTATAAATTAAACTTTACACCGCCTGCAATAACAAGCTGCCACCATCTATTATGACGTATTTTATTTCTGCGAAAGGGGTGATGCTACTTCCGATGTTAAAATTGGCACCTGCGCCTAAGTTGAGCCCTATACGACCATCACTACTAGAGAAATCACCTCCTAATCCAAAGCTGTTTTCGTATTTTACTTTAATACTAGAGTAGTTAAGACCTGCAATACCGTAAACATTAATGTTTTCTTCATCTAGAAAGTAATAGTTGGCATTGGCATTAACTTCAAACCAGTTTATTTTTATACCGCTTTCATCTTTAGGTAAATAATAAATAAACGATGGTGAAATGGTTAATTTTTCCATTATTGGAAACTCAGCATTAGCACCTAAACCTATAGTTTTAATTTCGGTACCATAACCTAATAGTGCTCCTATTTTTGTGTCTGATTGAGCTGACGCTGTAAGAGAAAATGTGATAATAATTATGGCTGTAATTAATAAATGGATTTTTTTCATGATTAAATATTTAAGATTATTTTACAAGTTATTGTTAGGTATCGTGTATTCAAAGCTACCTGTGACAGAGTGTAGTAATTCTTCTGGCTCAGAAGTTGGACCGGTATAGGCTTTGTAATATGCCTGCCCTTCAAAACTCCCTTTAATATGTCCAAGTGTTAAAATTCCAAAATCATTATAGGTTTCTTCATATTCAGTAATTGTTAGACTAATATTTTTTGAAAGTAAATGAGTAAGCAAATCATTATCACCATCATTATCACCATCATAGAAAGCATATAGTTCTCCAAACAAAAATTTCATATTAAAAATAGGTTCCTCTGTTATATTACCGGTTGATCCTGTTTCAATTTCACCAAGAGCAAATTCACCTATATTAGTAGGAAGTGTCATATAAATCTCCTTAAAATCATCACCAGGTAATGACCTTGCAAACACTAAACTTGCAACTTGTGTTGTTCCTTCATTATATACGTGTCCAAGTATCGTTATGTTATCATTTTCAATTTCCTGAGATTCTGAAATAGTAAATGAGTGATTAACAGCACTACCTGTTATGCTGTAATACATATAATTACTTTGAGATTGTGGGTCGTCGTCATTAGTGATGTCATCACTACTTGAGCAGGTATGCAACATTGTGGGTACTATGACCGTCAATATGATTTTTATAAAATTTGTTTTCATAACGTGGTTTTGTTTATTAATTTTTAAATCCAGAGAGTAAATTCATTGATTGATAATCTTTTTTACTTATCGTTGTAGGTTTCTTGTCTAGAGATTTTGCTGTTATACTTATATTATTCTTAGATTTATTTTTATCAATCATTTCCATTTCCATAATTAAACCATTAGAGAATTGGGATAGAATTTTGGGATCTATGTCTGGTAAATCCATGTTTTTTACGCCATTAAAGTTCATGAAATGACTAAGTTTTATAGGTGCTTCTATAGTATGGTACATTTTTATAATATACTTGTCGTCTTCAAGCTGTAGGCCTTTGCAATTGTAGTTTAATATGGTTTTTGAAGCTAAATCTGTAATTTTAAAATTTGGTTTGTCATTAGTATTTTTAAGTTCTGGAATAGGATACATTTGAAAAAAATTATGGCCTTGAGTCTCCATAAACATGACCATAATATTAAGATTTGAATCAAATAGCATGGTAGCATTACCTTTGTTTTTTGATTTGTTATCTACCATTTTTGTTGCTTGATAGTTTGCATTTTCTTTAATTAAGAAAGTCATATCTATGGCTTCTTTTTTTCTTGAAGCCATCAATATTTCGGTTTCAAATTGCCAATCAAAATCATAAGAATCGGGTAACATTTTTGCAGTAACTTTGTTATTTTTTAATGCATTTCTGGCAGATTTTACTTGACCTTTTGAATTACTAGTATCATAATCGTCTTTATTTATATTTTCTGAATTTTCATCTTTTTTAAAAGATCCCATTACCATTCCCATCATATCTTGACCACGAGATTTTACTTCTCTAGCTGGTGGTAGATTGACTTCTACAGGTGTGTATTCGTAAATAATTAGACTTTCTCCAGGCGGCATCATGTCCATGTCAAAAGCACTCATAGACTGTTTTGTATCTGATTTATTGGTATATATTTCAATAAGACGATCGTTGTCATCAAAAATCACATAACTACCTTCATAGCCGGGCTCGTTTAGAAATTCAAACTTTGTATAGCTTTTTCCTCTTAAGGATTGTTTACTTTCTTTAAAATCCTCATATCTAAAATGTTCGGGTTTGTATATAAAGGCAAATTCTACAAAACCATTAAACGGATTTGGGGTTATATTTTTATCCATTTGCTTTTGTGTGTTTGCCATAAATGGTTCTGGAGGTAGCTTTAGCATTTCTAACATCATGTTTGGCATCATCATTCCTTGACCTCCTGATGCTATTAGTGAAGATTTGTTGTAAGCTTGTGCTTTGTCATTATAAGCATATATAAATCCTTCACTGTCTGTATAACCTGGTTTAGGTGTTTTGTTAGATTCTAATCGTACAGCAACTTCTTCTGCATCAAAATATTGTGTCTGATTGCTATTTCCATTTTCATGTATTTTAAGAACAACATCTTCCTTGTAGAAGTCTGTTTTATATTTGGTGTTAAGCTCTAGTGCTGAATTTGTTGATTCAGATTCGATTTGTTCTTTTGAATTTTTACGACTTCTTTTTTTAGACTTGTTTGTTGTTGTAGCATCATCTATGGTTTTTTCTGTTTTCTTTGAGACAACCTGATCCGTTTTTTTTAAAATGGTACGTTCGGCAGCTTGTTCTGCTTTTTTTCTTATTTTTTTCAAGATTTGAGCGTCTACATTTACGACCATGAAGAGGCTGAAAATCATCAATAGTATGTGTTTCGTTTTCATAATAAATGTGATTATAAATTGTTAAACCATTTTATATAATGTGTGCCTAAAAGGGGAACAGGTTTTTCTTTTTCGTTAATGGCATTTATAAATCCCATAATCCACATATAGAGTAAAACAAAGACACCAATGATGTTAATGAGCCAACCTAATATTGGTACAAGTCCAATGATGCCCAAAGCAAGACCTGTTATGGCTAAGCCTAAAGATTGGGTAATATGATATTTTGCAAAATCATCTTTTTTGTCATTATTCATCACAAAAGCAATAATGAGTCCTATAATAGTTAAATAGGCAATGATGGCAATTGTTTTACCTTCTGAAGATGTTGTTTTTGTTTTTGCTGATTCCATAAGATTTGTTGTTTTTAAAATGTAACGTTTATGTGTCCTGAAATTGGAAAGCTCCTACCATACTCCATCATTCCACTGCCTTCTCCTTCAAAGGTCATCCGTAGTCCTTTTGGTGTGATTTTAGAAATATTGATGGTTCCTTTTCTAAATATGATGCGTTTATTCATTTGCTTTACATCTCTATCTTTATTAAAGAGGTTGAGATCAACAGTTTGTTTTTCTGAATTCACATTTGGAATGTTGTATGTTGCTGAGCCTTTTTGTAAAATATCTGTATGAAAGAGGTTAAAGTTGAGTTGTAACGGATTATCATTATCCCTAAAAACAAGCAGAATTGAATCGTTTTGAAACTTGGTTTGTATTTGTGGTATTAATTGATTTTGCTTTATTTCAAATGATTTGCCTTCCATGGTGACTTGAATTGCAACATTTGAATCATTAGTACTGTAAGCAATACTATTTGTTTGAGTATTATTGTTGTTACAAGCTATGATTAAGCAAAAGAGGCTTATTGTTAGTATAAATTTTAATTGAGGTTTCATGTCTTAAAGTCTTTATTGTTTTACCGTAAATAGCTTTAGCATATTTTTTTGTTTTGGGCTAGGTACTTCGGCAATAAACGCATAGTTACCTGGCGTCAGATTTGTTGAAAAATAACCGGTGTTGTCTGTTGGCATTTCTTGAATACCTCCTAAAAAAGTGACTCCTTTAGGAGAAGGTGATATAAAACCTTTTGGGTTGGTCCAATTCATCCAACGATTTAATTCTTCTAAGTTGGCTTCGTTACTTAATTTGACTAAATGAATATCATGCCCTAAAAAGTGTTCATGTGCTTTTTGATCTGTAAATGTTACGGCAATAGTGTGCTGTCCTTTAGTGTAAGACGTATTTGCTGTGATACCATTGGCACTAGATATATTGAGATCTATGGTTGGTCGTGGTTTTTCTATCGCGCTCTTATGATTTGTAACACGTATTTCTTTAAACATACCCATTACAGAATGAAACTTGCCATTAGGCATTTTTACATAACATTCCATTAAGTAGTTTCCTGGTTCTAAATATATAGTAGACTCTGAGGTTGTATTGGGCGAGGTTAAACCAATACCTCCAGTAAAAACAACGTTAAAAAACCAAGGAGGTAAATTACCAAAGGCGGCGAGACCTTCTTCTGTTTTTCCTTCATTAATCAAGGTCATGCCTTTATCAAATACAGGAAATACGTCTGCTTTTGTGTCGGCAGCACTTATGCCATCAGGATATTTTTCAAATACTATAAAGTGTGTTTCCTGAGATTGATTTTTATAGCTGAATGTATTCCAACCAGAAGGAATAGAATCAACAGTTTGTATTTCCATGTTATTGGTTGTAATTTCTATAACTGGTTTTTTATCTGTTTTGCACCCGTAACAGAGCAACAGTAATGGAAGTAACAAATAATAGAATCGCTTTAAAATAGTATTCATGATTTCTTGATTTTTATAGATTTAACAACATTGCTATTAAGCACAATCTTTATAAAATAGTCTCCCCTTTTTAAGTGATCTAAATTGATATATATGTTTTCTACTTTTTTATTAAGCGTATGTCCTTTTGTTATCATTTTGTACTTTTTCAAATAGACAAATCGATTATTTAATAACTTTAATACTCTAAAATTAGATCGTTAACTGATAACGGGATTGCACTTATGTAACAAAGTGTTGTACTTATGTAACAGTGTGATTAAGTTGCTTGTTTTAAGGTGTTTGAAGCGAATTCGGTAGGGGTGCAATTGTAAATTGACTTAAAAGATTTTATAAAATAGGAAGATGTATTGAAACCCGTTTGGTAAGCAATTTCTGAAATTGTACTATCCGATTGTTCTAATAAACTAACCGCGACTTTCATACGTTCTTTTTTAATAAATTCTGTAGTAGATAAACCTGTAAGCGATTTCAGTTTTCTGTGTAGTTGCATTCTACTCATTAGCATTAAATCACTTAATTGCTTTGATGTAAAATCGGGTTGTAGTACATTTTCTTTTACAGCTTCTTGTAGTTTTTGAAAAAAATGATCTTCTGTGTGAGAAACATTTATACCATGGAAGTCTAGAGCATTATTTTTACTGTAATATTTGTGGAGTGTGTTTCTATTAGCAACAATTTGTTGTACTCGTATTTTAAGTTTTTCAACATTAAAAGGTTTTGTGACGTATGCGTCAGCGCCAGATTTTAAACCTTGTATTTCATTTTTGTCACCAGATTTTGCCGTTAGTAGAATAATAGGTATGTGGCTTGTTTTTATATCTTCTTTTAAGGTGTTGCACATATCGATCCCATTTTTAATAGGCATCATTATATCGCTAATGATAATATCTGGTATAAGTTTTATAGCTTTTTCTATACCTTCCTTACCATTACAAGCTTCATAAAGTTTATAGTCTTCTTTAAAAATAGAGTGAATAAAAGTTCTGATGTCGTTATCATCTTCAACGATTAATAAAATAGGTTTTTGATTATGTTCTATATGTGCAGAATTTATGTGTTTTTCCGAATATTTAAGTTCTTCATGTGTTAGATCTAGAATTGGTTGCTGAGAAATTTCTGTAGCACCAAAATAGGAGAGCGCTAAAGGCAAAGTTACTGTGAACTGAATATCATCAGAATTCATAGTATGTGCTATAATATTACCATGAGATAAAACAGCTAACTCTTTTACTAAGGACAGTCCTATACCAACACCTTCGTTTAGCTTATTATTTTGGTAATAGCGCTGAAATAATTTTGGAAGTTCATCGTCTTTTAATTTATTCCCATTATTCACTATAGCAATTGTTATAAAGTTTTCATTTAAGTTAGCATCAAACGTAATTTTACCATTAATAGGGGTGTATTTTATCGCATTAGAAAGTAAGTTGGTAACGATTTTCTCAATAACATCAGGATCAAACCAAACATCATCCATCGTGGCAATATTGTAAGAGAATTTGATTTGTTTTTCTTGAGCGCTATACTCAAAAGATTTAACTAACTGTTTTAATAATATTGTAATATTACCTTGCGATACATTGAGCTTTAAATTTCCAGATTCTAATTTTGAAAGGTCTAATAATTGGTTGACTAAATTTAATAAGCGTTTTGAGTTTCTTTTAATAAGGTTCAATTGCTCTTTATCATCTTCGGAAATATTTGGTTTCGCTAATTGATTTTCAACAGGACCAGAAATTAGTGTTAATGGGGTTTTAAATTCGTGTGAGATATTATTGTAAAGTTTAGTTTTAAACTCATCTAATTTTTTGATTTTGTCTTTTTCAATTTCAATTAAATTAAACTTATATCCTAAACCTAAAGAAAAACAAAGCATTTCTAAGAAAACCCCTAGTTGCGATGCATTAAAATTATAGAAACCAAATAAATTATTGGCATGTACACCTTGGATATAAACAGCTGTTGAAGCAGAGTACATGCCTAAAATAGTTAGAGAAATAAGGCATATATTACTTACCAAGATGTAATACCTTAGTTTTGATTTAATGACAATAAAAGCTCTAATTACAGCATATACGGAATATAGATGAAGCGGTATAAAAATGTAAGATTGGTATTTAACAACGTTTTCTGAGTCTTTGGTTATAAGCAAATACAAAAAAGTCACTGTTGCTAGCACATACATGAGTACCGTAAACATGTCTACTTCTTTAGAAAATCTTGCATGGTGAGATTTTATTTCTGCAAAAACATTAATAAATTTCACATACAGACCAGTTAGCAAAAACAATAAGGGTAATAAGAAGCTAAATTCTAGGTCTACATTATCTGTAAATAATCTTAGCTCTAGCATTAAATCTATTTTTATAAAAAAATAGCCAGCAAATAGAAGAGCATAAATTCCATATAGTAAATAGTCTTTTTTCTTTACTTGGATATAAACTAATAACATATATAAGCCAATAAATACAAATGCACCTTGAAATAGGAACGTTGTAATAATAGCCTTTATAGCATCTGTATTTTGAAAAATCTCATTCATTATCAGATCTCGTCTTTTAATAAAAAGAAAAGGGAAATAATGACTAACTCAGGATTATTTCAACTTACTTCCCTTTTCACAACTGATTAATAGCGTCTTAAATATTATTTAGTAATCTTGATAGATTTGATGACCTTATTATTTAGTAGAATTTCAAGCTGATAGTTTCCCTTTTTTAAATGGTCTATATTGAGATATATTTTATCATCTTTTGGTTTGTCCTTAATGGGATTTTCCATCTCAAAAAATTCTACTTAATTAGTGTAGGTGTAAAATTATAGTGAAGCTTGAATACATCATATCAATTATGTTTCAAAACATATAACAGGTGTTTCATTGTGTTGAAAGATGTTTGTAATTGACTGAATAATTGTGATATAGTGCTTAAGAAGGGTGTTCTTTAGGAGTTGTCTTGTACGTGTCCTTGAAACATTTTATAAAATAGGAAGGAGAATTAAAACCAATTTGATACGCAATTTCAGATACTGTAGCATCCGAATTTTTTAATAATTCGAGCGATAGTTTTAAGCGTTGTGAACGAATAAATTCAGTGGTAGATAAACCAAAGATTGCTTTCATCTTTCTATGGAGTTGCGTTCTGCTCATTTGTAGTTTCTCACTAAACTTTTCACTAGTAAGGTTTGGATCCGTTAGGTATTCGTCTAAGACGTCTTTTATTTTTTGAAGAAAATCGTTTTCGGTAGAGGTAATAGCAAATTCTGGTGTAATGCTAAAATTTTTACTGAAGTGTTTTTGTAATTGTCGTCTGGTTTCGATTAAATTATCGACTTTCAACTTTAATTTTTCGCTATTAAAAGGTTTGGTAACGTAGGCATCAGCTCCTGTTTTTAAGCCCGTAATTTCATTAGCGTTACCTACTTTTGCCGTTAATAAGATGATTGGAATATGACTTGTAATTTCATCATATTTTAATGCATTACAGAGTTCAATACCATCTTTCTTTGGCATCATAATGTCGCTTATAATAAGATCTGGCATGTGTTTGCGTGCTTTTTCTATACCAGATTCACCATTGGTCGCCTCAATTAAGTGGTAATTGTTTTTGAAATTAGAAACGATAAAAGCACGTATGTCTGGTTCATCTTCTACAACTAAAAGTGTAGGTTTATCGGTGACTAAAATTTCTGATGTCTCTTGTACAGACTCATTAAGAGTCTCTTTTGTGTTCTCAATGATTTCTTCATTACTAAAGGCTTCTTTCTTAATGGGAAGTGTTACTGTAAATTGAATTTTATTGTCATCAATATTATTCGCAATAATGCTTCCTTTAGACAAGTTGACTAAATCTCTAACCAATGCCAAGCCAACACCAACACCATCAGATAGTTTGTTGTCTTGGTAGAATCGCTGAAACAGCTTACTCAAGTCTTTTCTGCCAACGCGATCGCTAGAATTTACTATAGATAACACCAATACATCATCTTGAAGATTGACATCGAATATAATTTCACTTTCTTTTGGAGCATATTTTACAGCATTCGATAATAAGTTCGATGTTACCTTTTCAATAACATCTTTATCAAACCACACTTGTTTTATATCTTGAATATTGCTTTTTATCTTAATATTTTTCTGATTGGCTTTATACTGAAAAGCACTAACTATTTGTTTTAACAATACGGTTATGTTGCCCTTAGAGACTCTTAATTTTATTTGCCCTGAATCTAGCATTGAAAGATCTAGCATCTGATCTACCAACAATACTAATCTGTCCGTATTTTGCTTTACTAGTTGTAGCTCTTTTTTATCGCTTTTAGAAAGTTCTGGTTTTGATAGTTGATTTTCTATAGGTCCAGAAATTAGGGTCAGTGGTGTTCTAAATTCGTGCGAAATATTCGTGTATAATTTGGTTTTAAATTCGTCTAACTTTTTAAGTCGTTTAGTTTCTTCGTGTTCAAACTGAAGTTGCATTTTCATTTGCCAACGCCATTTTAAATAATAATAAAGTGCAAATGCAGATAACAACCCTAAGATTACATAAATAATTTTTGCCAAATTAGTACCATACCAAGGTTTGTTAATGGTAAATGCATATGTTGCAGGTGTATTGTTCCAAACACCGTCATAATTACTAGAGATAACTTTAAAAGTATAATCGTTGGGAGGAAGGTTGGTGTAATGTGCCGTATTACTATTGCCTGCATTTATCCATTCTTCATCGTAATTCACCAATTGATATTTATAAGAGTTACGCTCAGGTTGTGAAAAATGCAGGCTCGAAAACGTAAAAGTTATAGTGTTTTTATTGAATTTAAATGCTGCATTTTGTTGTAAGGGTTGGTCTACAGAATAAACTTCAAACTTTGTAATAATAGTTTTAGGTTTTATGGTGTTAAATGTTAATTGGTTTGGGTTAAACCAATTGAGACCTTCTAATCCACCAAAATAAAGATTACCATTTTTGTCTTTATAGTAGGCACCCGTGTTAAATTCTAAAGCTTGTAACCCATCGTAATTACTATAATTTTCAAATTTATTTTTAGTTTGATTGGTAAATTTACTAATGCCATTATTTGTACTTAACCATAAATTCCCATTGTTATCTGGTAAAATTCCATAAATAACATTGTTAGGTAAACCATCCGTTGTTGTAAACGTTTCAAAAGTATCGTTTTCAATATGATACTTTTTAAGACCTTTGCCATTGGTTCCTATCCAAAGGATTCCATTTTGGTAGAGCAAAGACTTTATCTTACTATTGATGGTTTTAATATTAGTTATGCGATCTAAACTTGTATGTAACTTGTACAGGCCATTATCGTCACTTCCTATCCATAATTCATCATTGTCTCCATGGGTTACGGTTTTTATGTCGTTGGTTGTTAATAAAGAATTACTGGTATTAAATTGCTTAATAATTCCTTTATTTATGTCGAATAAAATCAGGCCGTTTCGTTCAGTACAAAGCCAACTTTGTTCATCGTTTTCTCTAACAATTTGCCAAATGGTATAATTGGCTAATTCTGGAAACGACTTATAGTTTCCGTTAATATCTCTAATATTTAGACCAAACCCTTGATGTCCAATCCATAAATTATTGTTATTGTTGAGTAGGCTAATAATTCTATCGCTAGCTAAAGGAGAATTATTGGCAGTGAATGTTTTATGTTCTTTAGTCTTAAAGTTAATGTAGGTTAGGCCTTTTCCAGAGGTGCCAATCCATATATTATCATCGTTATCAGTGCTAATACTTCTTACAACATCAACATTTACTGTTTTAGGAACTTGGTTATTGGTTAATACATTAAATTTTATAAGATGTGTATCGTAATAATTAGCACCAGCTCCATCAGTACCCAACCATATGATATTTGTTACGTCTTCATATAAACATAAGATGTCATTATATTGAATAGCAAATGGGTTGTCTTTGTTGGCTTTAAAGTTGGTGAGATTCTGGTTTATTAGGTCAAGTTTATAAGCTCCATTTCCATAAGTCGCAATCCATAATCTGTTTTCTTTATCAATAAGCAGATCTTCAATATTTAAGTCTTCTGGAAGTTCTTTATACCGATATTTTACAAACAAATCTGTTTTTTTTTCTCTGTAATATAAACCTTGACCAAAAGTTCCCAACCAGATGTTGCCGCTTTTATCTTTTGCTAATGTGCTAAAGTTTGCGTTATTGTGAGAATCTATCAGGATTTCCTTATAAGATGTGTTCTGTTTAAATTCAAATACCGAACCAGATGCTGAAACAATTAAGGAATTATTAGTTTCAATAAAATCATAAATAGTTCTTTGTTTATCGTTTTCATTTAAAACCTGAAGCGTGTCTTTTGTTTTTGCATCAATTTTAAATAAGCCGTCTCCATAAGTGCCAACATAAGTGTTTAAATTTTTATCTTGAAATATAGAACTGACATTTTTGAAGGTTGAGATGTGCTTAAAATCATCTGTTTTTGAGTTGTAAAGTTCTAGTTTTCCAGAATTAGTAATAATCCATAACTGATTTTGGTTATCATTATAAATCTTACCGAGCCTGCTAAATGTTGGTCTGGTAATGTCTTCAAAATGTTTGTCGTAGTGTTTAAAACTTCTACCATTATATTTGTTCAGTCCATCTTGTGTTGCAAGCCATAAATAACCAACACTGTCTTGTGCAATGCTAATAACGCTGCTTTGAGATAAACCATCATTGATGGTTAGACTATTAAATGAAAATGGCTTTTCGTTTACAGACTCTTGTGCGTTTACGAAAAATGAACAAGCAATCAATAAACAAATAAAAAGGAAAGAATTAATTATTTTGTAAAGCAAGTAAACCATAAATTAAATGACAGTGAATCTTAAAAAGATGCTGTTTAACTTACTAATATAAAGAATTTTAACTTGATATTACAATTTGTGAATAAATGTAAAAACCCATCAAAATTTGATGGGTTTTAAAATATATATTATGAGTAGTTATCTAATTTTTTATAAGTCCTCTAGAAATTACAATTTTCTGAATTTCTGAAGTTCCTTCATAAATCTGAGTGATTTTAGCATCACGCATTAAACGTTCTACATGGTATTCTTTTACAAATCCGTTTCCACCGTGTATTTGTACAGCTTCAACTGTGTGTTCCATAGCAACTTTACTAGCATATAATTTTGCCATAGCACTAGACATGTCATAATTGTTCCCTTGGTCTTTATCCCAAGCAGCTTTCATCACTAACATTCTTGCAGCTTCAATTTCAGTATGCATATCTGCTAATTTAAACGCTATAGCTTGGTGGTTACAAATTTCTGTACCAAAAGCTTTACGTTCTTTAGAATATTTTAAAGCTAATTCATAAGCACCAGCAGCAATACCTAAGGCTTGTGCAGCAATACCAATTCGTCCGCCAGAAAGTGTTTTCATAGCAAATCTAAATCCAAAGCCATCATCACCAATTCTATTTTCTTTAGGAACTTTTACGTCATTAAATTGTAATGTATGCGTATCACTACCTCTAATTCCTAATTTGTCTTCTTTAGGACCAATATCAAAACCAGGCATACCTTTTTCAACAATAAAGGCATTAATACCATGAGAGCCTTTATGCTTGTCTGTTTGAGCAATAACTAAATAAACTTCGGCACGTCCACCGTTTGTAATCCAGTTTTTTGTACCATTTAAAACGTAATGGTCACCTTTATCTATAGCGGTTGTTTTTTGAGATGTAGCATCACTACCAGCTTCTGGTTCGCTTAAACAAAATGCTCCAATACATTCACCTGTAGCTAATTTTGTTAAATATTTTTCTTTTTGAGCTTCATTTCCGTATGCTTCTAATCCGTAACAAACCAAAGAGTTATTTACTGAAACCATAACAGAAGCAGAGGCATCTACTTTAGATAATTCTTCCATGATGAGTACATAAGAAATAGCATCCATACCGCTTCCGCCATATTTAGGATCTACCATAATGCCTAAAAATCCTAATTCACCCATTTTACGTACTAAGCTTTCAGGAAAAGTTTGTGCATTATCACGTTCTATGACACCAGGAAGTAATTCTGTTTGTGCAAAATCTCGTGCTGCATCACGAATCATTAAATGTTCTTCTGTTAAGTTAAAGTCCATATACTATAAATATTATTGATTTCTTAAAATTTTGATGCAAAGATAATTTTTTATTGCGGTATTTTCAATAAGGAATATTATTTTTACTCATATGACAAAATTTACTTATAAAGTTATTGGTGTAATGTCAGGAACTTCACTAGATGGTATAGATCTTATTTATGCAACCTATGATGTTGTTGATGCCCATTGGGATTTTAAAATTCACGATGCAGAAACTGTAAAGTATTCAGCACAATGGAAATTACAATTGGGAGCATTAGTTAACCAGTCAATGGACCAATTGCAGGATATTGATTCGTTATATTCTAAATATCTAGCAACAGTAATTTCAACATTTATAAAACAACATCACATTAAAGATATAGATTTTATTGCCTCGCATGGACATACGGCTTTACACCAACCAAAACAAGGGGTAACTTATCAAATAGGTAATCTGCAAGTGTTAGCAGATGTTTTAAATGAAAAAGTTATCTGTGATTTTAGAGTTCAAGATGTAGAATTTGGTGGACAAGGAGCGCCTTTAGTACCTATAGGTGATCGTTTGTTATTTAAAGATTTTGATTATTGTCTCAATTTAGGCGGCTTTGCCAATGTTTCTTTTGAATCTAAAAATAAAAGAATTGCGTTTGATATTTGCCCTGTAAACATTGTTTTAAATTATTATGTTTCTAAATTAAATTTAGAATATGATGATAAAGGTAAAATAGCTTCAACAGGACAGGTAAATGAAGCGTTACTATTTCAGTTAAACACACTTCGTTTTTATAACGAACAAGCACCAAAATCTTTAGGTCTAGAATGGGTAGAATTAAATATCTTTCCACTTATTGAACCTTATAAGCTTGAAACAAAAGATATATTACGAACATTTATTGAACATGTTGCTATTCAGGTCTCTAGAATTCTAACAGAAAGCAATACAAAGGTTTTAGTTACAGGAGGTGGAGTTTACAATGATTTTTTAATGGATAGAATTAATCATTTCTCTAAATCTAAAATTGTAATCCCAGAAAATGAAATTATAGAATTTAAAGAAGCTTTAATTTTTGGATTGCTTGGAGTATTAAAAGAGAGAAACGAAGTTAACTGTTTAAAAAGTGTAACAGGTGCAAATCAAAATCATTCATCAGGAAAAAGATTAATCCCTAAAAATCTAAATTAATTAACATTTCGGTTCGATTGTTTTTTATATTTGTTACCGGAAATAAAACAAAAAATAAATTGATAAAAGATTTACTTCAGAAATACGAAAATAAGACTCCCGAAATCGTATTTCATTGGAACGACTCAGAAACAGATGCGGAAGGGTGGACAGTTATAAACTCATTACGTGGTGGAGCAGCAGGTGGTGGAACACGAATGCGAAAAGGATTAGATAGAAATGAAGTGTTGTCTCTTGCTAAAACGATGGAAGTAAAATTTACAGTTTCTGGCCCTGCCATTGGTGGAGCTAAATCTGGAATAAATTTTGACCCACAAGATCCAAGGAAAAAAGGTGTTTTAGAACGTTGGTATGCAGCGGTATCTCCTTTATTAAAAAGTTATTATGGAACAGGTGGTGATTTAAATGTTGACGAAATTCACGAAGTTATTCCAATTACTGAGCAGAGTGGTGTTTGGCATCCTCAAGAAGGTGTCTTTGAAGGCCATTTTAAACCAACACAAGCCGATAAAATTAATAGAATTGGTCAGTTAAGACAAGGTGTTATCAAGGTTATTGAAAATCCAGACTTTTCTCCTAGTGTTAATAGAAAATATACCGTTGCAGATATGATTACGGGTTATGGTGTCGCTACAGCAGCAAAACACTTCTATGATATTAATGGAGATTCTGTAAAAGGAAAACGCGTTGTTGTTCAGGGATTTGGAAACGTAGGTGCTGCAGCTGCTTTTTATTTCGCACAAATGGGGGCAAAAGTTGTTGGTATCATTGATAGAGTTGGAGGGTTAATCAATAAAGATGGATTTACATTTGAAGAGATCACAGATTTATACCTTGCAAAAAATGGTAATACACTAGTTGCAGATAACCTTATTCCGTTTGAAGAAATCAATGAAAGTATATGGTCGTTACAGACTGAAATATTTGCACCTTGTGCAGCATCGAGGTTAGTGACTCAAGATCAAATTGATCAGATGATTACTACAGGTTTAGAAGTGATTACCTGTGGTGCTAACGTCCCTTTTGCTGATAAAGAAATATTTTTTGGATCTATAATGGAACATACAGACCAAAAAGTGAGCCTAATACCAGATTTTATTTCAAATTGTGGTATGGCAAGAGTTTTTGCTTATTTTATGGAACGTAAAGTGCTAATGACTGATGAAGCTATTTTTAATGATACATCTGATGTTATAAGGAAAGCTTTAGAAAAAGTGCATGAAAATAATTCAACAAGAATAGGTATAAGTGAAACAGCTTTTGAAATAGCGTTAAAACAATTGATATAACATATAATGGAAGCTGCAATAATTCTTGTATTTGTTTTTGGCTATTTGGCCATAACATTAGAACACAATATTAAAATTGATAAATTAATCCCTGCTTTAGTCATGATGGCTATAAGTTGGGCACTGATTTCTTTAGGTATTGATGGATTTACTCAATGGTTTGATTCTGCTAATCATAGCCTAATGGACAATTTTGGTTTACTTCCGCATGAAGAGAAAATGCACTTAATGGAAGAAACCTTACTTCATCATTTAGGTAAGACAGCAGAGATTCTTGTATTTTTATTAGGTGCAATGACCATTGTTGAAATAATAGATTATTTTGATGGGTTTTCTACCATTAAAAATGCTGTAAATTTTAACAGTAGGAAGAAACTGCTATGGATGTTTGCAATCTTAGCCTTTTTACTTTCAGCAATCATTGATAACCTTACAGCCACAATTGTTTTAATATCAATTCTTCAAAAAATTGTAAAAGAAAGAGATGTAAGAATATGGTATGCTGGTTTAATTATTATTGCAGCAAATGCAGGTGGTGCTTGGTCTCCTATAGGAGATGTGACAACAACAATGCTTTGGATTGGAGATAAAGTGTCTACAGGTAAATTGTTCTCGTATTTATTTATCCCTTCGTTGTTGTGTATGGTAGTGCCAACTTTTATTGCGTCATTTTTAAAGCCTTTTAAAGGCGATTTAGAATTGCAAGAGTCAGATGGTAAACCAAAAAACAAGTTTAGTGCTACCATGTTATTCTTAGGATTGGGAGCTATTATTTTTGTGCCAATATTTAAAGTGATTACACACTTACCTCCTTATGTAGGTATGATGTTGTCATTGGGTGTTGTTGCTATTTTTGCTGAAGTATACAGTAGTTCTAAATTTTCAATTTCAGAAGTGAGTTCAGAAGAACATAATTCTAATGCAAGTCATAGTCCTGTTCATCATTCATTATCTAAAATTGAATTGCCAAGTATATTGTTTTTCTTAGGCATCTTAATGGCAGTTGCAGCCTTAGAATCTTTAGGGATTTTATTCGGTTTTGCAGGTTCACTTCAAGATACTATGCCAATGTTAGGTACAGAGTTTCATCATGAAGGTGTATCGGATTTAGTGGTATTACTTCTAGGAGTTGGATCGGCTGTAATAGATAATGTACCTTTGGTTGCAGCAAGTTTAGGTATGTTCTCAGAACCATTAGATAATGAGCTATGGCACTTTATAGCTTATTCTGCAGGTACTGGAGGAAGTATGTTAATCATCGGTTCTGCAGCAGGTGTTGTGGCAATGGGAATGGAAAAAATAGATTTCTTTTGGTATTTAAAGAAAATATCTTGGTTGGCATTAGTTGGCTTTCTAGCCGGAGCAGCAGCCTTTATGGTAACAAGAGCTATTTTTTAATATTAAAATAATAAATATACTTAAGCTATAAACTTAGCGTTATAAACAGTACAACTTTAAAAAATTAAATATTTTAGTATGATATCATTAAATACTATTCAAGATGAAGTAGATATTTTAACAGAGGGAGAACCAGTTGAAAAAACCTTATCTATTATTGAATTAATTACAAGTGGAGGAACATCAGGAATAGTGATTATTCTTATTTTGTTCTTACTCTTAATTATAGCTACTTATATTTATTTTGAACGCATATTTGCCATTAAAGCTGCGTCTAAAGTCGATTCAAACTTTATGAATCAGATTAAAGATCACGTAAGTAATGGTAAGATAGATTCAGCACAAATGTTATGTGCTCAGCAAAATTCACCAGTTTCGAGATTAATTGCTAAAGGAATTACTAGAATAGGAAAACCTCTAGAAGATATTAATACAGCTATAGAAAATGCTGGGCGTTTAGAAATTTATAGTCTAGAGAAAAACGTAAGTGTGTTAGCTACTATTTCTGGAGTTGCACCAATGATTGGGTTTTTAGGAACTGTTGTTGGTATGATTATTTCAATTTTTGAATTGGCAAATGCAGGAGGAACCATTCAAATGGATGTTTTAGCAAGTGGATTATATACAGCTATGACTACAACTGTTGGTGGACTTATAGTTGGTATTATTGCATACGTTGCATATAACCATGTTGTAGGAAGAACGAATAAAGTTGTTTACCAAATGGAAGCAAATTCTATTGAATTTTTAGATCATTTAAACGAACCTATCTAATTTATGAACATTAGAGGAAGAAATAAAGTAACACCAGAATTCAATTTCGCGTCAATGACCGATATTGTATTCTTGTTATTAATATTTTTTATGATAGCGTCAACATTGGTAAGTACTAATGCTATTGATATTATATTGCCAAAAGCAAGTGGTAAGACTGAAAATAAAAAATCGACTGCAGTAAGTATCAAAAAAGATTTGACCTATTATATTGATCAAAAACGCGTTGGTGAAAGTGTTTTAGAAACAGAGTTAGTATCTATTCTGTCTAACCAAGAATCACCAACAATCGTATTGAGAGCAGAGAAATCTGTACCTGTAGAAAATGTAGTGAAGGTTATGGATATTGCCAATAGAAATAAGTTTAAAGTGATATTAGCTGTTCAACCTAATTAACGGCATCATTTTTGAAAATAGCTTTGGAAACCAACAAGGTTTCAAAATTTGATAAGTTTAAAACAATACCTATAAAGTGAAATATTTAGAGACTAAACACGAACGCAATTCGGCAAAAATTACAGTACTCATTTCTTTGATACTGTTACTGCTATTGTTTGTTGTTGGGCCTCAATATATGGATCCTCCAGAAGAATATGGTGTAGCAGTAAACTTTGGGACCACAGATTTTGGTAGCGGTAATAAACCATTAAGTGAACCTAAAAAGGCTGTTGAAGAAAAAATAGTAGAAGAAAGTGCTGTTGAAGAAGTGGTACCGGAAGAATCACAAGTGACACCTACTGAAGCGGCAACCAAAGCCGAAGAAGTGATGACGCAAGATAACGCTGAAGAAATTGCTATAAAAAAGCAAAAAGAAGCTGAAGCAAAAGCTAAAGCGGCTGAAGAAAAGGCTAAGGCAGAAGCTAAAGCAGCCGCAGAAAAGATAGAGCGAGAAAAACGTGAGGCAGAAGAAAAGAAACGTGCTGAAGAAGCTGAGAAAAAGAGAAAGCTCGATGCTATGATTGGAGGTGTGAAAAATGCAGAAGACAATACAGATGGAGGAGAAGGACCAGATAGTCAAGGTGGGAATAAAGGACAATTAGATGGTGATCCTTATGCACCAAGTTATTTTGGAGGTTCAGGTCCAGGAAAAGGAGGTGTAGGATACGGCCTAGGAGGTAGAGGCATACCATCCAAGCAAATATATAAGCAAGACTGCAACGAATACGGCTTAGTTGTTGTAAGAATTCAAGTAAACAGACAAGGCAAAGTAATTAAAGCAGAACCTGGAATTAAGGGCACAACCAATACAGATCCTTGTTTATTAGAACCTGCAAAAAAAATAGCCATGTCTCATAAATGGCCAGCAGATCCTGAGGCACCAACAACTCAAGTTGGTTTTGTGAGTATTAATTTTGATGTAGGTCAATAGAATGAATTATCAAGATACTGTGAATTGGATGTTTCAACAACTTCCAATGTATCAAAATAAAGGCAACTCAGCTTTTAAAAAAGACTTAACTAATACCATTAATTTAGCCACGTATCTCAACCATCCAGAAGGTAAGTTTAGATCTGTTCATGTTGCTGGCACTAATGGTAAAGGGTCAACAAGTCATATGTTGGCTTCAATTTTACAAGAATCAGGATATAAAGTTGGCCTATACACGTCTCCACATTTAAAGGACTTTAGAGAGCGTATTCGTATTAATGGTAAAGTTATAAGCAAGCAGGCTGTTATAGCTTTTATAAAGAAGAATAAAGCATTTTTAGAAGATAATCAACTGTCGTTTTTTGAAATGACTGTTGGTATGGCTTTCGATTATTTTTTAAAGCAAAAAGTAGATATTGCTATTGTTGAGGTTGGCTTGGGTGGTCGATTAGATTCTACAAACATTATTACACCAGAATTATCTGTAATTACAAACATAGGTTTTGATCACACGCAGTTTTTAGGAAACACATTTCAAGAAATTGCAGGAGAGAAAGCCGGAATTATAAAACAAAATGTTCCTGTTGTTATTGGAGAAACACATCCTGAAACCGAAAGTGTATTTAAACAAAAAGCAAGCGAAGCTAATTCTACGATTTACTTTGCAGATCAAATTATAAATGAAGCTTTAGATAGCGATTTAAAAGGGTCTTATCAGGTACATAATATTAAAACGGTTATACAATCAATAAATATTTTAAAAGAACTAGGTTTTAAGATTTCTAAAAATAATTTAGAAAAAGGACTTTTAAATGTTGTTGGTAATACTGGTTTGCAAGGCCGATGGCAAATATTAGGGCACAATCCGAAGGTTGTTTGTGATACGGCGCACAATAAAGAAGGGTTAACTTATGTAATGGAGCAAATAAAAAAAGAAACCTTTAATAAGCTTCATATTGTATTTGGTGTTGTAAATGACAAAGATTTGGACACTATAATTCCTTTACTTCCTAAAGAAGCAAGCTATTATTTTTGTCAACCAAACGTGCAAAGAGGCTTAAATGCTAAAATATTGATGACTGCTTTTAAAAAAAATCAATTATTAGGAGAATCTTATAAAAGTGTTAGTGAAGCCTTAACTGTCGCAAAATCAAATGCTAATAAAGATGATTTGATTTATGTTGGCGGTAGTACTTTTGTTGTAGCAGAAATAATTTAAATTTTTATTAAAAAATGTTTTGAGATATTAAAAACTAGACTATCTTTGCAGTCCTAATTATTAGGGCGACTAGCTCAGTTGGTTCAGAGCACTTGGTTTACACCCAAGGGGTCAGGGGTTCGAATCCCTTGTCGCCCACTTCCAAAAGGAAACCCGATTTACGAAAGTAGATCGGGTTTTTTGCTTTTAATAAGCGAGTGAAGTTATTAGGGGTCATTGCTAAAAGTTGTGTGTGATGATTAAAAAAAGATTCTGATTTTTGTAAAAAAAAAAAAGACTTTTGGACAATTATCTAGAACTACTGAAACTTATTCTTCCTGAATTTTTAA
>NZ_JAYJLF010000021.1:0-27781 GCF_036903175.1 Winogradskyella sp. ECml5-4 | reverse complement strand
CGCCGCCTTTTTTGAAAACCCTTACTAGATATCTAGTAAGGGTTTTTTGTTTTAGAATCTATCGTGAAGTAAATCAATTAACCTTTTTTATTATCTTCATTCTTTATTTGGAATTGAATACTAGTTATAAATAAACCGGGCTGTTTATTATGAAATTAATTTTGAAATACAAAGGAAAAATCTATTAACTACTAAAGCTTTATTTTATTTACCTAAGCAAAAACCGTTTAATATTTTAGTTTTGAATTGAGATTTAGGTAGGTGACTTATAATATAATTCTTTAAAAAGAATAAATATTATTTTTTCTTTTTAAAGATACTATCTAGAATAGTGTTAATCCCTAGAAATAAGAAAAGAATAGCACCAATGCAGAGTATAAAGGCTATAATTAGAAGCGGTATATAAAGTGGTTTTTCGCTATTATCTAATGCTAAATGTAATAATGTCGGACCTGCGAACATGAGTCCTAAACAAATTCCTAATCGTTTTAACCCTTTCGCTAATAGGTCTCTGTCTGTTCTATTATTTTCGTCCATGGGTAATACTATCTCTTACATTTTTATGTTTACTTAATAATATCGCTGCTTCTGCTTCTGAAATGTTTAGTTCTGTCATAATCATTTTTGTAGCTCTATTGACTAATTTATCATTGCTAAGCTGCATATCTACCATTTTATTGCCTTTCACTTTACCTAGCTGGATCATTGCAGTTGTAGTAATCATATTAAGAACTAGTTTTTGAGCTGTACCAGCTTTCATTCTTGAACTTCCTGTTAAAAACTCAGGGCCTACAATAATTTCAATAGGAAATTGAGCAGTTAAAGATAAAGGGCTATTATGATTACAAGTAATACAACCTGTTATAATATTATGTTCATTGCTTTTTTCTAAGGCACTAATAACATATGGGGTTGTGCCTGAAGCAGCTATACCAATAACGATATCTTTATTAGAAATATGATGTGCTTGTAAATCTAACCAACCTTGACTAGTTGAATCTTCGGCATTTTCTACAGCTTTCCTTATAGCATTATCTCCGCCTGCAATCAAACCGATTACCAAGTCATGAGGTACACCAAATGTAGGTGGACATTCAGAAGCATCAAGAATACCTAATCTTCCGCTAGTACCAGCTCCTAAATAAAATAACCTTCCACCACTTTTGAGTTTAGAAACAACTTGGGCAATTAGTGCTTCTATTTGTGGCAATGCTTTTTCTACAGCTAAAGGAACCGTTTGATCTTCTTTATTTATAAGTGTTATAATCTCGTTAATTGACATTTTTTCGAGATCATTATAGTTTGAGTCTTGTTCAGTGGTTTTTATAAAATTCATGCCTTAAAGGTAAGAAATAATTTTGGCGGATTAGGAGCATAAATGATTGAAAAAAGGTTAAATATATTCGCTATTAAATTTCAAAAATTGAAGGATTAAACCAAAGTAATTGTGAGAAATCACATCAAAAATAGAAGGTTAGGCATGTTTTATAATAAATGTTAATTGTTTGATTTAAGTTGTTGTTATCTAGTGGTTTATTGGTTTTTTTTACTTTCAAATTTCGGTAAATGCCAAATATAGAATCTTTTTATGCATATGATCTTCTACTATCTTAGAAGTCTTTAATACATAGTATTTAACTAATCCAAAATTCAAAACCAATGAAAAAAATTACAATTTATTTAATGATGCTAATTAGTGTCTCTGCTTTTTCGCAAATTGAAATTGTTGACAATTTCAATTCTGAGTCAAGCGGATCTGCACCTACAAACTGGACAGGTGAGATGCAGACTACTGCTAGTTATATTTGTGATGGTGAAGGACTAAGCGCATGGTCCTTTTTGCCGGCAGGTAATACTGCTAGTATGGTATCACAGAATTACACTGGGATATCTAATGGAACAAATCTTACGGCTAACTTTTCTTATAATATTTTTGAGAGAACTAGTCAGTTTCCTGGAGCGCAAAATGTGAATCCAACTACAGATTGGGGAAGTTTAGTTTTTGAATATTCTACAGATGGTGGAACAACATGGACAAACATATCTACGATAGATGATTCTAATTACACTTTCACTGATGCTAGTACGTGTCAATCAGCGAGTGTTTCAGTGGGAACAATAGCAAGTGGAAGTGATTTTCAAGTACGATTTTTGTTTAATCTTGTGAATGTTGCAGGGTTTAGAACAATAGTAGTTATAGATAATATATCTATAACTCAAGAAGCAGATGCAATACCTAATTGTGATGCTGTATTATTATCTCCTTTAAATGGTGCAGATGATGCAGATACAGATGTTTCAATAACTTGGCAAGCAGCTACAGGTCTCGCTACAGGTTATACCGTTTCTGTAGGTACAACTTCAGGTGGTACAGATATTGTTAATGGAGTAATAACGACTGAAACAAGTTATGATTTAACAGGATTAAGTTATGTTACACCGTATTATGTAAACATTGTACCTTTTAATAGTATTGGTGATGCTATTGGTTGTAATGAAGAAAGCTTTACAACACGTTCGGCACCTTTAATAGGAGCTACGTGTAGTAGTCCAATAGTTGTTTCTTCTTTTCCCTATATAGAATCAAATGGTGATACAGCTAACTACGAAAATAATATTGATGTTAGTCCATGTAATAATACATATATGAAAGGTAATGATGTTTTTTATGAAATTACACCAACTACTGATATGTCAATTAATATAGAAGTTAATAGTATTCTTCCAGATACAGGTAATAGAGCAGGAGTACATGTTGTTCAAGGGTGTCCTGATGTTGCTACGGAATGTGTAGATTATATTGGGTCTTACTCAGGAGCTTCAAGAAGTTTATTAGATGTTGTATTATTATCAGGTAATACTTATTATGTCGTTCTAAGTTCTTCAAATGCAAATAGCACGTATGGATATAGTTTAATAATTACACAAAACAGTTGTATTAATCCAACACTAGGAGCATTAACTCCAATTGCAGATTGTGATAATGATGAATTCTCTGTAGATGTAGAGATTTCTTATTTAGGGAGTGCAACATCTTTAACCTTATCTGATGATTTTTCAGGTACATCTGACATTACTAATATTAGTTCTACAGGTATTGTAACAGCAGGACCATACCCAAGTGGTACAATTGTTAATTTCACATTAACTAACGATGGTGATGACGGATTATGTTCTTATACTAATTCTACATTCTTTTACTGTCCACCTTCAAATGATGATTGTGTTAATGCTATAGATTTAACAGCTACAATTAATTCAGATGACTCTTGTAGTTTATTTACAAGCGCAACTAATACAGGAGCTACAGAATCTATTGCAGATCCAAGTGCTTGTACATCATCTAACACTAATGATGTGTGGTTTAGTTTTACAGCTTCTTCTGAAATTATGATTTTAGAATATTTAAATGCAGAATCAGCTCCTGGTTTTCCAAATGGTGGAACTTTTCAATCAACAGAACTATTATCAGGAACTTGTGGGGCATTTACAAGCTTGTTATGTTCTTCTTCAGCATACGTCACTTTTAGTGGTTTAACAATTAATGAGACTTACTACATTAGGAGTAAAACTAATACAGGTAGCTCTCAGCAAAATTATGATATCTGTTTAAGAGAGGCACCAGTTGCACCAGCAAACGATGAGTGTTTAGATGCAGTAACTTTATTGGTACCTACAGTAGAAGGAGCTACAGAACTAGTTTCAGGTACGCTTGTTGGTTCAACCTTATCTTCAGATAATTCTTGTGACACTTCAAATGTTGGTGATGTTTGGTATGTGTTAAACCCTACTGTAACAGGTGTCTATGAGTTTTCTATTGCAGAGAACCCTACTTTACAAGATGGATCTGTTTCATATTCCATTTATGAAGGAACTTGTGGTGCCTTAGTCTCTAAAATACCCTCTTGTACTAACTCAAGTGAAATCATAACATTAAATATGGGATCTACTTATTATGCTATGGTTCAATCTAGCCAATCTTATCCTGGGATTACTTTTGATTTAGATATCACTAAATTACCAGATGCAGTTGCTAATAGTGATTGTGCATCATCAATTTCTATAATAGAATCTACTGATGAAACTGGTAATAATGCTATTTCTGGAAATATAAATGTTACTAGTATCGCTTATAATTCACCAGAAGGTTGTGAAAGTTCTTCTTCAGAATCTGTTTGGTATTCACTAACACCTCAGTATACAGGGACGTATCATTTTGACTTTACAAGAGTAAGTGGTAGTGCAAATTATACAGTATATAATACAGGTGATTGCTCGCAAACAACGAGTGCTGGTTATGTACCTGGCATTACAAGTTGTTCTAATAGTGGTTTAACACCAAAAACAGGAGATTTGGTAGCAGGAAACACATACCTAATTTTGATCCATTCTTCTAGTGCTGCAGAATACAGTTTCTTTGCGTATGCTGATGAATTGTTAAATGTTGATGCAAATGATTTTGAAACATTTAAGTATTACCCTAATCCAGTAAAAAATACATTAACTGTAGAGGCAAATAATGCAATATCACAAATTGGCATCTATAATATTGTTGGTCAGAAAGTAAAAGAGATGACTCCAAATACATTAACGACTTCAATTAATATGAATGAGTTAAATAAAGGAGTTTATTTTGTAACAATAATTATGAATAATTCTCAAAAGACCTTTAGAGTTATAAAGGAATAACTTTAGATCGTTGGATTAATAGCAGGAAGAGCAACATAAAATGTTGCTCTTTTTTTATAATTATATCACATCACATAATACTCAAAAGCGTTATTCTTATAATTGTGACTAGAAGATATACCTAAAGATTAAATATGCTTCTATGGTTTATCTAATAATTGTTCTTTTAGAAAGTTTATTATATTTACTAACTTACAATAATTATATACATACAATTTTAAATATTATAGTTCTTTGCGTTAAGAATTTGGGTTAGCGCACTAAAATGACACATAAAGATTCACGTTGTTATAAATATATACGCTCAATTAGTTTATGGGTAAGTCTTACATTGGCATGTTTTAGCTATTCACAAGAAAACGATCTCATTACTAAAGCACAAGAGTTAGTTTATTCAAACCCTGATGAATCACTCAAGATAGCAGAACACTTATTAAATACCAGTCAAGATTTAGAGCAGATAGTTGCTTCTAATCTTTTAATTGCTAGAGCTCAGATTATTAAGGGAGATTATCACGAATCTGTAATTCATGCTTTTGATAAAAATAATTTATCAGAATCAATTAGTGTGAATATACAAATAGAGTTAAATCTTCTAAAAGCACAACTTTTACGGCTTATTTATTTAGATAAACAGGCGCAGTACTTTATAGAAAAGGGAGAAAAACTATTAAAAAAAATGCCTCAAAGTGCCTATAAGGACTTAACACAATATTTAATAAAACTTGAGGAGATTAACACAAATATTGAGAGACGAAATAGCGAGAAAGCTATAACATTAATCGAAAATACTGAAAGTGAATTTAGAGCGTTTTTAAAAACAAACTCAACAGAAAAACGAGCAATACTTCTTGCTAAAGAAAGAGCTTATAATAATTTATCTAATTATGATTCTGCAGAAGTGTATATAGAAAAAACTTTAAATCTGATTAATGCATCTCAAATAAATAATCTCTATCAAAAAGCTTTAATTTATAAAGAATTAGGTTATTTACAATTACAGAAAAAAGAGTTCAGTAAAAGTGAAGAATCTCTTTTTATTGCTTCGAGATATGCAGAAATTATAGATAACCCTATACTTTTAATGGAGATTAATAGGGATTTATCTATTAACTATTTAGCTTCTGGTCAAAACATTAAACATAAGGTTTTTAATGACAAATATTTAACGTTAAATACAGAAGTAGAAAGAACAGAGCAATTGGCAGTGAATACATTATATACAATGCTCTCTAATCAAGAAGAAGATGATTTAATTGATGAAAGACAAACTCATAGTAATTATTTGTATTTATTAGTAGCAGGTTTTATAGGAGCACTGTTTATTGGAGGTTATGTGGTTTTAAAAGGTGAAGCGAGAAAAAAAAGACATAAAGAAATTATTAATTATTTGGAAGTCATTAGAAATAGTGATATTAAAACAAAACCTATAAAAAAAGCAAAACCAAAACGTATTGCTATACCAGAAGAAACAGAACAGCTAATTTTGTCTAAATTGAAGCGGTTTGAAACTTCAAAAAAATTTTTAAATAAAGATATTTCACTGGCTGTACTCGCAGGACAATTTGATACAAATACTAAATATTTGTCAGGTGTAATTAATAAACATTATGATGATAATTTTAACACATTTATAAATAAACTTCGTGTTAATTACATCATTGATAAATTAAAAAACGATTCCAATTATATAAATTATAAGATTAGTTTTCTTGCAGAAGAAAGTGGGTATTCCTCTCATAGTAGTTTTGCAACAGTTTTTAAATCTATAATAGGTATGTCGCCTGTGACCTTTATTAAGATGATTCAAAAAGAACGTGATCAATTAAAAAAGAAAACTACAAGTTAAATGAAAAAAAAGCATTTATATGGTTTTCTCATTTTGGTATTTAGTATGCCACTGTCTTCGTTTGCATTAAGTTTTAATCAAAATATAAAAAAAATTGATAGTGTCTTAGAAGCTAGTAGATTTAGAGTGTATGAAAACCCTAATGAAGCTATTGAATTAGGGCTGTCAGTTTATGAAAATTCAGATTATACTATAAAAACAAAGGTTAAAGCTTTAATGCTAATTTCTTTAGCTTATACTTCTAAAAGAAATTATCAAAAAGCATTAGAATATATAATTTTAGCCGATGAACTTTCAAAAACATTAAATGATAAGGTATTACAAATAGAAATCTTATTTAGAACAGGAATTTTATACCAACAACTTAAAATTTTTGATAAATCTATAGATTATTTAGAAAAAACAGAACAAATGGCTTTCTTATATCCAGATCGTGCGATTGTAAGCAAGTATATTGCTAATAGTTATACGGTAAAAGGTTTTATTTACAAGGATAACCTTAATTGTGATATTGCCTTAGAGTATTTTGACAAAGGTATTGCAGAGTATCAAAATGTAAAAAATGAAGAAGTAAATACCAATCTGAGTATTGTTTACTATAATAAGGGAAATTGCTATACTTTGCTTTCTCAATATGGTAATGCAAAAAACAGTTTTAATAGATCTATTGCCTTAGCCAAAGTCGTTCATGCCAATAGTCTTGTTGCATTTGCTAAAAAAGGCTTAGCATCTGTCTTTACAGAGCAAGGTGAATATCAGAAAGCTATAGATTATTTAGAGGAGGCTTTGGAGGAATCTAAAGAGGTAGGTGATCTTGTGTTAAATTCAGGTATTTATAATGGTTTATTAGAGAATTATTTGGCACTAAACCAATGGGAAGAATATCAAAAATATTATGAGCTTTACTCTAATAGCCAATTAGAAATAAAAAAAGCTGAACGAAATTCGGTAAGCGATTCATTAGATGACAATAATAATCGTAAAAATGAAAAACTTCAAGATCTTCAAAAACAGACCTTAAATAGGTTAAAACTATTTTCTTTATTTGTGTTACTTCTTTTTATTGGTGTGTTTTTTATCAATAAAAGAAATGGAAAAACAATAGCAATCTTAAAAAATAAAATAGAAGCCCTTCAAAATAAAAAAACAATTTCCTAAGTATTAATAAACTACATGGTAATGTTTAAATAGTAAAAAGGTTTACTAGGTTATTTTCTATTCCAAACTTTTATACGGCAGTCTTATATATTTTGTTCTCACAAAAAACAATAAAAAGTACATTTAAGTAAGCATTATATTTATTTAAACTCAAACTTATATGAATACGTTTTTTATAATGAGATGCCTATGCTTATTAAGTAAAAAAAAATAGAGATCTATCCGAATATATTAAGCAACAAGTAATTAGATTTTTAAAATTATTATAACCTATTATAATAAGAAATTTTTTATTGTTTGTGAAGCTATATTTTAAACAGTTATTCCTGTTTTTAGTTCTAAATATGGTTATAAAAGCTCTAAAATGAACAAATGGTTCGTCTTTATTTAAGTTTTTGTATAAAGTAATGTGTTTGCGTGTATCTATCTGTTAGTCAGTTGTTTTGTTGTGTTTTTTGGTTTTATTATTTCGGGAAAAAGTAAAAACATCCTCTTTTTATAACGTAGTTCTCTATCTATATTAGAGCATTATAAGACTAACCACAAAACGATATAACTAAAACAAAAATCCAATGAGAAAAATTACTTTTTATTTAATAATGCTACTTAGCATTACAGCATTCGCTCAAGTAGAGATTGTTGAAAACTTTGATAATGCTCCAGATTTCGGTTTACCTGAAGGTTGGACAGCGTCTGAAAATTTTTTAGTAGAAACATGGTATACTTGTGAAGAAGGAGGGAAAGGAACAGGAGCTAACTTTGAATTTGCTGGGTCTGGCTCTATTACTTCTCCAAATTATTCTGGAATAACTAATGATACAGATTTAACAGTCAGCTTTTCTATTAATGCATATCAACAAGTTAGTTTTTGGCCACCCATTTCACATATTGCACCTGCAGAAGGATGGGGAACAGTAGTGTTAGAATATTCATTAGATGGAGGTGTTAGTTGGGTAACAGCTTATACTGTAGATGATTCTAATTTTACATATATAGGAGTAGATAGTTGTGTTGCCATGCCAGCTGTTAACCTTGGACCTCTTGCTGCAGGAAGTGATTTTCAAGCGCGATTTGTTACTACAGTTACTAATGTTTCAGCAGCGCAATTAATTATTTCTATTGATGATATTTCAATTACACAAGTAGCAACTTCAGTACCAAATTGTGATGCTGTTTTATTAAACCCTGTAAATGGGTCTACAACCGCAGATTTAAATACAATACTAAATTGGCAAGCAGCTACAGGTATTCCAACAGGATATACGGTTTATGTGGGATCTAGCTCAGGAGGAACAGATATAGTAAATGCTGCTACTACAGCAACTACGAGCTACTCATTAGATGGTCTAGGTTTAGATTACGAAACTGAATATTTTGTTACTATTGTACCATTTAATGGTGTGGGATCTGCAACAGGCTGTACAGAAGAAAGTTTTACAACACGCTTAACACCATTACCAGGAGCTACATGTTCTAGTCCAATAGAAATTGCTACACTTCCATATATTATAGAAAGTGACGATACAGCTAATTACGAAAATAACATTAACGTTGGACCTTGTGGTAATTACCCAGAGGCTTTTATGACAGGTAATGATGTGTTTTATGAAATAACACCAGCTACAGATATGTCTATTAATATTAGTCTTGCAAATGTTTCTGAATATGCTGCAGCTATTCATGTTATGGAAGATTGTCCAGATGTAGCTACAGAATGTGTTGCTATGTTAGGCGATAATTACTCGGCAACACCACCTTATACAATGGAATTAACTGAAGTGGTTTTAAATGCAGGACATTCTTATTTTATTGTGTTGAGTCGTGCTAGTATGGATGGTACATTTTCTTATACTATGATTATTACTCAGAACGATTGTATTAATCCAGAATTTACTGTAACTCCTGTTGCCGAATGCGATTCAGGCGAGTTTTCGGTAGATGTTGATGTTAATTATTTAGGTGATGCTTCAGGTTTAACTTTAACAGATAACTTTGGGTATGCAAACACTAATATTAGTTCAACAGGAATTGTAAATGTTGGACCTTATGCTTCAGGATCTACAGTGGAATTTACATTAACTAATAATGATGATGACAACTGTTCTTTCTCAGATTCTACTTTCTTTTATTGTCCTCCTGTAAATGACGATTGTACAGATAGTACAGTATTAACTATTAATACAGATGGTACATGTACTATTTTTACAAGCGCTACTAACGCAGGAGCTTCAGAAGCTACTAATAATCCAATTAATTGTGAGTTTACAAATACCAATGATGTTTGGTTTAGCTTTGTTGCAACTAGTGAAACTTTGATTTTAGAATATTCGAATATTGTTTCAGCAATTGGTGATGGAGGTATATTTCAATCTACAGAATTACTAGAAGGTAGTTGTGGTTCTTTTACAAGTTTAGGATGTTTTATGTCAAACTATGTTACATTAAATAATTTAACAATAGGAGATACTTACTATATTAGAAACAACTCAAATAATGTAGGTGACTATGCTCAAAACTATGACATTTGTTTAAAAGAAGCACCAGTACCACCTGCAAACGACGAGTGTTCTAATGCTATTGTGTTAACCGCTTCTACAGATGAAAGTTGTGATAACATAATATCAGGAACAACTGTAGGTGCAACAATCTCGGAAGATAATACCTGTAACTCAGATTTTACAGCTTTTTACAAAGACGTATGGTATGTGTTTACTGCAGCAGAAACAGGGCTTTATAAGTTTACTTTTGAAAGAACCGATTTTGAACCAAGTGCATATTACTCTATTTATTCAGGGACTTGTGGTGCTCTAGTTGAAGAAAGTACTGGTTGTTATAATACAGAACCTACTGTGCTTTCAGCTACCAGTGGAGAAAGTTATTATGTAATGGTTAGATCTGGTGATGATGGTCCTGGTATTGATTTTGACTTATGCGTATTTAAATTACCACCACCTGTTGAAAATGATAGTTGTTCTACACCAACAGTTCTATTAGAATCTACAGATGAAACAGGTAATAATATGATTTCTGGTGATTTTGCTAACGCTTACTCATCACCTGAGTCTTGTGCTCCAAGTGCTAAAACAATTTGGTATAGCTTTACACCTAGTTACACAGGTACGTATCACTTTAATTTTGTAAATACTGTAGGTTACCCTAATTACACAATATACAATACTGATGATTGCTCTTTAACAACAGATAATTTTGTTACTGGTACATATTGTTTTAATTCAGGCGAAAATTCAGCAGATTTAGTCTCAGGAAACACTTATTTAATTTCAATTTTTAGTTTTGATAACAATACTGTTGAATCTTTTGACTTATCCGTTTATCCAGATGCATCTTTAAGTGTAAAATCAAATAGTTTTGAAGAATTTAAATACTATCCAAATCCTGTTGTAAATACACTTACTATTAATGCTAAAAACACAATTTCAAATGTTAGTATTTTCAATATTGTTGGCCAAAAAGTACAAATGGTTACTCCAAATAGCATGGAAACAACAATTAATATGAGCGAATTGAATGAAGGCGTGTATTTTGTCACAGTAACAGCTAATGGTTCTCAAAACACGATTAAAATTGTAAAAAAATAAACAGTAATAACTTTAATTTGACTAATAGCAAATTAATATGCATGGGCAATACCCTTAATGACTGTCCATGCTTTAAATACCTTTAAACCCTTAACTAAACTTTTAGGTATTTATTTAGCACTTTTTTAAAGTGTGATTTTTTTCAAGAAAAAGCAGCTTACACAGCTGCTTTTTTATGTTTTAAACTAATGTTTTTATATAAATAAAAATTCTATAGTTATATTGTTACGTAGAATAACCATAGTTTAATACTTTTATAGTTATATTATAATCCTACTGAGTAATATTATTTGAAATAATAATGCATTTACTTTTTATTTTTATAATATATTATTGGTTTGAAAACTATGTTTGCACTGTAGTCGTTATATGATAATATATTTGAGAAATATAAAAACAACACACTATTTTAAGAAGCTTCTGTTAAGAAAGGCTTTGTTTTTTACGGCTATAAGTTTTTTGTTTTTAACAAGCGTGTACTCACAAGAAGATGCTCTTGTTTTAAAGGCAAAAGAACTTGTGTATTCTAACCCAACTGAAGCTATAAAAATAGCAGACCACCTCTTAAATATTAGTCATGAACCTCAAGAATTTGCAATAGCTAATATGTTATTGGCAAAAAGCTATATGACTAAAGGTGATTATAAAAAAGCAATTATTTATGCCTTTGATGATCAAAATCAATTAGAAAAAGTAGCCATAAAAACACGAATAGAAAATAATATTCTAAAATCTACATTGCTACGAAAACTATATTTAGACACACAATCTATAGAGTATCTTAATAAGGCAAGTGTATTGGTTTCTAAGGTTTCATCTGAAAAAAAGTTATATGAATATCATAATTTTTTAGAACACATAAATATGCTTTTGGATAGGCTTAGTGTAAATGAAGCAATTATTAAATTAAAAGAGACCGAACTTCAATTTAAAAATTTTTTAAATGAAAATGTAGATGAAAAAAGAGCATATCATTTCGTTTATGCAAAAGCTTATAATAGTTTAACTAAATATGATTCTGCATTTGTACATATAGACAAAACATTTGAATTATTAAATGCTTCTAATAAGATTAACCTATATGAAAAAGCATTAATTTATAAAGAATCAGGACTCTTATTTCTAAAAAACAAAGAATTTAAAAAGAGTAAAGAAACACTGTTTATTGCATTGCAAATTGCCGAGGTTTTAGATAATCCCTTTTTACTGAAAGAAATTAATAGGGATTTGGCAATCAGTTATTTAGCGTCTAATCAAAAAAATGAACATAAGGTCTATTACGAAAAGTTTTTATTTTTAAATAACTCAGTTGAAGAAATAGAACAAGGGGCTGTTAATACCTATTATAATATTATTAGCAGTCAAGAAGAAAGTCAATTAGAAAGTTATAATCAAAAATATACTAAGTATCTATATCTTTCAATTGCGATAGCTCTATTTATAATAATTGTAGGTGTTTTAATTCTTTTAAAAAGTGAAAGTAGAAAAAAACGCAACAGAGAAATTATTAATTATTTAGAGGTAAGTCGAAATATTTTTACAAAAGTAAAACCAACAATATCGGCAAAGAAGCAAACTTCAAAACGTTTGGTTATACCTGAAGAAACCGAACAAAATATTATATTAAAACTTAAGCGCTTTGAAAAATCTTTAAAATTTTTAAATAAAGACATGTCGCTTGCCCTTTTGGCAGGACAGTTTGAAACAAATACCAAATACCTCTCAGAGATTATAAATAAAAACTATAACGATAACTTTAACACCTTTATAAACAAACTTAGGGTTAATTATATTATTGAAAAATTAAAAAACGATACCAATTATATAAATTATAAAATCAGTTTTTTAGCTGATGAGAGCGGTTTTTCTTCACATAGTAATTTTACGATAGTATTTAAAGGAATTGTAGGCATGTCACCTGCTACATTTATTAAATTATTAGTAAAAGAAAGGGAAGAAATTATGAAAAACGAGGACACTAAATGAGTTTAAAGCTTAAATATTACCTTCTTTTTAGTGTGTTAATTTTTAATACACTCTCACTTGCTGCAATCCAGTTACCAAACAATAAACAAGGAGACAGTTTAGTAAAAGAGGCGACAAAAGCGGTTTTTAAGGATCCAAACAAAGCAATTTCATCAGCTTTAGCAGTTTATGATAATGTATCTCATTCTAAAAAAACGAGAACTAATGCCTTAATGGTTGTTTCTACGGCTTATGCTTCAAAAAGAGATTATAAAAGGGCTTTAGATTATATTATTATAGCTAATGAGTTTTCTCGTCAAATAGATAATAAAAAATTACAGATTGAGATTTTATTTAGAACAGGGATTTTATACCAACAGCTAAAAATTTATGATAAGGCCATAGAATATATGGAAGACGTCGAAAAAAGATGTTTAAATCATTCTGAAAGAGATAGCGTTGGAGGTGTCTTAGCATCGAGTTACTTAGTTAAAGGCTTTGTATACAAAGACAATCTAAATTGTGATATTGCTATAGAGTTTTTTGATAAAGGATTAAAAGAATACGAAAGATTAGGGAATTACAATCATAATAGAAGTATAGGACATTATAATAAAGGAAATTGTCAAATATTACTTTCAGAATATGACAATGCAATACAGAGTTTTAATAAGTCTATAGAATTTGCCAATATTGAAAACGCCAGTAGCTTGGTTTCATTTGCAGAAAAAGGTATGGCAGAAGTATACACTCTAGAAGGCAAATACAATAAAGCGATTTCGATATTACAATCAGCTTTGGATAAATCAAAAAATGTTGGAGATTTAGTTCTAAATCTAGGAATATATAAAGGCCTTTTTGAAAATTATTTAGCCTTAGATCAATGGGATGATTATCAAAAATATTACGATCTTTTTTTAAAAACACAACTAGACATTAAAAAATCTGAACGTAACTCGGTAAGTGTTTCAATTAAGGAAAATTCTAAAAATTTAAATAACGATTTAGAACTTGTTCAATCCAAATTCAAGAATAGATTTTATTTGATTATTTTAATCGTATTAGTCTTCATTATTAGTGTATGTATTCTTCAAATAAAGAATAAAAAGACGATAAAATCACTACAAAAAAAGATAGAAAGCTTCCAAAGCTTAAAACCTTCTATAAAAATAAAATAACACATCATTTTAAGCTTAACTAGCTTGTTTTTAGTTTTTTAAGTGTTTGTTTTTACTTTTAAATTTCGGGAAATAGTAAAGACTTAGCCTAAATATTATGTATGATAATATATATATTTAGCAATAAGTTAATAATTCTGAAATTGATTTAACATGAGAAACAAATTACAAAATGTGGCAGCAAATACATTCTGCTTTTCGTCAATTATGATGTGTAAAAACCGAAGCTTTTATGTTATTACTTTATTAGTCTTTTTATTGATTTCAGTAAAAGGTAATGCACAATTAAATGAAACTTTTGATAGTGGTATTCCTGGCACTTGGACGCTAATTGATAATGGAGTAGGAACATTAGGTTGGTCAACGACTACTGATGGTTATTTAGGAACAAATGGAACTTCAATAAATCCAAGTGCAGATAATATTGGTGATCAAAATACAGCACAATATTTTTTAGTAACACCTCAAATTGCAGTTCCAGAAAATGGAGAAATTCAGTTTTATACAAAGCAGTCTAATGAAGCAGATAATGGAGCTCAATACGAAATAAGACTTTCTACAGCAGCACAACCAGATGTTAATGGCTTTAATATAACTATTCAATCTTATACAGAAGCAAACTTAAATATAGGTGCGCAAACCAACTATGAAAAAAAGGTCATTGAAATACCAACGTCTATTCCTGCGGGTTTAAATATTTATATAGCATTTGTAGCCATAAATACACAAAACGGAGCGACGCCAACTGGAGATGAGTGGTTTGTAGATAATGTGTCTATATTAGAAGGTTGTTCAGAAGTTGAAGACGATACTGTAACAATAGACGCCATTACCGTTGATGGTGCAGAAGTATCATGGACACACCCAACAGCCACTAATTTTGAAATTCAAATTTTACCTGCAGATGGTGTTCCTGCTGATAGCGGAATACCAGTCTCAGGAACGTCGTATACTTTAACTAACTTAGATGAAGACACAGATTTTGATATTTATATTTCTGCTATTTGTGATAATGACACACAAAGTGCTTTTACGGGGCCGTACACCTTTAGTACTTTAAAATTTGGTTTGTCTTGTGACGCACCAATTATAGTTCCAGATATTTCTTCAACTCCTTATGTTTTAGTCGATAATTTAGATCAATGGATAAACCCAGATATTTCTTATACAACTCAAGGGACTAACTGTGTTTTAGGAACATCAACCACTAATTACCTAAATGGAAATAAAATATTTTTAAGTTATACACCAACTGAAGATGGTTTAGTAACATTAACACAAACAACAGCTGTTGAGCCAGGCGGTGGAGATAATAACTGTTGGAACTCTAGAAGTTCATTATTTGTTTATGAAAGTTGTGAAGATGTAGGTGTTAACTGTATTGGTGGGACAATAACAATAAATTCTTATGACCCTAAATCAATATCTAACTTATTAGTTCAAGCAGGAGAAACATATATCATTGTTGTCTCAACCGAATTCTCAACTCCAACTGCAGGAGTTTGTTTTTCTTTAGAAATTACAGCACCAAATTGTGCGCCACCAAGTGATTTGTTGTATAATAATTTAACCGAGGATAGTGTTAGTTTCTCTTGGGACAATATTGGGGGTTTTGCAGATACATGGGAGTACGCAGTAGTACCATCAGGTACAGGAGAGCCAACGGGTTCTGGAATATCAACATCTACCAATATTGATAACCTTGTTAATACTGGTCTTGTATCTGCTACAACTTATGATTTATATGTAAGATCTATTTGTGATGGTACTCCAGGTATTTGGAGTGATCCAATGACTTTTACAACACAATGTACTTCATTTAGTGTACCCTATTTTACCAATTTTGATACTGCAACAAACGAAAACCCAGAACCATGTTGGACAACTATTGATGCCAATGGAGATGGAATTGCTTGGAGTTTTATTGGAGGATGGGCTACGGTACAAACTGAAAGCTCGAGATATGAAAATCACGATTTTTATGTGTCACCTCGTGTGATTTTTGATGGTACACCAAAACGTATTCGTTATAAACACCGTTCTACCCAAGGAGGTTCAACATATACTGTAAAATTGTCAACAACAGGTGTTGGTTTAGATGATTTTTCAACAGTGGTTTTGCCACCAACAACAATTACCAATTCAAGCTTTCAAGAAATAATTGTTGATTTACCTGAAGATATAATAGGTGAAGTAAATATTGCTTGGATTGTTGAGCCAAACACCACTGAATCAGCATTAAGAGTGTCTATTGATGATGTGTATATTGAAGAAAAACCAACTTGTCCAGATCCCTTAAATCCTTATGTTTTAGGAAGTCAGATAACAACTAATTCTGCATGGTTATTATGGTCCGAAGGAGATTCTGAAACACAATGGCAATTGGCAATACAAGATGAAGGATCAGGAATACCTACTGGAGATGGTATTTTAGTTTCAGATAACCTTCCATATATAGCAACAGATTTATCACCTGGAAATAGATATGAATTTTATGTGAGAGCTTATTGTTCTTCAGAAGATCAAAGTCAATGGGTTGGTCCAGTCACATTTACAACCTTATGTGAATCTTATGATTCGCCGTTTTATGAAAGTTTTAATGATGAAGATCCTGATACTCAAAAGTTTTGTTGGGAAATAAATGATGCTAATAATGATGGAGCTACTTGGATGATAGATGAAAGTCATGCACTATTACAAACATCAGCATTTTCACCACCTTCTGATTTTAACGATTATTTAATCTCTCCAGCAATTAATATAGATGGAGTTAAGGAATTAAAGTATAAATACAGATCTGATTTTTCTTTCTTTTCGGCATTTCCACGCTTTGGTTTGGAAGTTTTAATGTCTACTACAAATACAAATCCAGGTAGTTTTTCTGTAATCTCTCCTTTAGAGGTCTTTACAAACCCTAGTTATGAAGAAAAATCAATAATTATTGAAGCTACCGGAACTATTTATATTGCTTTTAGAGTGCCACCAGAATTTACAGGTGCTTGGTCTGTTTTAAGTATTGAAGATGTTAGTATTACAGATATTTCTGCATGTCCTAATCCTACAGATTTAGTTGTTAATAATGTTTTTACAAATTTTGCAGATTTATCATGGACAGCAGGATACCAAGAAACAGATTGGAATGTAGCAGTGCAACTTGCTGGCTCAGGAATACCTTCTTCTGGAGTTTTAGAATCTAGTAATGGCTATATCGCCTCAGGCCTTTTACCAAATACAGAATATGAATTTTATGTACAAGCCAATTGTGAAGATGGTAATAGTGAATGGGTCGGTCCAGTAACTTTTAGAACAAGTTGTAGTGCATTTACATCTCCATTTGTTGAAACCTTTAATACAGATTCTGAATCTGAAGATTGTTGGATTGTTGTTAATAATAATGAAGATGGTGAAACATGGGAGTTAAATAGTGCGTCTTTAGTTTATGAAGGAGATCAAGCAGCTGCTATGTTTACGGGAACTAATGGCCTTAACGAGGATTGGTTAATTTCACCAACAATTACTATTACAGAGAATCAGCGTTTACGATACTATTATAGAGTTTATGATAGTTTCTTTACTGAAGATTTAGAAGTATTACTTTCTACTAACGGAACCAGTTTAGAGCAATTTACAACAGTATTATATGATTCTGATGATGATCCAGTGCTTATTAATAACGAAGAATTTAAAGTAAAAATTATCAATCTACCTGCAGGTATAACAGGAGATATTAATATTGCTTTTCATGTACCTTTCTTTGCCAGCACAGAGCCATATAGAGGACAAACTTTGGTAATTGATAATGTTAATATTGAAGATATTCCAGATTGTCCAGAGCCAACAAATATTATATTAAATAATATAACAGATACTCAAGTGCAAGTATCATGGGATGCAAATGTCGCAGAAACCGCATGGGAGATTTCAGTACAACCATCAGGTACAGCGGCTCCTGTTGGAGATACAGATCCTGAGTATTTATTTAATGCATCAACAAATCCGTTTACAGTTACTGGTTTAGATAGTTCAACAATGTATGATATTTATGTTAGAGCTGTTTGTGATGAAGGAAGTGAGTGGGTAGGACCGTATGAAGTAATAACAAAATGTAGTTTCGAAAACTTATGTCAATACACATTTATACTAACTAGTGATTATAGTACATCTTCAACATTAGATATTACTCAGAATAATCAAGTTGTACAATCGCTACCTTTTACAGGTCAAGAAGAAGAATCGTACAGTGTCTTTTTGTGTTCTGGAGTTGAATTTTCTCTGTTTTTCGATACTATTGGTTGGTCTATTCCACAATATGCTAATTACCAATTTGAGATTCAAAATAATCAAGGTGAAACCATTTATACAAGTCCATTAGGATTATTACCAAGAACAACAGTTTATACAGGAAGCGCGCTTTGTGGTACTGTTGCTTGTCCGCAACCAACAGACTTAACGGTTAATAACTTGTCTGAGTTGTCATGGACACCTGGAGGTGGCGAAACAGCATGGGAAGTTGCTATACAACCATTTGAGAATGGAACACTTCCACAATCGGGAACTATAGTTTCTACAAACTCTTACACACCAACAGATGCAGATTTTAATGATTTAAGCGCTGTTACATATGAATATTTTGTAAGAGCTGTATGTGGATCTGATGAAGAAAGCTATTGGTCGGGACCTTTTGAGTTTGTTAGAAATGATGATGTTTCAAATGCTATAACCTTACCAATAAATGATAACGAGGTTTGTAGCGCATCAGGAACTACAGTGTCTTTTATAAATGCTTCTGCATCAGTAGATGAAATGACTTGTGAAGGAGTAAATGGAGGTGATATTTGGTTTGACTTTACAGCAGAATCCTTAGTTCATATTATAGAAGTAAATAATTTTAGTGGAAGTTTACAAGATGATTTTGGCGATCCAGCATATCCAGGAATTATAATGACATTATATAAAGATAATGGTGGAGGTAACCTTGAAGAAGTAATATGTAGTTACGATAATCTTATCGTTGCAATGTACACTTCAGAATTAATTGTAGGTCAGAATTATAAAGTCAGATTAACATTAAATAGCACAACCAGCACAGAATATTTATTTAATGTATGTATTAAGACACCAGAAGACCTGTGTTCTATTAATACGGTCAATGGTAATTTTGAAGAGCCTAACTTAGAAGGTTTAAGTGGTCTTAATACTATTATTTCTGTAAACACATTGCCTGGTTGGCGTTCAAATTTAGATTCAACTACTGAGATTTTTTATTGGGAATCTCTTAATGCACCAGGTTTTGAGCCTTATGAAGGTGGCCAGTGTGTTCAATTATTATCAGATCAAGGAACAACAATAGATCCTAACGATCCAGATATTAAAGGCTATTACAGAGATTTTGATACTTCAGAAATCACATTGTACGATTATAGTTTTGCACACCTTGCAAGATCTGATAATAATATTGTTCAGTTATTTGCAGGTCCTGTTGGAGGGCCTTATACAATGATTGATGAGCATTTAGGAACAGTACAAGCATGGACGCTCGTTTCTGGCGAATACAGTGTGCCTGCAGGGCAAGATATAACAAGATTTATCTTTAGAGCTCATGATGGTGATGATTTAGGTAATGTTTTAGATGCGATCAATTTTGTAGCTAATAATGAGATTATCACAGCTCCATTTACAGTAGATTGTGATGATAACATTGCAAATGTTGAAGCTAATGGAACGGGAACTTGGGTGTCTAGTGATTCTAATCCTGGAACGGTTTCAATTACCGATGCCAATAGCAGTTCTACAACAATTACAAATTTTGTACAACCTGGTGTTTACACCTTTACGTGGCAAACTTCATATTGTACATATGATCTAGAAATTACATACAACGGTATTGCAGATATACCAGAAACCCAAAGTCTTGTTGAATATTGTTTAAATAGTACTGCAGAGCAACTCACGGCTTCAACTTCAGATACCTACAATTTAATGTGGTTTACACAAGCTGTTGGAGGTACTGGTACCACAACGGCACCAACACCAGATACTTCAGTAGTAAATACAACCTCTTATTATGTGGCTTTTGTAGATACAGAAGGCTGTGAAGGCCCTCGTACAGAGATTCAAGTAGTCGTTAGCGAGTCTTTTACTCCAGAGTTAACATTTACATATGATGACACTTGTGTGGTCGCTACTGAAAATCCTATACCAACATTAAATACTAATTTTGAAACAGGAGGTACATTTTCATCAACCACATTAACGGTAGATACTACAACAGGTATTATTGATATGGCTTCAGCATCAGTAGGACAACATGATATCATTTATACGTACGATGGAGATGAAGAAACGTGTACGTTGTCAGGATCATATGTGGCTACAATTGAGTTTACAGCGGCATCTATTCCTGTTACTGTTTTTAATTATGGAACTGAGGCCTATTGTGTATTATCATCAGAGACTATTATACCAACATTAACTCCTAATTTTACACAAGGAGGTACATTTAGTTCTTCAACATTAACGGTTAATGCAACTACAGGAGCTATTGATATGGCTTCAGCAACTTCAGGTAGCCACGAAGTTACTTATACAGTTGAAGCAAATGCGACAGCATGTTCTGATGCAGGTTCTTCTATTTCAACTATTCTCATTACGGCAAGTACGAGTCCAATAACAGAATTTAGTTATGCTGAAGATATTTATTGTGCAGATACAAATACTATTCTTCCAGAGTTTACGACAGGGTTTACAACAGGAGGAACGTTTAGTGCCGAAAGTGGTTTATCTATAAACGCGACAACAGGTGAAATTAATGTGGCTTTAAGTACTTTAGGTAATTATGACGTTACTTATGAAATTTTAGAAGACATTTCTAATTGTGCAGAAGGGAGTGTAGCGACGTTTAATATTACGATATTAGATACTATAGACGTTGTTGTTGAAGGTGAATGCGATGGTTCTAATTATACATTAACGGCACTTCCTATTGACGATTCTTTTGATACTACCGAAGCAAATTACACATGGAAGGATGCAAGCGGAAATATTGTAGGAGATAATTCAGAAGTATTTAATGTTACAGATTATGCGAATCAAAATCCTAATGTAATTGTACCACTACAATTCTCTGTAACGGTAGATTTTGGTGGTTGCTCAACAACTACAACTTACACAACCGAACGTTTGTCTTGTGGAAGTATTCCTCAAGGTATTTCTCCAGATGGAAATAATAAGAATGATACATTTGATCTCACAGGTTATGGTGTTAATTCTCTATTGATTTTTAATCGTTATGGTACAGAAGTGTATAAGTATAATGGTAATTATACCAACCAATGGCATGGACAAACTAATGATGGTAAAGCATTACCAGATGGTACCTACTTCTATAGCCTTCAAAAAGACGATGGAAGTTCAGTAACAGGTTGGGTGTATATCAACAGAGCACAATAATTATAAAAGACAATAAAGCAATATTATATACAGATGAAAAAAATATATTTTACACTAGCTTTTACACTTATATTTTTTATAAGTGCTAATGCGCAACAAGACCCTCAGTATACACAATACATGTATAATATGAATGTTGTAAATCCGGCTTATGCAGGCTCTAATGAAGCTTTATCTATCGGATTATTATACAGATCACAATGGGTTGGTATTAATGATGCGCCAAAAACAGCTACACTTTCAGTACATAGTCCTATTGGTAATAATGTAGGTTTAGGATTGTCTGTTATTTCAGATAAAATTGGACCTGTAGAAGAAAATAATGTTTTTGCCGATTTTTCATATACTTTAAATTTGGGAGGAGAACATCGTTTAGCATTTGGATTAAAAGCAGGAGCAACATTTCATAACATAGGTTTGTTTAGTGATATTGGAAATGGTTATGTGCCAGATGCAGGAGATGAGGCTTTTAGCGAAAATACAAACAATACGTATTTAAATATTGGAGCTGGTGCATTTTATTATACAGATAAATATTATGTGTCTTTGTCGGTGCCAAATATGTTAAAAAGTACATATTTAGATGTTACAAATAATGGACAAGAGTTTAGTTATGGCTCTGAGGTTTTACATTATTTTCTTTCTGCGGGTTATGTGTTTGACATAGCAACTAACACAAAATTCAAGCCTTCATTTTTATTAAAATCAGCATTTGAAGCCCCAACCTCTTTGGATCTGTCTGCTAACTTTTTATTCTATGATAAATTTGAAGTAGGAGCTACTTACCGTTTAGACGATTCTGTAGGTGCTATGGCTAATTTTGCAGTAACTCCAGATATTAGAATAGGGTATGCTTATGATTATACAACATCAGACCTAAATATAAAATCATCTGGCTCACATGAAATTATGTTGTTATTCGATTTAAATTTCTCTAAAAAAGTATCAATCTCACCTAGATTCTTCTAACATCTAAAACATTTTAAAATGAAAAAAATATATAGTCTTTTAAGCTTGTTTTTAATTATAACTTCAGGCTTCGGACAAAATAAACAGTCAGAAAAAGCAGATAAGCTTTATGAAGGTTATCAATATGTAGATGCTATTGAAGCCTATCTAAAACTTGTTAAAGATAACAAGGCAGATACTTATGTATATAAGCAATTAGCAGATAGTTATTATCATGTATTTAATATTGAAGAAGCTTCAAAATGGTACAAAAAAGCATTAGAAAATAATCAAAATGCAGAAACCCATTTTCGTTATGCGCAAGTATTAAAATCGCAAGGTAATTATGAGGCTGCTAACAAGCAAATGGATCTGTTTTCTAAAATAAAACCTGAAGATGTACGTGCAAAAGCTCATTTAGAAAACCCTAATTATATTCCAAAATTGTCTGATATCTCTAAAACGTTTACCATTAAAGATGTTGATATTAATGATGATGAGCAAAGTGATTTTGGTGCTGTTCTCTCTAATGATAATATTTTGTATTTTGTAAGTACAAGAAAATCGTTTGGAAAAGAAGATGCCTGGACAAATCAACCTTATTTAGATATTTATAAATCAGTGAGAAATGATGACGGAGTCTTATCTGAACCAGAACCATTAGAAGAACTGAACACTATTTACCACGATGGACCTATATCCATTACCACAGATGGGAAAACAATGTATTTTTCTAGAGACGGCCATACGGAAGGATCGTTCAAAAAAATAAAAAACAAAGGAGTCAAATTAGCCCAACAAGGCATTTATAAAGCGACTATGGTAGAAGGTAAATGGGGACATATTGAAGCTTTACCAATAAATAGTAAAGATTATACCGTAAGCCATCCAAGCATTAGCAGTGATGGTAAAACACTTTATTTTGCGTCTAATATGCCAAATGGTTTAGGCGGCACAGATATTTGGAAAATAAGTGTTAATGGTAGCACATACGGTGAACCAGTAAACTTAGGCCCTAAGGTAAATACTCCAGGCAAGGAAGGCTTTCCTTATATAAGTGAAGATAATATACTATATTTTGCTTCAAGCGGAAGGCAAGGTTTTGGTGGTCTTGATATTTTTAAATTTGATGTTGATAAAAATGAAACACCCGAAAACCTGGGAAACGTAATAAACACTAAAAGAGACGATTTTGCTTTTAGTGTGAATAACACTTTTCAAGTTGGTTATTTTTCGTCAAATAGATCTGGAGTAGATAATATTTATATGGCAATACCTATTTGTCAGTTTGAAACAATCGTAATGGTTAAGGATTTAGAGACCGATTTAATCATTTCTAAAGCAAATATTTCTATTTCCGATAGTCAAAACAATAGTATTGCAACACAAGAAACCGATATTAATGGTAAGACGTCTTTTAATGTAAGTTGTGAGTATGACTATATTATAAATGTCTCAAAAGAAGGTTATGAAACAGTAACAGTGCCTGTTAAAGAATCTAAAGGAGAAACTATAACTGTTAATGCTGTTTTACAACCTATTAATGAGATGATTACAGAGACAGAAGTGAAGTTACATAATATATACTTTGAGTTTAATAAAAGTAATATTACCAACCAAGGAGCATTAGAATTAGATAAATTGGTTTCAATTATGAAAGATCATCCTAACATGAAAATTTTGGTAAGATCACATACTGATTCAAAAGGTAAGGCCGCTTATAATTTAAAATTATCAGAAAAAAGAGCACAATCAACAATGCAATATCTTATTTCTAAAGGAATACATAAGCAAAGATTATCTGCAAAAGGGATGGGAGATACAGAACCAAAAATAGATTGTAAATCTCATTGTACAGAAGATGATGATGCACAGAATAGGCGTTCAGAATTTCTTATTATTAAAGAATAACTGTTTTGTAATTAATTAAAGAAAAGTAATTGCTTTTAGAATAGGAGTTTTTATTTACAAATTGTTATAGTTGCAATCTCAAATACTTCTATTTTAATAAAAAATTAGGATTTTGTTATAACACAATTAATTAGGAATAAAATAGATGATAAAAAATATTAGATGAAGAAGATTTTACTCTTATTAATTTCTATAGTTCTTTTCTTTGAAGTGCAAGCACAAGAACCAAATGATTGTGTAAATGCTATCGTAGTATGTGGTAATGAAACATTTATGTCTAACGCTACAGGTATAGGAAATACTCAGGAAGTTTCTGGATGTGGTGGTTTTGAAAATAATTCGATATGGCTAGAGGTTAATATAGCACAATCAGGAACTTTAGGATTTGATTTAATTCCTGATGATCCAGATATTATGGTCGATTATGATTTTTGGGTTTTTGGTCCCAATCGATCATGTGCAGATTTAGGTAGTCCTATCCGTTGTGCAACTACCAATCCTAATCAAGCAGGTTTATCAAATAATCATACAGGTATTAATGGGAGTACAACATTAACACAAACAGGGCCAGGCGCTAGTGGTAATAGTTATGTGTATTGGTTAAATGTTACAGTAGGAGAATCGTATTTTATTGTTATTGATAGACCTACAGGAGATGGTGGTTTTCAATTGGAATGGACAGGTACTGCTAATGAAGGTTCTGGTGCATTTCCTGCACCTCCAGAAACTAATGACATTGAAGATGTAAAACAATGCAGTAGTAATCCAGATGTTGCTGTTTTTGATCTAAATAGTATAAAATCGAGTATTAACCCAGACCCAGGAGTTGTTATCGATTTTTATGAGAGTTTAGCAGATGCAACCGATGATGTTAATGAGTTGCCAGGTATTTATGCTAACACTGCTAATCCTCAGCAAATTTATGCTAAAGTAAAATCAGGGATAACAGGTTGCTATTCTTTAATTGATTTTAATTTGGTAGTTACACCTATTCCGGATGCCACCATAGCGGTTTCAAATACTGACATTTGCTTAGGAGAAGAGGTAACATTTACAATCACGGGAACTCCAGATGCTGTGATTCATTATAATATAAACGGAGGAACAACGGAAGAGGTTTTATTAGATGCCACAGGTATAGCTACACTTGTTCAATCTCCAATGTTAAATACAGAAGTTAATTTGGAAGATGCTCAGATTTTGAGTGCGACCAATACAGTGGTTTGTTCACAGGCATTAACAGATTCCGCTTCAGTTACAGTTATTACTAACATGGCTCCAACCATAATTAGTAATTCACCCGTCTGCGAAGGAGAAGCTGGAGAATTACAATTTTCTGGTGATGCTAATGCAACAATTACATACTCCATTGGTAGTGGTGCGTCCCAAACTTTAAATTTAGATGCCACAGGTAGTTTCACCCTTTCACTTCCTGCTTTAACGTCAGATACTGATATTGAAATTATTTCTGTAACGAGTGCTTTATTACCTAACTGTGTACTTAATTTAAATACGACGGAAACTATTTTGGTTAATCCGTTTCCCGATACTACAATTGGAGGAATTTTAGTTGAATGTAGTGATGGTGTAAATTCTAATTCTGCAGATTTTAATTTAGATGCAGCAAGTGAAATTATTTTAGATGCGCCAGACCCTAATACAACAATAACGTATTTTGAAACACAAGCTTTATCTATAAATGGAGATCCAGCAGACGCATTAACATCGCCTTACAGTAGTACATCGGCCTATCAAATTATATATGTACGTATTGAAACCGATTTAGGTTGTGTTAGGCAAACCGTACTTTCTCTTCAGGTTGTTGATGCTCCTATAGCAAATATGCCATCAGACTTGTCATCATGTGATGCTAATAATATAGGTGTTGGAACTTTCGATTTAACCCAAACCGAATCTGAAGTGATTGCAGGAAACACAGAAGCAGTGCAAGTCTCTTATTATATTCTTGAAACTGATGCTGAAGCAGGAACACCTGCAATTACAAATCCAACTACATTTGAAAATACAGAGGCCTATAACCAAACTATTTATGTTCGAGTTGATTCGGATGCTACTGACTGTTATAGTATTGCGCCATTAAACTTAGAAGTGTTTGATAATCCAACGATCACAATTCCAGACAATCTTGAAACTTGCGATGATGTCAGTAATGATGGTTTAGCACAATTTAATCTTGAAAATCAAACTGCCATTATACTTAATGGAGCAACAGGTATAACGGTCACGTATCACTTGTCTCAATTAGATGCCGAAAATAATGATGATGCTATAACAAGTTTATATACAAATGATAGTAACAATCAGACAATATATGTTCGTGCAGAAAATGATTTAAATACAAGTTGTTTTACAACAACAACTTTTGACTTAGTAGTAAACCCATTACCAGCCTTAATAGTGCCAAGCGCTTTAGAAGTTTGTGATGATGGTATTCCAGATGGTTTAACAGAGATCGATTTAAGTCTCAAGAACACAGAGGTTACAGGTAATAATCCTATCTATTCTGTAAGTTATTATTTAACACAATTAGACGCAGATTCAGAGACCAACCCATTACCTACTTTATATACTAATACGAGTAACGGTCAAATCATTTTTGTACGTGTAGAAGATACAAACACAGGTTGTTATAATACAACGACCTTAGAGTTAATAGTAGAGCAAGCACCAATAGCATTTACACCGCAAGCATTACGCTACTGTGATCCTGATAATGATGGTTTTGGATTGTTTAACCTTACAAGTGTTAACAATGAAATTACAGGTGGAGTTTTGGGGTTAACTATAACTTACCATGAAACAGAGACCAATGCAGATAATGGTGTAGATGCCATAGATACTACAGTGAATTATAATAACATTGTACAAGATGTTCAGACACTTTATGTAAGAGTAGAAAGTGCAACAATAGCTACAGACTGTGCAACGATTGTGGAGTTAGATTTAATTGTAGAGCCAACACCACAACTAGTAGCGCCAACGCCATTAGAAGTTTGTGATGATATCTCAGCAGA
>NZ_JAYJLF010000020.1:0-60608 GCF_036903175.1 Winogradskyella sp. ECml5-4 | reverse complement strand
GCTGTAGCTGAAGCATTATAACAATCTGAATCCCCTGAGTTTTCTACCCTTACAAAAATAGGCTGAGAATTTTCAGTGTTCGTGTAAGACATTGGTAAAGCGTCTTCACCTAAATCTGCCGCTTCAAAACTTAAATGGTAACTGACATTGAAATCATCAGATGGTTGAGACCCTAATATAACTGCTGTTTGAACGCTTAAATCAAACTCTTCAAAACCATCATTACTTAAATCATCACATAATTCTAAATCTAGTGCTGGGTTGATGGTTGGTTGGCCGGCAGCAGATAATGAGAATGACACTGTATCAATACAAGTTTGGGTACTATCTGCTAAACGTGCCCAAATAGTTTGAGGACTAGAAATATTTGTGTACGAACCTGTTAATGCGCCTACATTATCGATAGCATCTTGTTCTGTAAGGTGATAACTCACAGAAAAATCTGTAGGGTCCTGTGTCCCTAAAATATCATCATCGTTTTCTAATAAATTAAATTGTTCTATACCTGTAGCACTACATATTGATAAATTTTGAGGCGTACCAGCAACAGGGCTATCTTTAAATTCAACTAGTATTGGATCTGCTGATCCAGTACACACTCCTTCAAAATCAAAATTAGCATAATAAATTCCTGGCTCAGTAACTGTTAATGTAGAAGAGACTTCACCTGATATTTCAACATCATCTTTATACCACACATGAGTTGCTAATTCAAGACCTGTATCTAAAACAATTTCTGTACCATCACACTCCGCAGTACCTGCAACAATGGTAATATCATCACCTAAATTTCCACCTAAATTAAAACTACCTGCTTTAATAAAGACTCCTGAATCATAGGTATTATCTCTATCATCTGCAACAACCAATTTTATTGTATAAGTTTCACCAGGTATAACGTCTGCTTGTGCTGTAAAAACGGCCGTTCTACCATCAAAAGATATTGGCGGTCCACCACTAGGAGTATAAGCACCAAAGTACTCTTCATTAATACCACCACATGAAGCACCATTATCGGGATGTATATTTGTTACTAAAATAGGGGTTGTTGTACCTGGCAAGACAGCCAAATTAGTAGTATTACTCTCAGAATCCGTCAACAAAAACGCAAACGCATCAGAAAAAGTACATTCAAAACCACCCATATCATACTCTTCTGAAGCCATTAAGAAATCAAAACTGATACTATCTGCAAGAGGCACAAAATCGAATTGGATAAAGGAGGCATTGTTTGACTCAATACCAACAACATCATCTAAATCATCATCTCCAGGCCATGCTCCTGATCCGTCACCCAAAAATGTATTTGGACCACCAGCTTCACTAGCATCACCACTTGTAAGTAATAATCCATCTTCAAAAGGGAAATCAATTCCATTACTAAAAAAGTAACCGATACCATTTGGTTCTGTTGGGCTAAAGTTTATTCCAGTTGATGCTATAATATTTGATACTGACGCACATGGACTGTCAATTAAAACATCTTCTATTAATTCTTCTGGAGTAAAAATATCTTGATCGACAACTACATTAGGGCCTAAAACAAAAACGGTAATTGTAGTTGAATCCGAACAGACTTGCGGATTATTATCAGTAACTGTTAACGTTACAGTATAAGTCCCTGGGGTAGTAAAAACATTAGAAACATCAGTACCTGACGCTGTATTTGAATCCCCAAAATTCCAACTATACTGAGCATCTGTACCATCAACAGAAAATGCCGCGCTACCAGAAAAATCGACAGAATCACCAGGTAATATGCCTATAACTCCTGTGGCATTAGGGGCTGGAGTACTGCTATCTATTGAAGCTACAATATCTTGACATGGGGTGGCACATAAAATCTCGGCCTCCCATCCATTAATATTACCTGATCCATTACTAGAAAAAGCAAACGTTAAACATCCAGACGTATTAGAGTCTGAAGCAGAAACAATTCCGGGTGACACAGCACTAGAATATGTACCAATAACATCTGCAGTTATATCGTCCCCATCATAAATAGTTAACACATCTTGATTAAGTTGTGTAGTAAACTCGGTAAAATTAATTATAATAAATTCATCTTCATTTTGTGGACATATAGTTGTAACTAGATCTTCATCATCATCATAATTACCAAACTCACCACCTGAGTCAAAAAATTTATCAGGAGCACATCGCATAAATGTACCATTTTGCATCAAAATATCTTGGGAAAAGCCAATAGTTGAAAATAGAAAGACGATTAGATATAGGGTATTTTTCATAGCTGGTTTGGTCAATTAATTAACAATAAACCTACACCTTTAAAAGCTTAAGTTATTGTCTTATTATCATTGAATCTCGAAATTTAATAAAATTATATTAATTGACTTCAAAATACAGACATAAAACATCATCTAAAGGATGAACGTTTCATGCTGATATTTCATACTTTTGCAAATAAAAAGATGGCACATACAAAAATATCCATAGTCCCAACCTCTAATGACACTATTTTAAAATTTGAAGCTGATCGATTTTTAACCAATCACAACAGCTTTGAATTCAGCAATATAGACGACGCTAAGCACTCACCATTAGCACAACAATTATTCTATCTTCCCTTTGTAAAGAAGGTTTATATCGCTTCAAATTTTATTGCTATTGAACGCTATAATATTGTTGAGTGGAAAGATGTACAAGATGAAGTTGCAGCACAAATTGAAGACTATTTATCTAAAGATGGACTTGTAGTTTCTGAAGAAGCTATAAAACCTAAAGCTGCTGTTACCATTTATGCAGAAAGCACTCCAAATCCTGGAGTCTTAAAATTTGTGTGTAACAAAGTTTTGGTTCCAAACATATACGAGTTTACATCAATTGAAGAAGCTAAACCATCACCTTTGGCCACAGCATTATTTCAATTTCCATTTGTAAAAAATGTGTTTATGGAAAAAAACTTTATTTCCATTACGAAGTTTGATATTATTGAATGGGAAGACATTACACTTCAACTTAGAGAATTCTTAAAATCTTATGTTGAAGACGGTAAAACAATTCTAAACGATGATGCTCCAAAACAGTTGAAAAAGACAGAAGAAGCCATTGAGCAAAAATTTGAAGCTTTAGACGACACCTCCAAAAACATCGTCAATATTCTTGAAGAATATATAAAACCTGCCGTAGAAAGTGATGGTGGTAATATAGAATTCAAATCTTATGATGCTACGACAAAAAAGGTAGAAGTATTACTACAAGGTGCATGTAGTGGCTGTCCTTCATCTACATTTACTTTAAAAAATGGTATTGAAACGATGTTAAAAGACATGTTAAATGACAATTCTATTACAGTAGATGCTATAAATGGCTGACATATATTAACATTATAGTGACAAAATTAAATTTTATGTGTTTGATTTTCAGAATCTGAATATTTTTTTTTATATATTTAGAACATAAACCCTAACCCTAAAAATTTTGAAACTAAATAGATATTATATTCTTGCACTAACTTTCTGTTTAATAATTACAGAAGCAAATTACGCACAAACAACGAGACGAAGTACTGAGGGCCAGACTCTATCGAGTAGAATTGATAAAGTTCAGCATAATATGTTACTTAACGGCGCAAATTTAGCAAATGCCAATGGTTCACCGTTTATAAATGATGAATTTGAACTTGTAAAATTTAAAAAACTTGGTAACAGGGTTTTTCTAGCCCGTTATAATGCAAATCTAGGGGAAATGCAGCTCAAGCGAGAAAACGACACCATTGCTCTTGATAATACTAAAAATTTAGAATTAACATTTACACAAAGTAATAAAGTATATAAAACACATAGTTATACAAACAAGGAAAATATTTCTAAATGCGGTTTTCTTGTAGTATTAATGGAAAATGACTCATTGGCTCTTTTAAAAGAAGAGCTCGTTAAATTCTATGATAGAAAGCCACCATCTAATAGTTATGAAAAAATAAAACCTGCAGAGTTTAAAAGGTTAAGTGATGTTTATTATTACAGACAAGGAGATAAAGTGTCTTTATTACCTCAGAAACGAAAAGATTTTTTAAAATTATTCCCTCAACATTCTAGTGAATTAAAAGATTATATCAAGGAAAATAAAATTAGTCTCAAAAAGGATGAAGATTTAATTACTTTATTTGAGTATATCAACACATTATAATCTACATAATTAAAAACAGAATTAAATTCTGCTACAATTAAATAAATTCTAATAAAATAATCTGCTTAGACATCTAAAATATGTTTTCGCAGGTTATTTTTTAGTCGTAATAATACCATTAGAATATTATTTTTCACTGGTTATTTACTTCAATTTATAACAACAGATGCAAAATGGTTATAGTAAAGCAATTCCAGCACTACACATGCTCTAAATGGTTAAAAATTCATTAACTTTATAGAGATACTTAATTTCAATTAGGTGTTATTATTGTCTTTATTAACAAGTCAAAACTAAAACCTTAATTATGAAAAAGTGTTTAATAAAATTTTTGATTGCATTTATCTGTTTAGGGGCATCTAATATGGTTGTTTCTCAAAATCAAGGTTTAAATTTGGCCGAAATAGATTTAAACATTAAAAATCGAAGTAAAACCGTTGAAGCAGAAGGCTCACCTTATATCACCGAAGAGTTTCTAGCCTTAAGATTAGAAAATTTTAAAAACAAAATATATAGCGGAAGATACAATGCGTATAATGGAGAAATGGAAATAAAACTGGGTGAAGATAAAATCATTGCTTTAGACAATAATACAGATTATACCATAACATTTATTGCAAGTCTTAAAAAATATAAACCGTATACATATAAAGATGAAAACTTGGATCTTCAACGCGGTTTTTTAGTTGTTGTAAAAGAAGATTCAAGTTTTACTCTATTAAAAAAAGAACAGATAAAGTTTCAAGATAAAGTGAAGCCAAGATCGTCTTATGAAAAAGAAAAAGCTGCTAAATTCATAAAAGAAAGTGACACCTATTATCTAAATTTTAATAATGAAACTAAAATTTTACCTCAAAATAAAAAACAATTTCTAAACTCCTTTCCAGAGTATGAGGTTAAGCTAAAATCTTACATTAAAAAAAATAAGTTAAGTCTTAAAAATGAAAATGACTTAATAACGATTGCCTCCTACTTATCTTCTATTTCTAAAGAATAAAGCTTTTTTTATAAAGACATACTTCATTACACAAGTTCAAATTAACATTCATGTTTTCAATTCTATTTACAACCGTAAATAGCGTAAAAGCATTGTGAATGTTAAATCCATTACTGAAATTTAATAAATGGTTAAATTTTATTAGTTTCGCTAACTCGTTATTTTTTCTAAAAATTTAAGCCTATTATTTTTAGCAATAAAAGTTAATTAAATGTTAACTAAATCACAAAAAACAGAGAACATTATAATAAAAGAGTCCATAAAACGATAATAATATTATATTGGCCTAAGTGTAAGAAAAACACTATAATTTACATTAGAAATATTATTGAATTTAACCTGAATTAAAAAAATAAAATCTTAAAATAAACCATGATACGTATTAAACACCTACTTCCTATAATTTTAATTAGTCTAATTTCTTCTGAAATAAGTTATGCACAATTCCAAAACACCAACGAGACAACGTTACAAAGCAGTCTAGATGGTGTACAATTTGCTGTTAAACATAATAATGATAAATCATTTTATGCCATAGGTTCTCCTTTTATAGATGAATCATTTCAAGTTGTAAAACTTGATAAATTTGGAAACCACCTTTTTGCTGCGAGATATAATGCAAATTTAGGTGAAATGCAGATTCAACGTCAAAATGACACTATTGCATTAAATAATTATGAAGACCTCAAAGTTACATTTGCTTTAAACAATAAAGTTTATCAAACACATAGTTACATCAATAAAGAAGGGGTTTCAAAGCAAGGGTTTCTTGTTGTATTAAAAGAGACTGATTCATTAGCTGTTTTAAAAGAAGAAATTGTAAAATTCTATGAAAAAAAACCAGCAGTTACAGGTTATGACAAAGAAAAGCCTGCAGAATACAAAAGACTAAATGATGTTTATTATTACAGACAAGGAGATAAAGTGTCTTTATTACCTCAGAAACGAAAAGATTTTTTAAAATTATTCCCTCAACATTCTAGTGAATTAAAAGATTATATCAAGGAAAATAAAATTAGTCTCAAAAAGGATGAAGATTTAATTACTTTATTTGAGTATATCAACACATTATAATCTACATAATTAAAAACAGAATTAAATTCTGCTACAATTAAATAAATTCTAATAAAATAACCTGCTTAGACATCTAAAATATGTTTTTGTAGGTTATTTTTTTAGTCGTAATAATCCCATCGGAATATTGATTTTGTATTGGTTGTTTACTCCACATTTAAAACAACAGATGCAAAACAGTTGTAGTAAGTACGCTTAAATAGTATTTAGAGCAATTCCAGCACTACACATGCTCTAAATGGTTAAAAATTCATTAACTTTAAGATTATTAAAAGTTGTAAAGAACAAAAGTCTCATATTGTTCTGACATTTGTTTGTTTTGCACTCAATTCTACATTTTGAGTATCTAAAAATTCTAGATAATAGAATTTGCTTTATTTATCCTTGATCTACATGTACTGTACATTAAAATGGACTAAAAGGCACACAAAACGATGACACTATTAACCGCTAATGCTATTTATAGCTAAATTTCATTGATTTTAAAGTGACTATTTTAAAAAAACAGTTTCTAAAAAATATAAACCTTATAAAACAAATATAAATTATGGCAGTATTAAAAGTTATAGAAGTATTATCTAATTCAGATAAAAGTTGGGAAGACGCAACTAAAAAAGCAGTAAAAGAAGCATCAAAAACAGTAAAAAACATTAAATCTGTTTATGTGCAAGATCAAAGTGCAATTGTTAAAGACAATAATGTTACAGAATTTAGAGTGAACTTAAAGTTAACTTTTGAAGTAAAATAAACGTATTAATCGGTATAAAGTTAACCGACTTTTTTTTAACATAAATTAATTAAACCAACATGGAAACACAAAAATGGATTGACGCAGGCTACAATTTTATTATTGAGTTTGGCCCTAAAGTTATTGGAGCTATACTTATATGGATTATTGGTAGCTGGGTAATTAAAATGCTCTTAAAAGGTGCTACTAAAGCAATGAACAAAGGCAACTATGACGAAAGCCTAAAAAAATTCTTAGTAAATCTTATTAATTGGATTTTAAAAATTCTTCTCATTATTGTTGTATTAAGCACAGTGGGTGTTGAAACAACGTCATTTGCTGCTATTATTGCCGCTGCTGGTTTAGCTATTGGTTTAGCCTTACAAGGTTCTTTAGCAAACTTTGCTGGTGGAGTTTTAATTATGATTTTTAAGCCCATTAAAATTGGAGATTTAATAGAAGCTCAAGGAGAAATTGGAGTGGTTAAAGAAATTGAAATCTTTACGACCAAATTGATTGGTCTTTCTAATAAAGAAATCATTATTCCTAATGGATCGCTTTCTAACGGCAACATTGTAAACTACACAACACAAGGTACAAGAAGAGTCGATTTAGTATTTGGTGTAAGTTATGATGCAGATATCAAACAAACAAAAGACGTATTCAGCAAAGTATTAGCGGCACATCCTTTAATATTAAAAGATCCTGCGCCAACAATTGCTTTATCTGAATTAGCAGATAGCTCAATTAACTTTGTGGTAAGACCTTGGTGTAAGACTGAAGATTACTGGACTGTTTACTTTGAAGTAACCGAAAGCGTAAAAGAAGCATTAGATGCGGCGGGTATTGAAATACCTTATCCACATCAAGTAGAAATACATAAAGAAGCTTAAGCTTTCTTTTTTAAAGCTACAAAATCCTTTAAGTAATAAGGTTCAAAATAAGCGACATCTTCGGTGTCGCTTTTTTTGTATTTAATTTCAGCTAAAGATGACATCTCATTAGCAGAAGGCAATTTTCCATCAATAAAAACAGCATTGGGATGCTGAATTAAAGCTTTTGTTTTTGTTACACCACTACCTATAAAATAAACTTTATTCGTCTCAAGAAGTGACATATAGCTTTCTTCTGTGAGAATTTCAGCCTTAATTTCTCTCTCTAGTTCTAAATTTGAATTATATATAGCAGCATACACTTCCATACGCCTAGCATCTAACATAGGAATTATAAACCCGTCATCTATTTTCACTTGACAGGCTAAACTTTCTAAAGTTGAAATGGCAATCAAAGGTTTATTAAGTGCAAAACACAAACCTTTTGCCGAGGATACACCTATGCGCAAACCTGTATAAGAACCAGGTCCTTTACTCACAGCCACAGCATCAATTTCTGAAGGTTTAATTTTTGCAATTTTAAAAACCTCATCAATAAATAGGTGTAATGTTTCTGCATGAGAATAGCCTAAACTATTATCTTCTTTTAAAACTAAAGTCTCTCCATCTTTAGACAGAGAGACCGAACAATTTGTTGTTGCTGTTTCTATATTTAGCACTAATGCCATTGTCAAATATCTATTAAACTATTCTTCTGTACTGTCTGAAGAAGCTGAGTTTTTATTCTTTTCCTCTATTAAATCACCTGCATTAAGCATTTTAGAAACCATATTATAGGGTCCTGTAATGATTTTATCATCTTTGTTTAAGCCTGAAATAATTTCGATATTAGTATCATCTTGAATTCCTGTCTTAACAACTCTTAATTTTGCCTTACCATTTTCATTAACAAAGACACACTCAAACTTCTTTTCTTCCTCTTCTGTATTTTCATCTTCAACAACACGCTTACTATAAGGCTTCTTAGTAGAACTGGTATCTGTTTTAATTACAATTGCGCTAATAGGCACAGAAATAGCATCTTTACGCATTTTTGTAATTATATCTACAGTTGCTGTCATTCCTGGTCTAAAAGGCGAATAGGACTCTGGTTTTCCTTCTGTTAAATCTCTATAAGACTCTTCAATTATTCTAACTTTTACTTTAAAATTTGTGACTTGGTCTGCCGCTAGAGTTCCTGCTGCTGAGTTAGCGATCTCTGTAACAACACCTTTAAACTTTTTCTTTAAATAGGCATCTACTTCAACAATGGTAGAATCTCCAATATTAACTTTTACAATATCATTTTCATTAACATCTACCTCAACTTCCATATTATTAAGGTTAGCTACACGTAAAATCTCAGTACCAGCCATTTGCTGCGTTCCAACAACACGTTCTCCCAATTCTACACTTAGAAGTGAAATTGTTCCACTCATTGGCGCATAAATTGTTGTTCTGTTTAAATTATCCTTAGCTTCATTTACTGTAGCTGCTGCACTTTGCACATTGTAGTATGCTGAGTTTTTTCCTGCAACGGCACTTTCATACGTCGCAATAGATTTATCCCAATCTGCCTTAGAAATAACTCCCTTATCAAAAAGAATTTTACTTCTATCGTAATCTGCTTTAGCTTGTTTTAAATTAGCTTCTGCCTGTTCTAAACCTGCTCTAACATTTTGATAAGATGCTTGCGAACGACTCACTGCAGACTGAATTAAATCTGGATTTACTCTAACTAACAAGTCTCCTTTTTTAACTTCTTCTCCTTCTTTAAAAGGTAATTCTAATATTTCTCCAGAAACTTCCGAAGATATTTTCACCTCTATTTCTGGTTGAATTTTCCCAGTAGCAGATACCGTTTCTACAATATCTTTTAAAGTTACCTCCTTAACAATTACACTTTTGAAATTTCCCTTTTTACCAAACCATCCCATTTTAGATCCTGCTACTAAAAGAACAAGGGCAAGAATGAAAATTCCAATGATAATTTTTAATGTTTTACTCATTTTATTCTAATTTAAATCTGTTATTGGTAAACCGAAATAAAATTCTAAAATTTTAAGTCTAAAAATATAATCATATTTTGTACGCACAACATCTGATTGAGAGTTCTCGTAAGTTGCTCTAGATTGATTAAAATCAAAAGCATTTGACAAACCAACATCATAACGTTCTTTTGCGTATTCAAAAGCTAAACGACGCGCTTCTTCGGTTTGTAATGCTGCTTCATATGCCTTTTTAGAGTTTTTAGCATCGTTATAGGCTTGATAAACCGTAGATTCTAAATCTATTTCTGTTTGTTCTAATTGGTATTTTAAACGCTCTACATTTACTTTGCTACGTTTTACATTATTACGCACGTTAAATCTATTAAAAATAGGAACATTTAACTGTAATCCTACAGACGTACCATCAAATATATATAACTGGTCTACAAAAGGAATATCTCCTCCTGTAAGAGGGTCTATTTGTGTACTTGCCCAACGTGTATTGTAACCTAAAAACCCAGAAAGAGTAGGATAATAACTGGTTCTTGCCAATTCTAAATCTTTTTGTGCTAATTCAAAACTGGTTTGAGCAATCTTAATGTCATTAACCTCTTCTTTTGCTTTTGCAACAATTTCAGAAGCATCTTTATCTAAAATATCTGCTGGCACCAAACCATAATCATCATCTGCAATGTCAAAACTTTCATAATCTTTTAATTGCAGTGTTTGCGCGAGTCCCAACTTAGATAAAAATAGTGCATTCTCAGCTGCTATAATTTGCTGAGCTTGTGTGGCATCTGTAGCTCTTATCTCTAACAAATCACCTTGTGGTAAAACACCTGCATTAACTAATTCTTGCGTGTTCTCAAGATTTTCTTTTGTCAATTTGTTTTGAGATTGTAATACTTTTAGCTGCTCTCTATTAGCTAAAATTTGTAAAAATGAATTCGCTACAATTAATGAAATATCATCTTTCATTTTCTCTAAACGATACTCTGAAGCAATTTTATTAATTTTTGCTCTTTGAAGTGTTTTCCAATTAGATAATCCAGAAAATATATTAATACTTGAATTTAGACCACTAGAAGCTGATTTAAATGTATTGTTTTCAAATTGATTTGTTGCAGGATTAATGTTTGCACCAGTATTTATATTGTAGGAAACATTAGAGTTAAGATTAGGCAAAAAATTGGAAGATGCCTGTTTCTTGTCAATGTCTGCTAAATCAACATCTAAATCTGATTGCTTAATGGAAATGTTATTTTCTAATGCATAATTAACACACTCAAGAAGTGTCCATTTCTTATTTTGTGCTTGTGCTATAACTCCTAAAAAGAGGAATATTATTATGATTTGTTTTTTCATGATGCCTATTTGTCTATGTAAATCTTAAAGTGTTACACTAAATGTTAAAAATTATTATTGTGCATATTTAGGGATTCCTTGTACTTGGTTCCAAATTTTTATTTTGTCGGTTTTTGAAACACCACTTTTAACTTCAACAAAAATACCATCGCTAATCCCTAACTCTATATCTTTTCTTTCAAATTTCTGATCACCAACCTCTACCTCTACGTAAGGTTTTTTGGTTTCGTTATCATATTGCACTAAAGCTTCTTTGATTGCCAAAACTTTTTCTGCTTTTTCTAAAATAATAGAAGCATTGGCACTTAAACCTGCTCTAATAAATGTAGAATCCATTTTTTTAAGTGACCCTTTTATTTCAAATTGAATGGCACCATTTTCTGCCACTCCTTTTGGAGCAATATAATCTAACACTGCATCAAACTTTTTATCTTCAATAGCACCAACAGTAATTTCTAATGGTAAGCCTTCTTTAATTTTGCCAACTTCACTCTCATCTACTTTGCCTTCAAAAATCATTTGCTTTACATCTGCTAATGATGCAATTGACGTTCCTTCATTAAAATTATTAGCTTCAATAACCTGATTTCCCGCTTTTACAGGAACGTCTAAAACCATACCTGAAACAGTTGCTCTTACTTGTGTTTGTGCAATATTTCCTAAACCAGATGTGGTACCCGTTTTAATAATATCATAGTTTTGTGATGCTGAATTTAAATTAATTTTTGCTTGCTCTACACTTTGCTTTGCTTGCAAATAAGCATTATTGATACCTTCAAAATCATTTGCAGAAATCACTCCTTTTTCGAACAATGCCTTTTGTCTATCGTAATTAGATTGCTGAGTTTGTAAGTTTATTTTTGCTGTTTGAAGTGCTGTTTGATTACTAGCAATACTGTTTTTTGCACTTGTTAAAGACGAAGCATTTGGTATTACCTTTATTTGCGCTATAAGATCACCTTGCTCTACATACTCACCTGCTTCAATAAACACTTCTTCTATAACACCTGATATATTGGGCTTAATTAAAATTTCTTCTTTTGGCACAATACTTCCAGTAGCTACAGTTTTAACAATAATAGTTTCTTCTGTTGGAGATTCTGAAGTGTAAGTTATAGGATCTTCTTGATTCTTTTGCCACAAATAAAAGAGAGAGATTCCAAATACAGCTACAATGGCGATTAGTATAATTACGGTTTTAGTTCTTTTCATGATTATGATTGATATAATTTTATTCTTTTCTTAAAGCGTCTACAGGTTTCATTTTTGTGGCACTATTTGCTGGAATTAACCCCGCTAAAACACCGGAAACTATTAGTATGATTAAAGCTGTAAATACGACCTGCATACTTACACTTGGATTTGCAAAATTGTCTACTGGGCCAGCATTATCTAAAATAATATTCATCACCCAAATGACAAACGCTGCAAATGAAATCCCAACCATACCAGACAGTATTGTTAAGATAAGACTTTCTTGTAAAATTTGTGATTTTATACTCCATGGACTTGCCCCTAAAGCACGCCTTACTCCAATTTCTTTGGTACGTTCCTTTACTACAATAAGCATAATATTACTAATACCAATGATACCAGACATTAAAACTAAGGCTCCTACAAAATACCCAACTAAACTTAGTATTGAAAACAACCCGTTAATACGCTCAAATTGTTCTGACAAATCAAAATGACCAATAGCTCGTTCGTCTGTTGGATCTACCTTGTGTCTAAATTTCATTAAATCGAAAACTTGTTGTTTTAGCGATGTAATACTTACACCATCAACTGCTGTTATTGCCATCCAACCTACATTTTCGCCTCTATTAAATGCTTGACCAAAGGTTGTAAATGGTATGTATATAGTGCTTGCGTCTTGCTCTCCATCCCCTTGACTATTACTCATTTTAAAAGTGCCAACAACTAAAAAATTAACACCATTGACTTTAATATAAGTTCCTAAAACCTCTTCTTCTTTATCATACAGTCCTTTTACAACACCAGTACCTATAACACATACTTTTCGTTTGGCCTCTATATCTGAATAACTAATAAAACGTCCTTGAAGAATGTCCATAGGCTGCTGTTTAATAAACTCTGGATAATCTCCATAAATTTCAAATGCACCTGTTTTTGTACCTCTAGTAACGTTATTAGCACCATTATATCCTCCTAATTGATTTCTAGGAGACACATATTTTAAATTAGGAATCTCAGATTTTATTGCGGCAACATCTCCTATTTTGTAACTAAAATAACGTCCTTTTGGCAATCCTTTATAAGGTTTAGAGGTGCCTTGAGTCCACATAAACATAGAATTGGTTGCAAAATCACCAAAATCTGCAGTTACACCATTTTTAAGCCCATTGGTTAAAGCCAACAACAGTACTAAGATTGTGATGCCCCAGAACACGCCAAACGCCGTTAGAAACGTTCTAAATTTATTAGCGTTTAAAGCTTCAAGTATTTCATCCCAACGGTCTCTACTAAACATATTATTCGTCTCTAAGTGCTACAATGGGTTTAATTTTTGCCGCTCTATATGCCGGAATAAATCCAGCTAAAGCACCTGCAAATACTAACAAAAACACTGTGGTTATTGCAATATTAAAATCTACTTGTGGGTATTTAATAAAGTCACTTTCTATTAATGGTCCTACAAGTTCTAGCAATCCGAGTCCAAAAATTAACCCAAACAAACCAGCAAACATTGTTACAAAAACAGCCTCTTGTAATATCATTCCAACAATAGACATTGGCAAAGCCCCTAAAGCTTTTCGGATTCCGATTTCTTTAGTTCGTTCTTTTACGATAATAAGCATAATATTACCAACACCAACAATACCAGCGATGATTGTACCAATACCTACAAACCAAAATACAGCTTGTATAGTTGCTACTAAAGAATAGATTTTTTCGGCCTGTTCTAGAGTGTTATTTACTCTAACGGCACTTACGTCATCTGGAGCAACTGTATGAATTTCTTTAATTTTTCTTTCTATACCTAAAGCAATAGCATTAGACATGGCTACAGCTTCATCAAAATCATCTGCCATCTTCACAGTAAAGGCCATATTTCTAATGTTATCTCCAGCATTAAAAACTTTTTGAGCCGTACTAACAGGAATGTAAACCTGACCTTCTTCTCGATCTCCACCTGGATCAAAAAAAACACCTACGACTTTAAAGTTCATTCCGAAAATTTGAACATTTTGATTTATTGGATCTTCACCTTTAAAAAGGTCTTGTTTTATTTTGTTCCCAATAACAGCCACTTTTTTGCTTTCATTGATGTCTGATTGATTAATAAATCTCCCTGATCCAATATCTGCATTTTCAATAAATTGATTGTCGGGTAAGGTACCTCGAACTCTGTAGTTGCCTGTTTCGTTATTATAAGATATGGTTCCGCCCCAAATCATATAATCTTTTGTTCGGTAATCTAAATAATCATCATATTCATTTACAACGGCATCAAAACTTGAGTTTTTAAGTTGAATATAGCGTCCAGGGTTTAAGCCCTTGTAACCTTTTGTTGTAACACCTGTCCAAACAGAAACTCTGTTGGTTGCATCTTGTTCAAACTGTGATTTTACACCGTTTGCAATGCCCTGACTAAAACCAAGAAGTATAACTAAAATAAAAATACCAGAAGCAACAGATAAACCTGTTAAAAACGTTCGCAATTTATTTTTGCTTAACGTTTCAAAGATTTCTTGCCAACGTTCTAAATCAAACATGTGCTGATGCTCTAATTTGTTCTACTGGACTATCATCAATGATTAAACCATCCTTAAGATTAACGATGCGTTTAGTCATATGTGCAATATCGTCTTCATGAGTGACGACTAATATTGTTTTCCCTTCGTCATTAATTCCTTGAATAAGCTCCATAACCTCATAAGACGTTTTGGTATCTAAAGCTCCGGTTGGCTCATCTGCTAACAATACTTTAGGATCACTAGCCAATGCTCTCGCAATAGCAACACGTTGTTTCTGACCACCAGAGAGTTCGCTTGGTAAATGGTGAGACCATTGTGCTAAACCTACCTTTTCAAGGTAATGCATAGCTCTTTCGGTACGTTCTTTTCGCTTAACACCTTTGTAGTATAACGGCATAGATACATTATCTAATGCGCTTTTATAATTGATAAGATTAAATGACTGAAAGATAAAACCTAGAAATTCATTTCTATATTTGGCCGCTATTTTTTCATTAAGATTTTTAATAGGAACATTATCTAGAATATACTCACCTTCATCGGCCTCATCTAGCATCCCAAGAATATTCAACAATGTAGATTTACCTGAGCCTGACGACCCCATTATAGAAACGAGTTCTCCTTCTTTTACATCAAAATTAATACCTTTTAAAACGTGAAGCGAATTGCTTCCCATATGGTAAGATTTATGTAAATCCTTAATTTGAATCATAATTATGGTTAGTTAGCGAGTGTAATTTTAAGAAAATTCATTAGGCTTTTATGCCAATAAACTGTTAATACATATACATGTACTTACAGCTAAGACTCTTAAAAAGGTAATATGTTACAGAGTTTCCTCTGTATTTTTTGCTTTTTGTGGTTTATTAAATTTTCTGTAAATAATAAAACCAATTGTCCCAACCAAAATATAAGGCACAGCCATTAAAAAGACAATTCCATCGTTAATACCTTCTGCTGCAGATTGATCTTCACCACTTTCTAAAACAGCTCTACACATAGCACATTGCGCATTAGTTCTTAGAAAGAAAAATAAAGAAAATATGAGAAATATAATTTTACGTTGCATAATTATATATAATAAGGCGAAATCATTAAATATACTATAACGCCTGTTACAGCGACGTATAACCACAATGGAAATGTGATTTTTGCGATTTTTTTATGTCGCTCTATATTATTAGTTATTGCCCTAACATAGGTAATTAACACAAAAGGAATCACAACGATTGAAAGTACAATGTGTGTAATTAATATAAAATAATAAATGTATTTAATAACACCTTCTCCTCCAAATTTTGTAGAATCGCTCGTCATATGATAAGCAACGTAAAGCACTAAGAAAATAACGGAACTCCAAATAGCGGTAGTCATTAAGTTTTCATGAAGTACTATATTTTTATTTTTTACAGCAAAAAAAGCTAAGATTAAAATTATTGCAGTTAAACCATTTATAGTAGCGTAAATTGGAGGTAAAATTGTTAACGGCTCTACATCAAAACCAAGTTTACGGAGATTAACACCAAATAAGGCTGCAACCACTAATGGAATAACGATGGATAATACAACAATCCATTTATTATACTTTTTTTCTTTTTCTATATCTACAGAACTCATAACTACTCTTTTAACAGTTTAGCAATATCTTCTTTTAAAATACTTATTTCTTGCCCAATGCCATCTTCATCAACGCCAACTGCTTCAGGAACTAATCCATTATAAAAGATTAAAGGGTTTCCAAAATTATCTTTTCTTGATCTTATAAAGCCTTCTTTATCTATTAAAGCAAAGTTTCCTGAATGTTCAAAGCCACCTTCTACACTCTCGTCTTTTGCAGTGTATAAATTAAACCCTTCGTTGGCTAGTTTGTATATAGCAACTTCACTACCTGTTAGAAAATTCCAGTTTGGATTTGAGATATCGTATTTTTCTGCATAAGCCTTTAAAACTTCTGGTGTATCAATATCTGGTGTGATTGTAAAAGAGGCCACACCGAAATCTTTAAAGTCTTTAAATTCATTTTGAACTTCTACTAAATTTCTGTTCATTATAGGGCAAATGGTTGGACATGTGGTAAAAAAGAACTCTACGACATAAACTTTTCCTAAATAATCTTCATTGGTAATGATTTTACCATCTTGATTTATAAAACTAAATGCTGGCACTTTTTTGGGTTGCCCATTAATTTCTAAATAGCTTAAATCACTTTTATTTTGCTTTGTGTTTTTTTCTTCTGTAGTAGCGTTTGAAACATTTTTACTCCGACTTTCGTCTCTGGTAATATCACCTTCGCTAATACGGTCTATTATTTTTGGAACAAAGATAATTCCAAAAACTAAAATAATAAATGCAATACCTATGTATGAATAATTAGTTTTTTTACTCATTGTCTTTTTTTATTTCTTTACTTCTTCTTGTATTAGAATCATCAAATTTACCTTCGCGTTTTTGACGGTATTCTGTAAATAGAACTCTAACATCGTCACTCATCATATTCTTAATTTCGGAAACCTCAATGGTATTATAAGAATAAACACTAAATGCTGGTTTCTTATCTTCTATTTCCCTTTCTGTCCTCCCATCAATTCTACCACGCTGATTTAAGTCTTTATCTATGATAAACACATTGTTTGTTGATAAATCTTCAGATAATCTTTCTTTTGATTTCAAGGTATTAAAGAGCATTTTTATTTCGCCTTCAGTGCCAAATGCGTAATGCCAAAACTTTAAATCTTCGTAAGTATTAATTTCTTTTTTTAATGCTTTTACATCCTCTTCTGTACCTTCTGGAACAACAATTACAATTTGGAAGTTCTTAAAGCCTTTAAATTTATCATACACTAATTCTTTTAGGTTTGATGCCGAAATCATTTTATCTAAAGGGCTTTTACCTAAAAAACCTAGAACAGTAATATGATTTTTTAATACAATAGAATCTGCTCTATCTGTGTAGAACCCTTTAGTATCAGAAACCTTTTCGTTTACAACATTTAAAGGCTCGTAATTGTGTTTAGCGGGGTAGAGCATCAATAAAAATGCAACTGGTAAAAAGAATAATATACCAAGAACTATATTGCGTTTTACTTTGTCTGCTTTCATTTTTTGAAGAATAAAATCCTAGTTCTTAAGTGCTTTTATCAACTGCAGAATTAACCTTAGTTTAGCATAAACTATTAGATTGCAAAAATAAAAAAGGTGGTTTAGAAAAACCACCTTTTAATTGTATTTAACACTTTGATTTATCTTAGTGTATAAACTTTATTTTGTTTTAAAAATCTCTCTTAATTAAACTATCTGTTCCATTGTATACTTCAAAGACATAACCTCCTTCTTGTAACAAAATAAAAATTAAATAACAGATAAGAAAAACACCTGTCCATACAACCATTTTTCTCATACTACCAGTTTCATCTCTCATGTGCATGAAATCCCAAGTAATGTAATATGCTTTTACAATGGTTAATAATATGAAGATAAGGTTTAACGGTTTCATGTAAACGATTGGTGAAAACAGTATATTACCTAATGTAGCAAAGAATCCACCTTCAAAAGGGCTCATCCAAGTATGCATCAAAACATCTGGTTTATAAATCCCTAATACAACTTCTATTAAGGTTACAAAAGTTAAGAATCCTAAAACTCCCCAAATTTTTTGTGTGTTAGATTTAAACTTCCAACGTCCTCTAAATATTTCTAATTTATGCTCGTGTGCCATAATTTAATCTTAATTTCTTTTTATACTAAATAGAAGAATGTGAATACAAATACCCATACTAAATCTACGAAGTGCCAATATAATCCAACTTTTTCAACCATCTCATAACTTCCTCGACGCTCATACGTTCCTAAAACAACGTTGAAGAAAATAATAATGTTGATTATCACTCCTGATAGTACGTGGAAACCGTGAAAACCAGTTATGAAGAAAAAGAAATCAGCAAATAACGTTGTACCATATTCATTGACTTGTAAGTTAGCTCCTTTTACAACAAGCTTACCATTCTCTTTTATTTGTTTCAATGATTCTGCTCTAGACAATACTGTTTTATGACCATTCTCATCAAGTAGTTGATTTCTAACTAAAACATTTTCGTTAGCCATTAAACCAGCATAAATTTCATTTACAGAATAAGGCGGTAATGTAGCTTCATCTACAAACCAAAGTCCGTTTTTACGCTCATGTGCAGCACGATCACTTTCTTGTGCTATGGCAATATCGTCGATTGAAACTCGTTTGAATTTCTGTTCACCATCAACTGTTACATATTCACCAAACTGTAAGATATTCCCACCTTTTGTTTGTACAGCACCATAATCTCCTTGAATAAAGGTTGCCCATTCCCAAGCTTGAGAACCAACGAATATAGCTCCACCAATAATGGTAAGAAACATATATATGGTTACTTTGGCTTTGTTCATGTGGTGACCAGCATCAACGGCTAACACCATAGTTACTGAAGACATGATAAGTATAAAGGTCATAAATGCCACATAAATCATTGGCAATTCTTGACCATGTAAAAAAGGTACGTGAGTAAACACCTCATCTGCAATAGGCCATTCGTTAATGAACTTAAATCTCGAAAAACCATACGCTGCCAAGAAACCTGAAAATGTTAATGCATCAGATACAATGAAGAACCACATCATCATTTTTCCGTAACTTGCTTTAAGTGGCTCATTGCCTCCTCCCCAAGTTTTTTCTTCTGTACCAGTAGCTACTGTAGAATCCATAGAATTTATTTAAATTTTAAGATTGGACAAAAATAATCAAATTATATATCTAAAAAAATATAAAAACAAAAAGAGCACAAGCCAAAGCATATCTACGAAATGCCAAAAATTGGCTGCGAGTTCAAAACCCAACATATTGTTGGAGTTATACTTTTGTTTAAAATGATTATAAATTACAACAATGATACATATTAAACCAGCAATGACGTGCGCTATGTGCAATACTGCAATAATATAAATGTAAGACATTGTAATATTACTTGTTGGTCCTGTAAAATTATATCCTGTTGCAATAATCTCACTAAAACCAGCAAATTGACTGTAAACAAATGCAACACCTAAGCCTAATGTTACTAATAACCAAAGTGTTACCATTTGCATATTATTTTGTTTAAGTGCTTTTTTACCTAAGATAAATGTTAAACTACTTAGTAAAATAAGAATCAAACTGATTAAAAATGCATTAGGCAACTCATAGTTAACCAACCAGTCTTCATTTAATCGTTGTTTGCTACTTACAATAAATGCACTTACTAATCCGGCAAAGGACATTATTAAAGAGCCAATACCAAACCATAGCATCATCTTTTTAGATCTTGCTCTTTTTTCTTGTTGTGTTCCTTGTGTTAAATCCATTATCTCAAAAATTTATCAGCAACATATATAATTTGCAGTAGTGTAATGTAAAACACGCTTGATAGCATGAGTTGTTTTGCTGTTTTTACAGAACGATCTTTAAACAACTTGAAGGCATATACCAACATTATTAAACCAATTAGAAATACCAAAACAGCTCCAACAACAGACAATTTTAAATCTCCTGTAAATCCAAATACAGGTATTATTGATGCAATAATTGTCCAAACGCTATACATTATAATTTGCACGGCTGTTCCCTTATCTGGTTTTCCTGTTGGCAACATATGAAAACCTCCTTTTTTATAATCTTCGTGTAAAAACCATCCTATAGCCCAAAAATGCGGGAATTGCCAAAAAAATTGAATCGCAAATAAAGTTCCTGGCTCTATTCCAAAACTATTTCTAGCAGCAACCCAACCTAACATAAAAGGAATAGCGCCTGGCAAAGCACCAACAAAAACAGCTAAAGACGTTTTTGTTTTTAAAGGCGTATATACACTTGTATATAAAAATATAGAAATAGCACCATACATTGCCGTTTTTGGGTTAATAATGTACAATGTAACTATACCTAAAATAGTAAAAGCTGTTGCTATTATAAATGCGGTATTTACGGTCATTCGACCAGCAGGAATAGGCCTGTTTTTGGTTCTATCCATAAGCGCATCTAAATCGCGCTCAATAATTTGATTATATGCATTAGAAGCACCAACCATAAAATAACCACCAAAAGCCAATAAAAGAAGTGTTGTAAAATTTATAGTTTCGGCACCCAAAAAATAACCCGCAATAGATGAAAAGACGACACTTAAGGACAAACCCATTTTGGTTATTTCCTTAAAATCTGTTACAACAGAAGCTGTTGCTATCGAAGATTTTGTACTGCTCAAACTCTATTTTTTTTGTTCTTTTAAAAGCGACTGCAAAGATAGTCTGAAAATTGATTCTAACCAACGCAAAAACCTAGTTTTATCTAGCTAATCTTCAAGCCTATGCTTTATGAAGAAGCTTAGCTTGTTCTAGTTTTAAAAAAAATTGTCACTAAAAATCATTATACCAATTAAACAAGTCTGTTCTAAAACCTAGACTAAACCAAACCGAACCAGAACGTACCGTAGAAGCATTGACTGCATCTGGATTAAAATCTCTATAGATAATATTAGCAAACATCTTAAGATTTGTTTCCGGATTTAACAAATAACCAGCCTGCAACTCTGCCATAAAACTATTGGTTTTGTTGCCTTGTCCAATTTCTATTCCTGTATTGGCATTACGATCATTATAATCTCTATAAATATCACCTCCATAAGACACACTATCATCTGTAGTATTATAATCTAACCCTCGCTGCCCTATTATCATTTTAGCATCGCCAAACCATCGCTTATAGTTATAACGTCCAATTAATACAAATTCTCTAAAGTTTGCTCCCCAAAGATGCGCCATTGGCTGATTAAAATGTCCATAATTTAAAACTTGAGTATTATGAGAATAAGTATAAGGTCTCACTTGGTTATACTCTGCTTGAATTAATAGATCATCTACATTAAAAGCATTAAAATATTTAGCACCTACCTGAAATCCGAATTTATTTTTCCAACTTTTTTCACCAGCTTTTACATCTGCTAAAGAGAATTCATCTAAGACAAACTGCCCATATAAATTTACTTTATTGTTCCATTTATATTTTGAACTTAGTCCTAAAATTGCATTTCCAGCACCTTGACCAGTTTGAAACTCTATGGCTCTAAAAAAGATAATTGGGTTTAAATAATTAACATCAAAACCTCTACCATTGGTATCTGCCCACATTACAGATTCAAACAGTCCAAGATTTAATCGTTCTGATACATTCCAACTCAAATAATGATTTGCCATGTATTTGGTTAGAAAAGCATCATCAACCACAACTTCATCTCTAACATCCTTTAACCACATCCATGTACTCGTATATTTTAATTTCCAAAAAGTCGCATTCAATTTTAAAAATGGATAAGGACTAGCAACATCACTTTGCAACAACGATCTGTAACCATCTCCTATAAAGTTTTTACCATGACCAAATTGAATATTCAGAAAATCAGCAGGAGTATAGGATAAATAAGCTTCTGCTACAGGGTAATCATAAGAATTATCTTTAAAACGCTTGGCTATTCCACGTCCAGGAATAATAGCAGGATCTGGCCCATAAGCTTTCAAACTTTCAGCATATCTATTGTAATAATCTGCAAAACGACCTTGACTTTCATAAACTGAAGCCGTAAGATTAAAACGTTTACCTAAACCTGCTTGTATATAAATTCCTCGTGTATTATTATATGTAGAACTAAAATCGGCCTCACTATCTTTTCCCACTTGTAAATCTAAAATAGGATCAACCGTAAACCAATAATCCTCTCCTTGGACCTCTACTAAATGTTCATTAAACAGTTTTCTTCCTAACCACGAATCGGTATCTTTTGCTAAACTTTCCTTTTTAGCTTTAATATCGTAGTACCTAGCAACATCACTATACACAAATGGTTTTGCTGCCGTATGACTATTGGTACCAATAGCATTCATTTCTGCATCAAAACGCGCATAATAAGAGTGCGTAAAAGGTACATTTAACTCACTGCTGTATTCTAATTTTTCATAAGGTTTTAATCCTTCTACAAGCACATCAAACTCATCAGACAATGTTGCATTAAGGCTATCTTTTTTTGTGAGTTGGTTTATTTCTTCTGGAGAATCAATTTTTCTAACTGGCTTTGTTAATGGTATTGCTATAGATATGCTATACTGTACAAATGTTGGATTGCCATTATAGGTTGCAGGTTTTATCTTTGGAAGAGAATCGAATACACGTTGACTTTCAGCTTTTAACTCTTCATAAATAGCATCAGAATAAATAACTTTAAATTCACCTTCACGGCTAACTTCAAACAAAATTTGAACCTCTCCTTTATAAGATTCATCTAAAACAATTTGTGGTGTTTTAAAATTCTCATAGATAAACGTATTTAGCGTAAAATTGAAGCATGATTTTAATTGATTTACATCTTCGGAATTACATTCACTAAAAACAGGAGGTTTTTCGTAAGTTACTATGGATTGAGCATAACCAAAAGTGGTCGTTAAAAGAACAGCAAATAGCACAATGCGCTTCATAAAGGACTAATTTTTAATGTGCGAAAGATACTTAATTTTTTTAGTAACCTAGAAACCAAATGCCGTATAAAAAAACCGTTATTCTAAGAATAACGGCTATAACATATTACTAACAACTTGTTTTACTAATTTCTAGCATCAAAAACTATAGGCAATGTATAGATAACACCTACAGGAACTTGGCGTTGTAAACCAGGTTGCATTTTTGGAATTTTATTGATTACACGTTTTGCTTCACTTTCTAAAGCGTGATGTGGCCCTCTTATTTTAACATCGGTAACGTTACCATTTTTATCTATGGTAAATTGTGTTGTAATTTTTTGTCTTCCAGAAATACCATAATCAGATCCAATATCTGTATTGAATTTGCTACCGACTAACTTTGATATTTTATCCGACATACATTTTTTTCGCTCACTATTTGTTTTCTTTCTTTCGCACCCTGGATACACTGGTACTTTTTCAATTAAAGCAAATGGAACAAAAACCTCATCTACAGGGTCATCATCACTAGTATGAATATCTTCAATATTTACTATTGGTTGATCTGTTACCTTTGGTTCTTCTGGTGTTTTAATAATAGTTTCTACAACTGGAGTGTCATCTTCTACTTCCTTGTACACATCAGTTAAATCTTCGGTTGGTGCAGGTTCAGGAGCTTTGGGCTCTACAACCTCTACAATAAAAGGCTCTACATAATCTATAGAAATAGGCTCTGCTTTGGCCGTATCTTCTACAAGATTAAATTTCTTTTCTTGAAACTGCATTTCAAAAAGTGCATAGGTTCCTAGCAAACAAAGTATCAGCCCTATTTGGAAATAAAGGGTTGAATTTTTTTGTAAATTTGCCTCATGCTTTTGTGACTTCTTTGCTTCAGTAGTGCTCTGACCAGCAGTACCGAAGTCTTTTTTAGAATTTTTCATAATATCTATGATTTAAATGTTAATATTATGTAAAAGTCACAATAAGCATACCAAAACGAAAATCCCGTCCAATTAATTTTGAACGGGATTTTTATATTTGATAGTATTTTATCTACTACTTAGTCTTGTACTTGGAATACAATTGGTATAGAGAATGGCATTACCACTGGCTTACCTCTTTGTTTCCCTGGTTGCATTTTAGGCAACAAACTAATAACACGCTTTGCTTCTTTCTCTAATCCTGGATGCGGACCACGAGCACCGATACTAGTTATATTACCTGATTTATCTACTTTAAACTGCACAAAGATTCTTTTTTTACCTGGAGGTAAACCTAAATCACCAGCTAAATCTGTATTAAACTTTTTACCGATAAATTTATTGACCTTTTCATTCATACAGGCTTTTTTAGCTGCATTCCCTTTTTTCTTTTCACAGCCAGGAAAAACAGCCACATTTTCAATAACTGAGAATGGTACCTCTAAATCTTCTTCAACCTCTACAACTTCTACCTCTTCAACTTCAACAATTTCTGTTTCCATTTCTGTTTCTGTAGATTCTATAACTGTTTCCTCTACTTCTACTTCATCTTCAACAACTTCAATAATTTCTGGCGCAGCTGGTGGTGGTGGAGGTGGTGGTGGAGGTGTAACTATTTGTTCTGTAATTGGTACTTCCTCTTCTAATTCATCATCTAAATTAAGTGAGTCTGCAACAACACCAGATGGATCATACGTTTTATAATTGATTGCCATATAGGTAATACCTAGCATTAAGGCAAGACCAACAGCAAAGTATAATGAGCTATTACGACTTACATCTGATTTCGGATTCTTTTTAAGTTCCATAGTGTTTTTGTTTATTATAACGTTGCTAATTTAACTAAATAATAGTAAAAAAAACAAGGCTTTATGTTATTTTAACTTATATATATTTAATTGACTCGCAATTAACGTACCAAAAATAGCTCCTATACTATTGGCAACCATATCATAAGTCTCATAAGTTCTGTTTGGATTTAAGAGATATTGCAACAATTCTAATATAAACCCTAAAAAAGCTGCTGCTAAGACAATTATAAAAGGAATGTATTTTGCTTTAAAGGGTTTAAAATAAAATACCCATAAAAAAGCCAAACCTAAGTAGGCTAAGATATGATAAATTTTATCATCAAATGAAAACCCCAAACTAGGTACTCCATTTAAACTGATTAAACTCATAATAATTAATGTCAACGTATAAGCAATTGACACTAACAAAAGCATTTTTTTAACCACTTATAAGTGCTTTATAATCTTCTGCAGATAATAAGTTCTCTATTTGTGAAGCGTCTGAGAATTTTAATTTAATCATCCAACCGTCTCCATAAGGATCTGTATTTACGTTTTCTGGTTGATCTTCTAAACCTTCGTTAAATTCTACGATTTCGCCAGATAACGGTAAAAATAAATCTGAAACTGTTTTTACAGCTTCAACGGTACCAAAAACCTCTTCGGCATCTAAAGTTTCGTCTAAGGTATCTACTTCTACATAAACAATATCACCTAATTCGCTTTGTGCAAAGTCTGTAATACCGATAATAGCTGTATCGCCATCGATTTTAATCCATTCGTGATCTTTAGTGTACTTTAATTCTGATGGTATATTCATTTTAATGTGTATAATATTATTGAAACAAATGTAATTTTTTAATTGCTTTCATTCAACATTAATTACCAAAATTATATCTTAAGGTAAATCCAGACCTTATAGATGTTTGTGGGAATGATGTTGAAATTGCAAAATCTGAGAACGAATAATCAAAATAGAAAATAGCCGTTAAGTTTTTGCTAAAGGCGTAATCTGCGGTATATTTTAACCCCCAAATGGTTTGTCCTGCAGTAATTTGATTATTCTCTAAATCTAAATATCTAATAATAGTTTTATTATCTCTTACTGAGATATCTGCTCGCATGTTTAAATCGCTCTTAATAATTTGTTTTGGTCCTGCAAGTGCCGAACGAATTCTCAAATCCTTAAAACGATATCCTAAACCAAGTGTATATTCTTTACCTTGAATTTCGGTCATTAAGTTATTATCAAAACTTAGAGATAATGTTCTATCTGTTTTTACTTCTGCTAAGACTTTAATTGAATTTTTCATTTCAAAATCTAAACGAATTAAAGGACTAAACTGTTCTTCTAAGTTAATATTACTGAATAATATTTCATTTTTAAAATTCCCAGATTGATCAACAGCTTCAGTGTTTTCAACTTCATCTGCTCTAAAATTATAATTAGGTGAAACATAGTCTAAATTAGTTCTAAACTGGTTTATAGTATAATTAGATCTATAGCCATGCTGAACAGAGAAACGTCTAAACGTTTTCTTAAACCATGGAATTTTCATTAGGCCTGTATATTTTAATGTCCAGTTTGGAATTGGAATATCTCTAAACGCATCAGTACTCACCTTTTCTGGATTAGTACCTTGATAAGCTGATAAAAATGCTGGTAATAAGACACGCTGACTATTTTTACCAAATCCTAAAGGATAACCTTCTGCATCTAAATTTGCACTATCATTAATATTTATTCCTGCTTGTTTTGCTAGTCTGTTTGCTATAATTAGCCTATTAGCTCTAAAATCGTCAAAGGCTGCAGATTGGTTTTCGTCACTTTTACTGAACGCTGTTTTTATTATAGCTGTAGAAATGTTAAAGTTTCCAAAGGTGTTTGGTGTTAATGGTCTGTAATCTCTAATTCCATCTCCTAATTCACCGTTCTCCACATCCACAATATTTCCGGATGCATCTAAATAATCTTCAACTCTAAAGTTTTCAGTATAATTTTCAGCGTAAGTTCTATTTCCGGTTAAATCTATTTTTAAATCGCGCATAGGCTCAATATTAACCGCATAGTCTAAGCTTTTATTTTGCACCTCTGTATATTGCTGATTAAAATCTGGGAAATTTGTTAACCAACCATTTCTAGCGGCCAAACTTCTAATATCGCTTTGACTTCCAAAAGTATATCCTACAGTAGGCTTAAGTGTACCAATAAAACCAGGTGTTGGCATATAACCAGGAAGGAAAGTACCATTATTTTCTGAATAGTTAAACTGAATACGTTTTACCATGGTAACGACATCAATCATAGTATTATATGCCTTTTTCCCCACACTTAACTTGTTAGGATCTTTACCATCTTCATTGTCTGAAGCAGCGTTACTTGGTGATATAGAACGTCTGTTTGCTGCTGTACTCCTACCTCTTCCTGCACTTTTTGATTTCCCTTTTCTTACCAAACCTAACGTTTTGTATAGGGTTTCCATATTTAAGGTAGAGTTAATGTTGTGTGTGTTAGAATTCTGAATTGAATTTCCTAGGTTGTATGTATTAAAAACCCCTGGATTATCTATATCTTCTACTTGTAAACCTTCATTAAGATCTGATCCTTTTTGCCATTGAAATGCTCCATTATAAGCATAGGTGGCTTTTAAAAAGCTTAAGGCTGGAATTTTATACAACGGCAATTCATAATTAACTTGAAGCTGTTGTGTTTGAAAGTTTGGATCTCCAAAATCGAAGAAACCATCCCAAACATTAAGATCTGGATCTTGAAGTCCATTAATACGATCATCTACAAAGTAATTACGTACAATATTAGTATTAGCTGCTGTGAAATTTAAACTTAGCGCATCTGTTAAGTTATAATTGATAGCGTATTGAAAATCGAACGTATAATTTCTTCTAAATAATTCTTCAATACCTATATTATTGCCTCCTAATTCTACTTCTCTAAACTTTTGCTTGCTAAACTGTCTATTAATATCTGTATTAACTGAAAAATTAGATGGTAATAAATTAAGATTAAAATCTTTTAATATCTTCCAATGTTTACCAGTAAATAGGGAATCGTTTTTCTTAAATGGTTCTACTTTTAAAGGCTCAAAAGAATAGTTATAATTAGCTCCAGCTCTCACGGTTTGATCTAAAGCGTTTTCGATTTCAAAATCGCGATGTTGGACCTTATTATAAGAGTAATTAAACGTTAGATTTTCTACATCATAAAACCGTTTTTTCGCATCTCCTGTTTTTTGTTTTCTTACACCAATAAAGTTGATACTCTGTCGTTTTGTATAATCTTCAGATTGCTCTCTAATACGGTCTTCTTCTGATCTAGAATCTGCTGCATCTAAGCGCGACTCTAAAGTTAAATCATTATAAAATTGATCAAATTTTGGTGTTACCAATTCTTCACTTTGTGCGTAATTAAACGGAATTTGCACTCCCCATTTCTTGGGTAATAATTGACCTAGTTGTATGTTTGTCACAACATCGTATTGTTGAACGTCTTCTAAACTACGTTCACTTGGACCTTGCTCAACACCACCAAAACCAATAGTACTTCGTCTTCCTGTGGCACTAATACTTGCAAAATCCGCAATTTGAGTATCCATACTAGCTACAGCTGCCCAACCGCCTTCATTGTCCATGTCAGACATACGTAATTCGTTAAACCAAACTTCGCCACAAGCATTATCCATTGAATCGCCAAGGTTGCCATTTTTAACACCAATCATTAATACTCTAATGTCTCCAAAATTTGGATTTCCTTTAATAGCAATACGTTGTTGACTTGTATTTATCTCTACATCATCATAAGGCATCTCTTCTGGATTGTTAAATCCGTTTTCATCTAACACTCCATCAACAACATTATAAAACATAGGGTCTGGGTCACTTAAAGTCCCTTGAGAAATACCAAGAGCTTTAATTTTTTGTAAAAACTCTAAAGGAATGTTTATTTCATTCTGGCTTGGCCAGATTTCTTCAGCAGTTGGATTTGCACTTAAATTAGCAGATTTTAATAAAGGAACTTCTATTTGATAATAATTTTGTGTAAAATCATTACCCATTCTTATAAAACCAACTAATTCTCCAGAATCTAGCTGAGATCCTTCTTGTGCTCTGGCATGTAAAAACATACGTAGTTTTTTATACTGACGCATATCTACATTAATATTTTTAAATACACCACGAGAATCTGCAGGCTCTAAGTCACAAGCTTGTATTACTAAAGACTGTTCGTTTTGTCTAATTATACTGTTATTATTGTTAAGTTCTTCTTGTGTTACTCCAGGAGGAGTTTTATAACTTGGATTATCTTGCACACTAACAACTCCTACACTAAACTCAGTTGGTTCATTTTCATGATCTGCAACAGAGTCATCATCTAAAGGCAGTTGATAACGTCTCCAATCACTACGTACTAAATCTAAAGAAGCGAAACGCATAACTGTCTTTTCTGTGAAATTTGACACATATAAACGTGCAAAACGAACAGAGCGTATATCTGAAATACCACCAACACGCTTGGTTTCTTCGTTAATAGGAATTCTAAATTGATACCATTTTACATCACTTCTTACGTCTCCATTAGGTAGTGTTACTGAAAAACCTTGTTTTATATCATTAATATAAGGGTTACCTATATTTAAACTTGAAGGTGTAATATCCAATTCATACTCAAAATAACTATCAATAGTATTCATGGTATTATCTCTATTGATATCCTCTACGTCTGGCTGGGTTGTAGACCCTCTATTGGTATCTGTAAAGACATCTGGTGTATTTCCTTCTAAACCATTGTACTTTTTGTAACGTTCAAAAATGTCTCCATCAGTATTTAAATAGTATGTATAATTATCATTTGAAGGGTCGTCACCAAACTGTCCTCCAAATTCAGCTATTTCTTCTGCATCATTAAATCCATCATAACCAACATCCTGATTTGCACGTTCTGTTCCTGTAGTTCCAAACGTATAAATTAGTGATTGATTTTGTGGTACCACACCTCCAAAGGACGTTCGTGTTAACGTAGAAACATCTCCATCTTCTGGTAAACCATTTTCATATTGTTTTTTACCATCTTTTAAAACATCTTCCGAAATATTACCAAGATTTATAAATAATTTACCTCCAGAATTGGTTGGGTTGTCTAAAAAGGGATCTTGCACCCAAAATTCGATATATTCGACATTAGCTTGTTCAAAATCGGTTGATGTAATAGGTCTCATTATACCTGCCCAACTATCGGCAGGATTATCTATCACATTATCTGCTGCAGCTGGGTCGAAGTTATAAGGACCACGTTCTCTAGGATAATATGCTAAATCTAAAGTATTAATTACTGATGTTTGTCCTTGTACAATATCTTGATTGAAAATTTCGTCAATAAAAACACGACGTGTATATAAATCTGAAATGTCATCATCTGTAATGCCACCTGGACGTTGATTACTATAGAAAATAGGATCAATGGTGTACCAATTTAAAAGTGCTCTTCCGAAACCATTTTCAATTCTCTTATCATTAATTGGATCATTTTCATCTACTCCATTAACCGTAAGTGGCCTACTAGATAAAGACCAAGATAAAGGGCTTAACAAATCTATGGCTCCTTGTGTACCCTCAAAATCATCTATATAAGCGGTGGCTTCTCCATTAAAATCTGCACCATTTGAAGCTCCTGGTAATAAGTAAGCAAATTCACCTCTTAAAGACAAATTAGAAGGGACATCTGTATCTATATTTGGCAATTTATTTACCATACGTGTTAGAAATGGAACTTCTGTTGAGTAATTTCCATTAAAACCAAAAATGGTATTATTAATAGGCTCTGAATTAAAATTGGCTTTTTGTGTTATTGGTCGTTCATTAAGATTTAATAAAGTCGCACCTAAAACAAAGTTTTCGTTGAATTGGTGCTCTACATTAATTCCTGTAAAACGTTTTGTTTGTTGTCCAAAAACGGCATTATTTTCAACCGAAACATTAATTGGTGTGTTTGATGCTTTTAAAGCTTCATCTAAAATCTCTACACGTCCTAATTGATAATTCACTGTATAATCAACCCCCTCAACAAGTTGACGTCCACCTGCAGTTACTCTAACCGAACCTCTTGGCACATTAAAAGCACCAATAGGAATACCACTATCTCCACCACTGCTTTTAAAACGTCCTTTTATTTGAAATTTATTCTTTTCAGCTTCATCTAAGGCTTGCGTCTTTGTGGTCTTATAAAGTAAATCGTAAACGTATTTTTCTTGATTTGGATTGGTATAGGTTGCTGCGTCATAATCTCCTGGGTTTGAAGGATCATCTAATACATCAAATAAATAACGACCAAAAGGTTCTGTTTTTGTAAAAATAATTTTTCCGTTCTGAGATAATACAGTAATTCCTTCTACATAATCAAAGAAACCATCTCCTCGTTCTTGTGGATCATTGTTAAAGTTTAATCGGTCTAAATGAAACAATCGAATTAAAGGTGTTTCTTCAATTACAGTATCATCATCAGGAATATTGGATGTATTATTATCAAAGAGAGGAAACGTGGTCTCATCTATTGGTTTTATATAATTTAATGCTGAAGATTCTGTATAAAAAATATTAAGTTTAAAATCTTCTTGACTGAGTTGAAATGCTCCAGTATCATAAATATTTTTCATCATTAAATCCCAAATTGGCTCATTTACAGATGTAACTGCACTTTTCAACATTTTTAAGATTAAACTTTGATTATTTACAACTTGATTTCCTGAGGTATTTTCATCTACTACTGTAGCCTCTACACCATCGTTTGCAAATTCACCTACCTGATATACTTGTCCTCCAATTGTATATTGAAATGCTACTGCTAAAACTTCATCATTTTGTAAACGTTGATTTAAAGAGATATACCCTAATTCGGTATTTAAAAAATACTCTTGTCCTTCTTGTAATTTTCTTGCAGATTCTAATTTACCGTAATCAAAACCTTCATTTACGTTAACTGTATTTACACCACTTTCTACATTAGTAATATTTCTAACAGCTTCCGTTAAAAAAGAACCTGCGCCTCCTATATTTGTTGGATCAAACGCATTATTTTTATTGTTAGGTCTTGCTCCTGGATTGGTTACAAAATTCGCTGGATATGAGTCAAGCCCTATGTTTTCAATAGTAGATTCACCTAAATCTTGAAATGCAACAATATTTCTAACATTGTCGGTTTGGTTATTTCTATTGGTTACCCATACTTCTGCTCTTGTTATTTGAAGTCCTTGATTATCTATAAAAGGGTATTGTCTTAAGGCTTTATCGTAGTTTTCTCTAAAGTATTGTGCTAAGAAAAAGTGTCTGTTTTCGTCGTAATCTCTTGCAAAAAATTCAAATTCTTCAACAGTACCACCTCCTTCTGCTACTACAGATTTTGACTGTGATTGTTGCTCAGAAAACACTGCTGTAACTCTAGTTTTACCAAATTGCAATTCGGTTTTAACACCAAATAAACTTTGCGCGCCCGTAATTAAAGAACTATTTAATGGCATATTAACGTTACCAACTTCAATTTTTCTAATGATATCGTCTTCTGTTGGAGTGTATTCTAATTTTACAACTTGTTGAAAATCGAAAGTTGCTTCAGTATCATAGTTTGCTGTTACTTGAAGCCTCGTTCCTACTTTACCTAATAAACTTAAACTAATTCTCTGATCAAAATCGAATGTAAAGTTAGTTCTGTTTCTTGGCGAAAAGGATGGATTATCTTGTTTAGAAAACAGCACACCTAAATCAACTTCAACCGAACCTTGAGGTACTACATTTATTGTATTACCACCAAATATTGTTTCAAACAATCCTGAATTCACATAAAACTCTGGTAATAAATTCTTTTGATCTTCTTCTGAACCTTCTTTTTGTCCAGCTTTAGCATCAGCCATTTTCTTGTAATAGGCTTTTAATTTTTCTTGTAAAACCAGCTTTTGAAATTCATCTGGAGTTAGAATTAATGGGTAATTGATGTTAAACGCGCCTATTTTTTCAGTGTATATATAACGATCTAAAATGGGATCGTAAGTATATTTTGCAACAATACTATTTGGGTTAGGCATGTTAAGCTTACCTAAAGCGTATGTTGTTTTAGTTGAATCTTGTTCTGTTTCTGTTTCCGTTTCTTGTGCTAAAACTGAATTACCTATTAGCAACATAAAAGCTAATACGCAATAAAATTGGATGGAAAGTGGTTGCTTATGGATAGTAGTATTCAATTGCATTATAAGTTTTTAAGAGCTTCTTTAATAATTTGCTCTACAAGGGCTTCTGGTTGGGCTTGTAAAATTCTATCAACAACTTTTTCGGATTGTTTTTTATTAAATCCTAAAACGTCTAAAGCAGATAACGCTTCATCTTTGTGCGTATTGTTTGGCTTTAAAGAAAGTTCGTCTATACCATACACTTTTAACACTTTATCCTTTAAGTCTATGATAACACGTTGAGCCGTTTTTGCACCAATTCCTTTTACACTTTGAATTAATGCTACGTCTCCTCCTGCAATACCGTCTTTAACTTGGTCTGGAGTTAGTGACGACAACATTGTACGTGCTATATTAGCTCCAATTCCACTAACAGAAATTAATAGTTTAAAAATTTCACGTTCTGTTTTAGACGAAAAACCATAAAGACTGTGTGAATCTTCGCGAACTTGAAGATACGTATAAAGTCTTAAGTGTTCTTTATCTGGAATCTGAGAAAATGTATGAAGCGATATATTAATAAAATACCCTACTCCATTGCAATCTATAACAACATCTGTCGGATTTTTTTCAACAAGTTTGCCTTCTATCTGTGTAATCATTTATAACGAAAAGTTAAAAAACCAAATGTAATAAAATTATTTTCATTTAGAGGACAAGATTAGCTACTAAGAAAATGTCTATTTCTGCTGTCTTCGCTCTCGTTCTTGAGCATCTACAACTGCAATAGCGGTCATATTTACAATTTCGTCAACACTTGCTCCTAATTGTAAAATATGCACTGGTTTTCGCATTCCCATCATAATCGGACCAATAGACTCTGATTTATTAAGTTCTTTTAATAGTTTATAAGTAATATTTGCAGCATCCAAATTTGGAAAAATAAGTGTATTCACTTTACGACCTGCTAATTTTGAAAACGGAAAAATATCTTGAAGCATTTTAGCATTTAAAGCAAAATCGGTTTGTAATTCTCCATCTACCACCATTTCTGGGTAAGCTTTATGTAAATAAGCTACGGCTTCTTTTACTTTTTCTGCTCGTGGATTTTCTGAAGATCCAAAATTAGAATATGAAATCATAGCCGTTACAGGTTCTATACCAAACATTTTTGTAACTCTAGCTGTCATACGTGCAATCTTAGCCAAATCTTGTGCTGTAGGATCTATATTAATTGATGTATCACTTAAAAACATTGGACCACGTTGCGTCATCATTAGGTTTGTAGTGGCAACCCTTGTTACGCCATCTGCCATACCAATTAACTCTAGCATAGGCTTTACTACCGATGGATAATTACGTGAATACCCCGTAATTAATGCGTCTGCATCTCCTACATTAACCATCATGGCTGCAAAATAGTTACGTTCTCGCATTTTCTTTTCGGCAGAATAGATGGTTACACCTTGACGTTTGCGTTTTTTCCAATAAGCTTTTGCATAGTGGTTTTTGCGTTCTAACTCTTCATCTGACTTTGGGTCGATTATAGGTACATCGGCATCAAATTCAATTTCCTCCATCAATGTGATGATAGTCTCTTTACGTCCTAATAAAATTGGATGAGCAATCCCTTCTTCATAAGCTATTTGAGCTGCTTTTAAAACATCAAGCTGGTCAGCTTCTGCAAAAACTACACGTTTTGGATTTGTTTTGGCTCTTCCTAATAGCAGACGTACCAATTTATTATCTGAACCTAGACGTTCTAATAATGAATTTTTATAGCGATCCCAATCTTCAATTGGTTCTTTAGCGACTCCACTCTCCATTGCTGCTTTAGCAACGGCTGGTGGAACTACTGCTATTAGTCTTGGATCAAAAGGTTTTGGAATGATATACTCTTTACCAAAAGTTAATTTTGTTTCTGCATAAGCTATATTCACCTGTTCAGGAACAGATTCTTTGGCTAAATCTGATAAAGCTTTAACGGCTGCCATTTTCATAGCTTCGTTAATCTTTGTTGCTCTCACATCTAGAGCTCCTCTAAAAATAAAAGGGAATCCTAGAACATTATTAACTTGGTTAGGATGATCACTACGACCTGTTGCCATAATAATATCATCTCTAGTATCTATTGCGAGTTGGTATTTTATTTCTGGATTAGGATTAGCCATAGCAAACACAATTGGGTTTGCTGCCATAGATTTTAACATCTCTGGCGTTACAATATCTGGCTGAGATAGACCGACAAACACATCTGCATTTTGCATAGCTTCATCTAAAGTATCTATTCTACGGTGAGTTGCAAACTCAGCTTTTTCTGGTGTTAAATTAGTTCTATCGTCTCTAATAACACCTTTGCTATCTAGCATTACAATATTTTCGCGCTTAGCACCAAAGGCTTGGTACAATCTTGTACAAGAAATAGCAGCTGCTCCTGCTCCACTAACTACAATTTTGACTTCTTCAATATTTTTATTTGCAATCTCTATGGCATTAATTAATGCTGCTGCAGAAATAATTGCTGTTCCATGCTGATCGTCGTGCATTACAGGAATATCTAATTCTTCTTTTAAACGACGTTCAATTTCAAAAGCTTCTGGTGCTTTTATATCTTCAAGGTTAATACCTCCAAATGTTGGTGCAATATTCTTTACAGTAGCTATAAATTCTTCTACGTTTTCTGTATTAACTTCAATATCAAAAACATCAATATCTGCAAATATTTTAAACAACAATCCTTTACCTTCCATTACAGGCTTAGACGCTTCAGGTCCTATATTTCCAAGACCTAAAACCGCTGTTCCGTTAGAGATAACGGCAACCAAATTGCCTTTAGCGGTGTATTTATATACATTATCTACGTCTTTAGCAATTTCTAAACACGGTTCTGCCACACCAGGAGAATAGGCCAACGACAAATCGCGCTGAGAGGCATATTTTTTAGTTGGAACTACTTTTATCTTTCCAGGAGTTGGTTTTGCGTGATATAATAGGGCTTCTATACGTTTACTTTGTTTGCTCATAATTTGAATGAAATAAGACGCAAAGATAATGATTTTGAATCTTTGTTATAAATAACAAGTGATCTAAAAAATATTCCGATATTTAGTAACTTCTAACAGATGTAACATGATGAGGTACTTGTTTCTACTTACTTTTCTTTTGATAAATTTTGAAGCTTTTACTCAAACTAATATAAAATTCATACTTATTGATGACACAACAGAACAGGTTATACCTTTTGCAAATGTGCTTTTTAGCGAATTAGAAAATAAAGGCACGTCTACAGATATTGATGGAGTTTTTTATGTATCTAATACCATCAAAACAATAACGATAAGCTATGTTGGTTATGAAACAAAGGAAATAAAACTAGACGATATTAATTCTCAAATCATAAGACTTAAATCAAAATTTAGCGAATTAGATGAAGTTATTATCGATGGAGAAAACCCAGCGCATCGTATTATTAGAAATGTAGTTGCTAATAAAGCTATTAATAATCCGGAAAATTTAGAATCTTACACTTACAAGTCTTACGATAAAATTATTGTTGATGTAGATGATAGTAAACCAATGAATGATTCCTTAAAGGAGACTCAAACATTTTTAAAGGACTCTTACTTTTTTATAACAGAAACCATCGCTAAACACAAATATTTAAAACCACGATTTAGTGAAGATAGCATTATTGCGATAAGAACATCTGGTTTAAAAGATCCTAATTTTGCCGTTCTGGCAAATGCATTTCAGCCTTTTTCATTTTATAATGAACATATTGAACTTTTTGAAACGCCTTACCTTAATCCGATTTCTAAAGGGAGTACAAAAAAATATAAATTCAGGTTAAAAGAAGAGTACCTAAAAGGTAAGGATACAGTTTTTGTTATTTCTTTTGAACCAAAGACAAATAGAAATTTTGAAGGCTTAAAGGGGTTACTTTACATCAACTCTAACAGATATGCAGTTGAAAGCGTCGATGCTTCTACATTTAACTCTGGAAAAATTGATTTTACTATTCAACAGAAATATAAATTTATAAATAATCAATATTGGTTTCCTGAACAGTTGAATTTTGTCATTATTTTGGGACAAGGTTTTGGTAGTTTTAAATATGTTGGCAAAAGTTACCTTTCTGAAATTACACCAAATGCGACATTAGAAAAGAAAGATTTTCCGTTTGTATCGCTCACATTGCCTAAAAATGTAGGTGGAAGAGATTCAAAATACTGGGATGATTACAGAAAAGATGCTTTAGACAAACGCGAACTGCGAACCTATGCACTGATTGATAGTATTGGAGACAAAATAAAGCTTGATAAATATTTATCAATTCCTCAAAAGTTATTTGAAGGAAAATATCCTTTAAAATATGTTGATATAGACTTGCTAAACATCATAAGGTTTAATAAATATGAAGGCACAAGATTAGGTGCTGGTTTTTACACTAATGACGACATTCTTAAAAATGTTTCCTTAGGTGCATTTGCTGGTTATGGATTTAAAGATGATACATGGAAATATGGAGGAGAATTAGAGATTGATGTGCCTGGAAAAAAAGATATTTCTTTTAATCTAAAATATGAAAATAGCATTAGAGAGGTTGGTACCTATTCTGGAAACAGAGTTAACAATCCATTTGTATCACGTAATATTATTGCGAGCCAAATGGATGCCATTGAATCTTACAGTATTAGAACAGACATGAAGTTATTGAGAAACATCAACTGGTTTTTGGGTTTTAATACTGCTAAAATAAATCCGTTGTACAACTACCAATTTATTCAAAATAATAATTCGGTAACTGGTTATAATAATTCTGAAGTTACCATTGGTGTTGGTTACCATGTAAATGAAAAACTAATTAATTCCTTTGGTACTACAACTAGACTTGCTAATGACGCTCCGGTTTTAAAACTTATTTATTCTAGAGGATTAGAAGGTGCTTTTGAATCTAATTTTAGTTACAACAAGCTGCGTTTTACGTTAGACCATAGTTTTATGACTAAAGGTATTGGCCGAACAACTTATCGACTCGATTTAGGCTATATAGATACTGCATTACCTTATGGATTACTATTTACCGGAGAAGGGACTTTAGACCGACAAATACCCTTTGTGGTTAAAAATTATTTTCAAACAGTAACACCTTATGAGTTTTTATCCGATAGGTATGCACACTTATTTATTACTCATAATTTTGGAAGACTATTTAATAATAAAGGTTATTTTCAACCTGATATTTTACTTTATAATAATGTGGGAATTGGTGATTTAGACCATAATGAATATCACCAAAATATTGAATTTAAAACTAAAAACCACTTATTTTTAGAAACAGGTTTAGAACTTCATAATTTAATAAAGGTACCATTTCAGAATTTAGGTTATTTAGGAATGGGCTTTGGTGCTTTCTATCGCTATGGTTATCACAATCTTGAGAAGTCTAGTGATAATTTTGCTCTAAAATATTCCGTTGGATTTACTTTTAAGTAAAAAAATTAATCCTTCAAAAAACTAATATTCCGTTCCAAACCAGCAAATTTAGTCCGCTTTACAGCCGATTTCTGAAACACTTTTTTAAACGTATCTTCCGTAATTTCTTCCCAATCCTTTTTGGTCATATCTAATAATTCTGGATGTGGATTAAATAAAGGCTCGTTATGCGGTTTAGAAAAACGATTCCAAGGGCAAACGTCTTGGCAGATATCGCAACCAAACATCCAGTCGTCAAATTTGCCTTTAAATTCTGTTGGAATGTTTTCTTTGAGTTCAATAGTAAAATACGAGATACACTTACTACCATCTACCACATAAGGTTCTGTAATGGCTTCGGTTGGGCAGGCGTCAATACATTTGGTACATGTACCGCAATGGTCTGTTGTGGCGTAATCGTATTCTAACTCTAAATCGATAATTAATTCGGCTATAAAATAAAACGAACCGACTTGTTGGGTTAATAGATTAGAGTGCTTTCCTATCCACCCCAAACCCGATTTTGCTGCCCAAGCTTTATCTAGCACTGGTGCAGAATCTACAAAAGCGCGTCCACCAACCTCACCTATTTCATCTTGAATAAAATACAATAATGATTTTAGCTTATGTTTTATGACGTGATGGTAGTCGTTACCATAAGCATATTTAGACAATTTATATGAATCATCTGTTTGAGTTTCTGATGGGTAATAATTCAACAATAAAGATACCACACTTTTTGAACCTTCAACAAGCAATGTTGGATCTAAACGTTTATCGAAATGGTTTTCCATGTAACGCATTTCACCATTCATGTTCTTATTTAGCCAAGTTTCTAATCGTGGTGCTTCTGCTTCTAGAAATTCAGCCTTACTAATACCACAAGACAAAAAACCAAGGCGTTTTGCTTCAGCTTTAATGATTGTACTGTATTTGGAAGCATTGTTTATCACTAGTGTCGTTTTTCAAACGTTAAAAGTGCATTCTTTGGTTTTAAAGTAATCAAAGGAGTAATATCTATGGTGTTAAACTCAGGATGCATTTTATAGTTTGAAACTAACTCTGAAACGGCAATGATCATTTCGAACATCGCAAAATTATTACCAATGCATTTTCGTGGGCCAGCTCCAAAAGGAAAATATTGTGATGAGAATTTACGACCACCTTCATTAAAACGTTCTGGTAAAAATTCATTAGGTTGGTCCCATAGTTTAGGGTGACGATGTATTTCGTATACCGAAAATAATAAGTTAGATCCGGCTTCAAAATCCATCCCATTAAAAGTATCTGGTGCCTTATTTACACGATCTATAAAATACGCTGGAGGATACAATCGCATAGCTTCTTCTAAAACCTGCTGGCAAACTTTAGACTTTGTTACCAAATCCATTAAGTCATCGCTTTCACTTTTTAATGCCAGACGTTCTTCATAAATTTTATCTTGCCATTCTGGATGCAATGCTAATAATTGCATCGTAAATGTAAGTGCATTTGATGTGGTTTCGTGTCCTGCTGTAAATAGAATCAAGATTTCATCAATGAGCTGTTCTTCTTCCATAGCATTGCCATCGTCGTACCTAGCCTCTAAAAGCATATCTAACAAATCATCTGCTTTTATGTTTGAAGCCCTTCGTTCGTTAACAATGCGTTTTAATATTTGACGTGCTTCGTTGGTGAGTTCGATATGTTTTTCAATTTCACCACTCAAATTAAACCACCAACCCAAATATGGTTGACGTAATTCTTTTACCAACATTTTTTGAGCCTGTTCTGTAATATATTGAAGACGATTAATATCTTCTTGATTTGCGGCACTGCTAAACAAGGATTTCACCACCGTTTGAAATGCCAAATCGTTTAAAATAGGAAAGATATCTATCACTTCATTCGATGTGATTTTTCCGTATTCTAAAAGAATTGCATTTTTAATACTTTCTAAAAGATTTGCTAACTGCTTTTTATGAAAAGCGGGTTGAATGAGCTTACGCTGTTTTTTCCAATGTTCTCCTTCTGAGGTAAGCAAGCCTTTACCAACATACTTCACTAAATCTTCCGTTTGTATCTTAGACTTGGTATAGTTCTTCTGATTCTTTTGAAGAACATATTCGGCAAATGCAGCATCACGAATAAAAACAACGCTGTTTTTAAATCCAATTTTTAACTTGAAAACATCTCCTTGCTCCTCAAAATTTTTATGATGAAATGGCAGTGGATTTTTTAAAATTTCTAATGAATGTTTAATAAATCGACTTAAAGGAACCGTGGGTATATTTTGTTTTAGACTCATATGCTTAAGTTAAAACAAACCTCCTTGGGTTGGTCCTTTTATCTTACCTAGATGTTTATATGCTTGTTCTGTTACTTCTCGTCCACGAGGAGTTCGCATTATAAAACCTTGTTGAATTAAAAATGGCTCATATACCTCTTCTATGGTTTCTGTACTTTCACTAACGGCAGTTGCAATGGTACTAATACCAACTGGTCCTCCTTTAAACTTATCGATGATAGTGGTTAGGATTTTATTATCCATTTCATCCAAGCCATAGGCATCTACGTTAAGTGCTTTTAAGGCAAATTTAGCGATACCAATATCAATTTTACCATTCCCTTTTATTTGTGCAAAATCTCTAACACGTCGTAAAAGCGCATTGGCAATACGAGGTGTGCCTCTACTTCTACCTGCAATCTCTATAGCAGCTTCCATAGAAATTGGCATGTTTAATATGGATGCACTACGTTGCACTATGGTGGTTAATAATTCGGTTTTATAATATTGTAAACGACTTTGTATTCCAAATCGAGCGCGCATTGGAGCAGTAAGTAACCCTGAACGTGTGGTTGCACCAATTAAAGTAAATGGATTTAAGTTAAGTTGAACTGTTCTGGCATTTGGACCAGATTCAATCATGATATCAATTTTATAATCTTCCATTGCAGAGTATAAGTATTCTTCTACAATTGGACTTAAACGATGGATTTCATCAATAAAAAGCACATCACGATCATCAAGGTTAGTTAACAAACCTGCCAAGTCTCCTGGCTTATCTAAAACAGGTCCTGAGGTCACTTTAATGCCTACGTCTAACTCATTAGCTAAAATATGTGCTAAGGTCGTTTTTCCTAGTCCTGGAGGTCCGTGAAATAAGGTATGATCTAAAGCTTCTTCTCTAAGGTTTGCAGCTTGTACAAAAACTAATAGGTTTTCTAAGACTTGATCTTGACCTGTAAAATCTTCAAAGGTTAAAGGTCTTAATTTCTTTTCGACATCTAGTTCTTCTGGTGTGAAGTTATCGCTATTTGGATTTAGGTTTTCGTTCATAGTACTTCCCGTGAAAACGGGAATCTTATTAAGTTACACTGAGCTTAGAAATATAGGTTCTTCGTTTCACTCTGAATGACAACAAAGTCAAAACAAATATAAAGAAAAAGACCTTTGGATAGCTATCCAGAGGTCTTTTCTAATCTATTATGAGTTTCCTGCCTTCGCAGAAATTTGTTTAATGCTGTAATTCCTCTTCACCTTCCATTAAAGGTACATTCTGAGGTACAAAATCTACATCATGTCCTGGTTTACTGTAGTCATAAGACCAACGGTAAACGTGAGGAATAGCTCCTGGCCAGTTACCATGTATATGTTTTACAGGAGTAGTCCATTCTAAAGTTGTAGATCTCCAAGGATTTTGTTCTGCTTTTTTACCAAAGAACATACTTGCAAAGAAATTATACAAATAAATAATTTGTGCTAAACCTCCAATAATAGCAAATATAGTTATGATAACATTTGCATTCGCTAAATCATCAAATAACGGGAAATTAGAGTTTGTGTAATAACGTCTTGGTAATCCTGCCATTCCAATAAAGTGCATTGGGAAGAAAACTCCGTAGGCACAAATTGCAGTGATCCAGAAATGTAAATATCCTAAGTTTTTATTTAGCATACGACCAAACATTTTTGGGTACCAATGATAAATACCTGCAAACATTCCGTAAAGTGCAGAAATACCCATTACTAAGTGGAAGTGTGCAATTACAAAATAAGTATCATGAACGTTAATATCTAATGCACTATCACCTAAAATGATTCCTGTTAATCCACCTGTAATAAAGGTAGACACAAAACCAATAGAAAATAACATGGCTGGATTCATTTGGAGATTACCTTTCCATATGGTTGTTATCCAGTTAAAGGCTTTTACAGCAGATGGGATAGCAATCAATAATGTTGTAAATGTAAATACAGATCCTAAGAAAGGATTCATACCTGAAATAAACATATGGTGCCCCCAAACAATTGTAGATAAGAAAGCAATTGCTAAGATTGAAGCAATCATCGCTCTATATCCAAAAATTGGCTTACGAGAGTTTGATGCCATAATTTCAGACACTAATCCCATAGCAGGTAAGATAACGATATATACTTCTGGGTGACCTAAGAACCAAAATAAATGTTCGAATAATACTGGTGATCCACCTTGGTAGTGTAATACTTCACCTTGAATAAATATATCTGATAAGAAGAATGATGTTCCAAAACTTCTATCCATAATTAATAATAACGCTGCAGACAATAATACTGGGAATGAAACCACACCAATAACCGCTGTTACAAAGAATGCCCAAATAGTCAATGGCAATCTTGTCATAGACATCCCTTTAGTACGTAAGTTAATTACTGTTACTATATAATTTAAAGATCCTAATAAAGATGATGCAATAAATATAGCCATTGAGACTAACCATAAAGTCATTCCTAAACCAGAACCTCCTGATGCCATAGGCAAAGCAGATAGTGGTGGATAGATTGTCCATCCTGCTGCTGCTGGTCCGGCTTCTACAAATAATGAGCTAATCATTATAACACAAGAAATAAAGAATAACCAATAAGACACCATATTAAGGAATCCTGAAGCCATATCTCTAGCACCAATTTGCAACGGAATTAAGAGGTTACTAAATGTACCACTTAACCCTGCAGTTAATACAAAGAATACCATAATAGTACCATGAATCGTCACTAAGGCCAAATAAATATCTGCATCCATAACTCCGTCTGGAGCCCATTTACCTAGTAATGCTTCAAACAATACGTTTGGCTGTTCTGGCCATGCAATTTGCATACGAAACATTATAGACATTAAAACACCTATAACTCCCATTATAGTACCTGTAATTAAATATTGTTTAGCAATCATTTTATGATCAATGCTAAAAATATATTTAGTTACAAATGTTTCTTTGTGATGATGTACGTCGTGATCGTCGTGACCGTGTGTATCTATAGTTGCTGACATAATCTCTATCTATTATCTTTTTCTTTAAAAAATTCTATTAATTTAATGAATTTGGAAAGGTTGTTTGTTCTTTCATCCAAGCATCAAACTCTTCTTGTGTTTCTACAATAATCTTCATCTGCATATTGTAATGTGATGTACCACAAATTTTGTTACATAATAATAAGTAATCAAACTCGTAAACCAACTCTTGTCCTGATTCTTCAATTTCGGCTTTACGTTCTAATCTAAGAGCGTTAATATCTTTAACTTTCTCAACCATATCTGGATTTTGACGCATATCTGCAGTGGTAATTGTTGGTGTAAAACCAAATTGAGTTACCATACCAGGTACACAGTTCATTTGCGCTCTAAAATGCGGCATATAAGCTGAGTGTAATACATCTTGAGATCTCATTTTAAATACAACCGGCTTACCTACTGGCAAATGAAGCTCTGTTACAATAACATCATCTTGAGCATTAGGATCGTCTTCATCGACACCTAAAATATTAGCACGATCTAAGTCTATTAATCTAACATTCGCTTTACCAAGAACATTATCTGCACCACTATAACGTGCTTTCCAGTTAAACTGCTGTGCATATAATTCAATAACCATTGGGTCTTCATCCTCATCGATATTCATAATATCATTCCAAGTGAATAAACCGTAGATTATTAAACCAGCTAAAACAATTACAGGAATTACTGTCCAAATAAATTCTAAAGTGTTATTATCTGCATAAAACAATGCTTTTCTTCCTTTTTCACCTTTGTATTTATAAGCAAAATAATGTAGTAAAAATTGCGTAATAGTCTGTACTATAAATATAACTACCATAGAGATAATCATAAGATTATCGACTTCTACACCATGTTCTGATGCAGCATTAGACATTAATGGTAAATCTCCTAAATACCAAAAACTAAGAATAGTTATAACATAGATAAAAATTAAAAACCCTATCATTAAATAACCATTGATTTTGTTATCATGGTCGTCCGCAATTTGGGAATTTGTTGTGCCTACTTGGGCCAAGTCAAAAATCTTTACCATTTGCCACAAGGCAACAGCTACAAAGAGTACAATTATAATCGTTAATAAAGCAGTCATTATCGTTTCTGTTCTTATTTAAAATTAATAATGGAAATTTTTACTTTCCTTAATAAATGGATTTCCTTTAGCTAGTAATGGATATTTACCTAATGCTGTAAAGACAACAAGCATAAATAAACCACCAAATAATAAAATTGCTCCTATTTCAGGAATTCCAATAAACCATCTATCACCAACTGTTGCAGGCATAATCATATTGAAAATATCTACGTAATGACCACAAAGAATTACAACTCCTGCCATTATTACAAACCAATTTACGCGTTTGAAGTCACTATTCATTAATAATAATAGTGGGAATACAAAGTTCATAGCTACCATACCAAAGAAAGGTAAGTTATAATCTTCAATACGTGTTACAAAATAAGTAACTTCTTCTGGAATATTTGAATACCAAATTAACATGAATTGAGAGAACCATAAGTAAGTCCAGAATACACTAAATCCAAACATAAATTTAGCTAAATCATGGATATGACTATCGTTTACATGTTCTAATAAACCTTTAGATTTTAGGTAAATTGCTATCATGGCAATTGTAGTTACACCACAAACAAGCATACCTGCTAATAAGTACCATCCAAACAAGGTACTAAACCAGTGTGGATCTACACTCATTATCCAGTCCCAAGACATTATTGATTCTGTGTAAATAAAGAATACTAAAAATGCTGCTGAAATTCTGAAGTTCTTTTTAAAGTTTCTGTTATCATTTATATCAGCATTATCTTGAGCAACTGAGAACTTTCTAGAAAAATATTGGTAAGCAGACCAACCTGCTAAAAATACAGCACCTCTTATAAAAAATCCTGTTTTATTTAACCAACCTGATTTCCCTGCGACAAGCGCATCATAATTATCGTGACCTACTGTAGTCATACCATCAGTTAACCAGATAAACAAATGACTATCTGCAACAAATGCGATTATTAATAAGATAACACCACCTGGTAAAACATAAGATGTAATACCTTCCATGACTCTAAACAGTACAGGCGACCAACCTGCTTGAGAAGCATATTGTACAGCATAAAATGCTAATACCCCTAATGCAATCATAAAGAAAAAGAATGCTGCTACATAAAGTGCGGCATAAGGTCTGTTATGAATTTGGTGTAAGACATGTTCTTCATGACTCATTTTGTGTCCTTCCTCAGCATGAGCTTCTTCACCATGTAATTCTGCTTCTCCGTGAGCATCACCATGTGCATCTGCTTCGTGAGCATCACCGTGGTGAGCTTCACTTGCCAATAATTCTTTTACATCTTCTACCGTTTCATAGCTTTTAGAAGATATGAAACCAGAAGTGACGCCAATTGCTCCTAAAATTATAAGAACAATAGCAAATATTCTTAATCGATTTGAAATTTTATATTCCATTTATATAATCTTTATCTAAATCTTACTTTTCTAAATCTGCTTTCAGTTTCTCAACGTAAGCTACTACTTGCCAGCGCTCAGTCTCGTTCAATTGGTTAGCATAAGAACCCATTGTGTTTTTACCGTAATAAATAACGTGGTAAATACTTCCTGTAGTAATTGCTCTTCCTACATCATCGTAAGAAGGAACCCCTAAAATCTTTTCGCGTTGAACCAATTTACCTTTACCATCTCCTTTGTTACCATGACAAATTCCACAGTAAATGTCATATAGTATCTTACCTTCTGTATAATCTACTTGTAAAGAATCTAAAGGACTTTTTAAATTCGCTTTTGCATACGCAAAACCTTCATTTGTATTTTCAATTTCAAAAGGCATAAAATCACCTCTTGGTATTGATCCTTCTGCAGGTAATTGGGCTTCTACACCATTTTTAAATGCGTCAGATTCTTGATATGTTTCATAACCAACTGACTCATACATGTTTGGCATATATTGGTAATTGGGTCTAGAGTTCTTTTGGCAAGACACAAAGCTTACCAATAATACTAATGCTACGATATATTTTGTGGCTATCTTCATATTAATGTGCATCTTCATCTTTATCAACAATATTTATCTCAACAGCTCCTGTTTCTTGTAACAATGCAGTTAATGAATCTTCATTATTATGCACAGCAATTTCCATTAAGAAATGGTCATCTGTAGTTCTTGGGTCAGGGTTTTCTGCTTTTTTAAACGGCCACATTCTACTTCTTAGGTAAAAAGTTATAACCATTAAGTGAGCTGCAAAAAACACTGTAAGCTCAAACATAATTGGTACAAATGATGGCATATTCTCAATATAACTAAAGCTTGGCTTACCTCCAATATCTTGAGGCCAATCTTCAATCATTATAAAATTCATCATTACAATAGCTACAGTTAAACCAACACAACCATATAAAAAAGCTGTTATTGCTAAGCGTGTAGGCGCTAATCCCATTGCCTTGTCTAGTCCATGAACTGGAAAAGGTGTATATATCTCTTCAATGTGATGTTTTTCTGATCTAACCGTTTTGACGGCTGACATTAGTACATCATCATCTGTATAAATAGCATGAATTACTCTCGAAGCTTCCATAGACTATATTAGTTGTTTAATAAATTTTTAGCTTGTCCTGACCAATCATCACGTTCTGCTCTTCCTGGGAAAGAACCTGTAATTGCATCTAACAAGTCATATTCTTTTTTCGTCATCTTACTTACCTGAAGGAATGTGTAAATACCTATACTATTTAACACCTCTTCCATCTTTGGACCAATACCATTTATTTTCTTTAAATCGTCTGCAGTACCTGTTGTGGCATCAAACGCTCCAATAGTACCTAAAAGGTCATTTACTTTAGTAGAATTATCTTCCGATGAAACCACTGGTTTTGTTGGTGTAATAGTATTGGCAGCTAAATTTGATGTTCTAGCATCTGCTCCTGTTCCAACTAAACTATCACCGCGTTCTCTAATGTTTTTATAACGCTCCCCAGATGATTTTAAAATTGTTTTTACTTCTGCTTGTGCTATTACAGGGAATGTACGAGAATACAGTAAAAATAATACAAAGAAGAAACCAATTGTTCCAATAAAAATTCCAATATCTACAAACGTTGGTGAAAACATAGACCATGATGATGGTAAATAATCTCTATGTAGTGATGTTACGATAATTACGAAACGCTCAAACCACATACCAATGTTTACAACAATAGAGATAAAGAAAGAGAACATGATACTTGTTCTTAATTTCTTAAACCACATAAACTGAGGTGAGAATACATTACAAGACATCATTGCCCAATATGCCCACCAATAAGGTCCTGTTGCTCTATTTAAGAATGCATATTGTTCGTACTCTACTCCAGAATACCATGCAATAAATAACTCAGTAATATAAGCCACACCAACTATAGAACCTGTAATCATTATTACAATGTTCATTAATTCTATGTGTTGTACTGTTATATAATCTTCAAGGTTACACACTTTTCTCATAATAATAAGAAGCGTGTTTACCATAGCAAATCCAGAGAATACTGCACCTGCAACAAAATAAGGTGGGAAAATCGTTGTATGCCAACCAGGAATAACAGATGTTGCGAAGTCAAAAGATACAATAGTGTGTACAGAAAGTACTAAAGGAGTTGCTAAACCTGCAAGTACTAAAGATACTTCTTCAAAACGTTGCCAATCTTTTGCTCTTCCAGACCAACCAAAACTTACTAAAGCGTATATTTTCTTTTGGAAAGGCTTAACTGCTCTATCTCGTAACATAGCGAAATCTGGTAATAAACCTGTCCACCAAAATACAAGTGATACTGATAAGTACGTAGAAATCGCGAATACATCCCAAAGTAAAGGTGAGTTAAAGTTTACCCATAACGAACCAAATTGATTTGGTATAGGTAATACCCAATATGCTAACCATGGACGACCCATGTGAATAATTGGAAATAAACCCGCTTGAACTACTGAGAAAATAGTCATGGCTTCCGCAGAACGGTTAATTGCCATTCTCCATTTTTGACGGAAGAGTAAAAGTACTGCAGAAATTAAAGTTCCTGCGTGACCAATACCAACCCACCAAACGAAGTTAGTAATATCCCAAGCCCAATTTACAGTCTTATTAAGACCCCAAACTCCAATACCGGTAGATACGGTATAAATAATACAACCTATTCCCCAAAGGAATGCGACCAACGCAATGCTGAAAACTATCCACCATGATCTGTTGGCTTTACCTTCAACTGGTCTTGCGACATCAACAGTAACATCGTGATACGATTTTTCTCCTGTTACTAATGGTCTTCTAATAGGTGCTTCGTAATGAGACGCCATTCTTTATTGTTTAAATGTTGATTTGTTTAAATGCTAAAAGCTGTTGTTTATTTCAACTTCTAACTATTTAACTTTTTATTTAGTTATTTATGCTTTTGATGTATTTCTCACCTTTGTCTGATAGATTACGTTTGGTTTTGTACCTACGTATTCTAGCAAATGATACATACGATCATCTTCTTTTAATGCTGAGATTTTACTCTCCTTATCATTAATATCACCAAACACCATCGCTCCGTTTCCACATGCCGCAGAACAAGCTGTTTGGAATTCTCCATCTTTAACTTCTCGTCCGTCACGCTTAGCATCAAGAATTGTTTTTTGTGTCTTTTGAATACACATAGAACATTTTTCCATTACACCACGAGAACGCACTACTACATCTGGATTTAATACCATACGCCCTAAATCATCATTCATGTAGTAATCAAACTCATCATTCTTATTGTATAAGAACCAGTTAAAACGACGTACTTTATAAGGACAGTTGTTTGCACAGTAACGTGTACCTACACAACGGTTATAAGCCATGTGGTTTTGCCCTTGACGACCATGAGCTGTTGCAGCAACAGGACAAACTGTTTCACAAGGTGCATGATTACAATGCTGACACATTACTGGTTGAAATGCTACTTGAGGATTTTCTGCAGGATTTTCCATCTCTCCAAAGCCTCCTAAAGATCCATTATCTCCAAATAAACCAGAGAAACCATCTTTTTTAGCATCATCCGATTCAAATGTATCTTGATGAGAATAATATCTATCAATACGCAACCAATGCATATCTCTACTACGTCTCATTTCTGACTTACCAACAACAGGAACGTTATTTTCTGCATGACATGCAATTACACATGCTCCACAACCCGTACAGGCGTTTAAGTCTATTGATAAGTTAAAGTGATGACCTATAGAACGATCAAACTCATCCCATAAATCTACATCTGGAGATGTTACAGGTGTTTCTATATGATTAAGAGATACAACAGGAACTGCATTCCAGTGCTTCTTATCTTTTGTATTAAAGACTTCTAAAGTAGTTTCTTTAATAATATCTCCACGTCCCATTAAAGTATTATGCAACTGTACACAAGCAAATTCGTGCTCACCAGAAGCTTTTTCAATAGTAACGTTTTGAACTGAATTGAAATTTTGGTATAACGGATAAGCGTTAACACCTGTTTTCATTTCTTCTTTTAAACCTTTTGATGTTCTTCCAAAACCGAAAGATAAACCAACAGATCCTTTTGCTTGTCCTGGCTGAATGATTACTGGTACTGTAATTGCTTCTGCTCCATTAACTGAAACTTTTGCATAACTACCATTTAACCCACCATTAGCTACATTCCAATTTTTCAACTCTAACCTATCAGCATCTGCCTGAGAAACTGTTAAGTAATTATCCCAAGTTGTTCTTGTAATAGGATCTGGAAATTCTTGTAACCATGGGTTGTTAGCTTGTTGACCATCACCCATTCCTGTCTTGGTATAAAGCAATAATTCCATTGCGCTACCTTTAGCCGAACTTGCTAAAGCTCTTGCGGCTTCACCACCAGATAAAGCTGAAACTGAACCTCCTGCAACTGAACCACCATTATTAACAGTAGTTGCTGTTGTGTTTGTTACATATTCGTCCTTATCTTCATCTTTTATACCAACTCCTACAGCAACATCATGAATAACGCCACCTAGGAAGGTTCTATCTTTTTTATCTTTTAACGCTGTTGTGGTTTCTGTACTTGTTGAAGAACTATTTCCACCATTCTTTGCAGAACTAGACACGAAAACACCATCTTGAACCGCCTTATTAAATGACGCACCACCTAATATATTTGTTGTCCAATATGATTTTAAGAAGTCTCTATATGAACCTGACTTATCTGTCCAACCCATTAATACCTCTTGAAATTGCTTAGTGTCAAATAACGGACGAATTGTTGGTTGCATCATTGAGTAATGACCAGCTTTCATCTCGATATCTCCCCATGATTCTAAATAATGAGGTGCTGCTGCGATATATTGACAATTAGTTGACGTCTCATCTTGTTTCATTGAGAACGCAATTGACAATTCTGTTTTTGCAAGACCTTCTGAAAAATCAGAAGCATTTGGCAATGTATATATTGGATTAACACCATTCATGATGATAGCTCCAACTTTTCCTGCTTTCATATCAGAAACCAATTGCATAACTGCTTTATCGCTTCCTTGTCTTGTTTTTATTGTTGTTTTAGGGTCAAATGCCTTACTCTTTAAGTAAGTATTTAACTCTAACACTACAGTTTGTGCATTTACATCTTGTATACCTGTAACCACAACGGCATTGCTACCGGCTTTGCTAATCTCTTTAGCTGCTGCTTTAACGGCTGCGTCTAATCCTTCAGGAAGCTTAGCACCACCAGCAGAATTTCCAGTGACTTCACTGTATAATTTAGCTAAAGCTATTTTTTGCTGACTTGGTGTTAATGGCACACGCTTATCTGCATTTGCACCAGATAATGACATATTAGATTCAAACTGAATATGTCTAGACATCTTACCATCTTCAGGAATACGTTTTTTAGCATAAGCAGACTCAAAGCCTCCACCCTGCCAATCTCCTAAGAAATCAGCTCCAATAGAAACAATAGTCTTAGCCTTAGAGAAATCGTAATTAGCCATTCCTCTTACTCCGTACTTTGCTTGGTAAGCATCTAAGGTAGCAGATTCTGAAACAGCATCATAAACAACGTGGTTTACGTTGCCATATTTAGCTTTAAAATCTGCAATCAATTTATTTGTTGATGGACTTGGCAATGTTTGCGTTAAAAACACAATTGCCTTACCATTAAGCCCATTTAATTTTGAAGTTGTTTCGGACATAAACGTCTCCCAAGAGATTTTAGAATCACCTTTCATTGGCGATTTTACTCTAAGGTTATCGTATAATCCTAAAACGGAAGCATTAACTCTCGCATTTGCAATACCACTAGCCCCAGCTTCAGTGTTATTCTCAATTTTAATAGGTCTTCCTTCTCTTGTTTTTACTAAAACACTTGTAAAATCAAAACCATCTGCAATCGTTGTTGCATAATAGTTAGCCACACCAGGAATAATCTCAGTTGGCTGAACTATGTAAGGAATTGACTTAATTACTGGCCCTTCACAAGCCGCCAAAGAAGCTGCTGCGGTACTAAAACCAACGTATTTTAAGAAATCACGACGCGATGTAGACGAAGATTCTAACGATTCTTTGTCTCCTAAAAATTCATCTGTAGGAATTGGTTCCACAAATTCATTTTGTTGTAGCGCCTCAACAATAGAACTATTTTCGTTTAGTTCTTCAACACTTTTCCAGTATTTCTTGTTTGATGACATATAATTTTGAATTACTTCTTATTTAATTTAATAATGACACTTTCCACATTCTAATCCACCCATCTGCGCCACAGTTAACTGCTCAACTCCATACTTTTTAGATAATTCTTCGTGTATCTTAGTATAATATTCGTTGTCTTTAACTTTTACATTTGTTTCTCTGTGACAGTTAATACACCAACCCATAGTTAATGGTGCATTTTGGTACATTATTTCCATTTCCTCAACAGGACCATGACAAGTCTGACATTCAATACCACCAACCTCTACGTGTTGTGAGTGATTGAAATAAGCAAAATCAGGTAAGTTATGAATACGTATCCACTTAACAGGTTTAGAATCTCCAGTATAACCAGTTCCATCCCAACCTACAGCATCGTATAATTTTTGAATTTCCGCATTGTAATCTACCCCATACTCTGTGCCTTCTGCTAAAGTTTCTGGTGCGACTTCTGAAATTGATTTATGACAATTCATACAAACATTTAAAGAAGGAATACCTGAAGTCTTACTTACTCTAGCTGATGAGTGACAGTACTTACAATCAATACCATTGTCGCCTGCATGAATTCTATGCGAATAATGAATAGGCTGAACAGGTTCGTAACCTTGATCTACACCTACTTGCATAAAGTAACCATACACAAAGTAACCACTTGCTAACAAGAAGATAATTGCTGTAACCAATACTAAAAATTGATTTTGAACAAACGCCTTCCATAATGGTGTTCTTTTTTCTTGCGCTGTAAAGACTTCAATATCTTTAGCTTTAGCAAAACGATTTAACGTACGATTTACTAACACTAACGCCATTGCTAATAACCCAAACAATAAGGCTAAAGCACCTAAAATGATATCATTTGAAACACCACCTTGCTGACTAGCACCTTCATTAGTGTTGCTTTCTACAACTACAGGTTCTTTTTTCTCCTCAGCAGTATAAGCCAAAATATCTGAAATATCTTGATCACTTAACTGTGGAAACGGCGTCATAGGAGTTCCGTTATACTCATTAAAGATCTTATTCGCATACGCGTCTCCAGATTTAATAAGCGAAGAGCTATTTCTAATCCAAGCACTAAGCCATTCTCTATCTAAGCCTTGCTCATCTGCCAATCTTGCCTCTACATTACGTAATGCAGGACCTGTCATTGGCTTATCTAGCTTATGACACGCTGCACAATTAGAATTATAGAGCGATTTTCCATTAACTGGATCACCTTCTTGAGCTGTAAGTGAGGTCGAAAATGCAAGCAATAGTGCAAAACAAAGACTAACTATCCTTGAGGTTAAACTACGGTAAATCACTTGTTTCATATAATAAGTTGAATTATCTTCTAAACTTTGGTACGATTTTTTCATTAAAAACTTGAAAAAAGATGTTTATAAAAACTCTGGCAAAAGTAACATTTAAAGTCGATTTTGGAAATCTTAGAGAAGTGTTAATATATAATTTATACCAATTCTAAATAATGTATTTCAAAAATTTAATGATTGAATATTCGTTCCTTAATTACCGACAGCTTGAAGTATAATTGATTACAGCTAAAATGTAGATAAAAAAATCACACATGTTCTTCTGAAAATTATACCTTTGCCAATAAATAATTACTCTATGAAATTAAGAAATAAATCTTTTTGTCTTGTCTTTTTAGGTCTAGCATTATCTATTTCCCTTCATTCGCAAGAAGGAACAGTTAACGTTAGCCAAGACAGTGATATTGATAAATTATTGGAATACAAAAAAGATATCAAAACCTCTAAGGTCTATAAAATACAAGTATTTCAAAGCGTGGATCCTGATAAGGCTGCTCGAGAAAAAGCTAACTTTTTAAACGCTTACAGTGAATGGCCTGTAGAAATTGTATGGAACACTCCAAATTATAAAGTTTGGGTAGGCAACTTTGCTACAAAGTTAGAAGCTGAACGCGCTGGTGTAAAAATTAAAAAGAAGTATATGAATGCTATTATTTTTCAACCTAAAACAGACGACTAAATAGCTTCTAAAACAACTGCAATGAGTCCTTTTAAATAACTCATGTTTTCTAATTTTATCTCATAAAAAAAACCGACAATTACTTGTCGGTTTTTTTATTTGTTATAAGTTATTACTTTAACTTTTTCTTTACTTCTACTTCTTGGAATGCTTCGATAACATCACCAATTACAATGTCGTTATAACCTTTAATTTGCATACCACAATCATAACCTTTAGCTACCTCTCTAACATCGTCTTTAAAACGTTTTAAAGCTTCTAGTGTACCTGTATGAACAACGACTCCGTCTCTAATAATTCTTATGTTAGAATTTCTAAAGATTTTACCATTCATAACCATACAACCTGCAATATTTCCAATCTTAGAAACTTTAAATATTTCTCTAATTTCTGCAGTACCTGTAACCTCTTCTTTTAACTCTGGAGATAACATACCTTCCATAGCATCTTTAAGATCATTAATGGCAGCATAGATAATAGAATACGTTCTGATATCAATTTCTTCCTTATCAGCAATCATTCTTGCATTTCCAACAGGACGTACATTAAATCCAACAATAATAGCATCTGAAGCTGTTGCTAATAAGACATCACTTTCTGTAATGGCACCAACACCTTTATGTATAATATTAACTTGAATTTCTTCAGTAGATAATTTTTGGAAAGAATCTGTTAATGCTTCTACAGAACCATCTACATCACCTTTAAGAATTATATTAAGTTCTTGGAAATCACCAAGAGCAATACGTCTTCCAATCTCATCAAGTGTAATATGACGTTGTGTTCTAACAGATTGCTCACGTTGTAACTGAGTACGTTTAGTTGCAATTTGTTTTGCTTCACGCTCATCTGCAAAGACATTAAACTTATCACCTGCTTGAGGCGCACCATCTAAACCAAGTATAGATACTGGAGTTGCAGGACCTGCTTCCTTAACATCGTGGCCTCGTTCATCTTGCATAGCTTTTACTTTACCACTATTCTTTCCGGCTAAAACATAATCACCAACTTTTAAAGTACCTGCTTGTACTAAAATTGTTGACACATATCCTCTACCTTTATCTAAGTAAGCTTCCACTACTGTTCCGCTTGCCGCTTTATTAGGGTTTGCTTTTAATTCTAGCAATTCAGCTTCTAGCAATACTTTTTCTAATAATTCTTTAACACCAGTTCCCATTTTAGCAGAAATGTCATGTGATTGAATTTTTCCACCCCAATCTTCTACTAAGAGATTCATTTGTGCTAATCCTTCTTTTACTTTTTCAGGATTGGCATCTGGTTTATCTATTTTGTTAATTGCAAATACGATTGGCACTCCAGCCGCTTGTGCATGAGAAATCGCTTCTTTTGTTTGAGGCATTATAGCATCATCCGCAGCAACTACAATAATAGCAATATCTGTAACTTGAGCACCACGAGCACGCATCGCTGTAAAGGCTTCGTGACCTGGTGTATCTAAAAATGCTATTTTTTGTCCATTTTCTAGTTCTACACCATATGCACCAATGTGCTGTGTAATTCCACCGGATTCACCAGCAATTACATTTTCTTTACGTATATGGTCTAATAATGATGTTTTACCATGATCTACGTGCCCCATTACTGTAACAATTGGTGCACGAGGTAATAAATCTTTAGGATCGTCAACAACATCTTCTATTGATTCTTCAATATCAGCTTTAATAAACTCTACATCGTAACCAAATTCTTCTGCAACTATAGTTAAAGTTTCTGCATCTAACCTTTGGTTCATGGTTACCATCATACCAAGAGACATACATGCTGAAATAACTTGTGTTACTCCAACTTCCATCATTGTAGCAATTTCACTAACGGTTACAAACTCTGTAACTTTTATTGTTTTGCTTTCTGCTGCAGCGATTTCTTGATCGATTTCACTTTGTTCTCTGTGTTGATCTCTCTTATCTCTTCTGTATTTAGCGCCTTTTCCTTTATTAGATTTACCTTGTAATTTCTCAAGTGTTTCTCTAATTTGTTTTTTTACATCTTCTTCTGTAGGCTCTTCCTTAACAATTTTTGGTCTGGCATTTCCTCCACGTCCTTTTGGACCTCCTCTTCTATTATCAAACTTAGGTTTTCCACCTGAGTCATTTCCGCCTTTACTAATTCTACGTCTTTTACGCTTATTAGCATCGCCAGAAGCTCCTGGTTTATTGTCTTCTTTTTTCTTTTTAGGTTTGTTGAATTGAGAAAGGTCTATTTTTTTACCTGTGGTAACTGGACCAGTAAGTTTCTTATACTGTGTCTTAATAGTTTCTTCAACTGGCTCAGAAGGTGCTTTAGGCTCTTCTTTTTTAGTTTCTTTTTTAGTAGAAACCTCTTTCGTTTCGGCCTTCTCTACTTTTTCAGTTTTCTCAACCTTTTCTACTTTCTTAACCTCTTCTTTCTTTTGAGGTTCTTCAGGCTTTTCAACTTTTTTGACCTCAACCTTAGGTTTTTCCTCTTTTTTGACTGGTTTTTCAACCTTAGGAGTTTCCTTAACTTCAGGTGCTTTAGGAGCCTCTTCTTTTTTAGATTTTGGCTTTTTATCTAAGTCAATTTTACCAACTTGTTTTGGGCCACTTAACTCAGCTTTAGCCTTAACTACAGATTCTCTTTCTGCCTTTTGCTTTTGCTTTTCTTCAATTTCGCGTTCTCGCTGTTCACGAAGCTCTTCTTTTTCTTTAAGTTTTGCTTCACTAACCTCTTGAGCTTTTTCACGTTTAGATGCATCTGTCTGAAATTCATCAGAAAGCGTGTTATAAACTTCTTGCGAAATTTTAGTATTAGGGCTTTTCTCAATCTCGATACCTTTGGATTCTAAAAAATCCACTGCACGATCTATTGAGATATTTAATTCCCTTAATACTTTATTTAATCTTGTTGTTTGAGCCATAAACTGCCTGTAAAATACTTAAATATATGTTATACCAATATAACTTCAAAATGAAATAATAAAAATCATTTTAAAATTAATCTGATATTATTCTTCAAATTCCTCTCTTAGAATCCTAATGACGTCTAAGATTGTTTCTTCTTCTAAATCTGTACGCTTCACTAAATCAACAACATCTTGCTCTAAAATACTTTTTGCAGTATCTAAGCCAGCTTTGCTAAATTCAGAAATTACCCAACCTTCAATTTCATCAGAGAATTCTTTTAATTCTACATCTTCTTCTGCACCTTCTCTAAATACGTCAATCTCATAACCTGTTAGTTGACCAGCCAAACGAATATTGTGACCACCTCTACCAATAGCTTTTGAAACCTCTTCTGGTTTTAATAACACCTCAGCACGCATATTTTCTTCGTCTAATTTTAAAGACGTTACTCTTGCTGGGCTCAATGCTCTTGTTACAAAAAGCTGAACATTGTTTGTATAATTAATTACATCGATATTCTCGTTTCCTAACTCACGTACAATACCGTGAATTCTAGAACCTTTCATACCAACACAAGCTCCAACTGGATCGATTCTATCATCGTAAGAATCTACTGCAACTTTTGCTTTTTCTCCTGGAATACGTACTACTTTTTTAACTGTAATTAAACCATCAAAAACTTCTGGTATTTCCTGTTCAAATAATTTCTCAAGAAATACTGGTGATGTTCTAGACATCACAATTGCTGGTTTGCTTCCTTTTAATTCAACACTTTCAATAATTCCTCTTACATTTTCTCCTTTTCTGAAGAAATCTGAAGGAATTTGTTTGTCTTTTGGAAGTATAATTTCATTACCATCATCGTCTAACAAAATAATTGCTCTGTGACGAATGTGGTGTACTTCTGCTGTATAAATCTCACCTTCAAGCTCTTTAAAGTGCTTGTAGATATTTGTATTATCATGTTCATGAATCTTAGAAATTAAGTTCTGCCTTAATGCTAAGATAGAACGTCTTCCAAGATCAATTAACTTTACTTCTTCTGCAACGTCTTCACCAACTTCAAAATCTGGCTCTATTTTTTGCGCTTCAGATAATTCAATTTCTTGATTTGGTTCTTCAACTTCACCATCTGCAACAACGATTCGGTTTCTCCAAATTTCTAAATCTCCTTTATCTGGGTTTATTATGATATCAAAGTTATCGTCATCACCATACTTCTTCTTCAATGCATTACGTAATACATCTTCAAGAATTGCCATTAGCGTAACTCTATCTATTAATTTGTCGTCCTTAAATTCTGAAAATGACTCAATTAACGCTACATTTTCCATAATTGATATGAATTAAAATTTTATTTTAACTTTTGCTTCTTTAATATTATCAAAAGCTACATTAGCTTGTTTAGCTACTGTTACTTTTCCTTTTCCAACAGGTTTTGGTTCTCTTGCTTTCCAGCTTAGAACCACTCCATCATCATTTACTTCTGTGAGTTCTCCTTCTAAATTTTGATGATCTAAAGTCTTTACCTCTAAATTTCTACCAATATGCTTATTATACTGTCTAGGCAAAACTAAAGGAGTTGTCGCACCTGAAGATAAAACTTCTAAAGAAAAATCGTGTTCTTCTCTATCTACATTGTGTTCAATTGCTCGACTTATAAACATGCAATCTTCTACTAAGACGCCATTATCACCATCTATTACAATTTTAATAACGTTATCTCCAGACAAAGAAAAATCTATTAAGAAGAGGTCTTGTCTCTCGTCTAGTGCCTTTTGTAATAAGTCTTCTACTATTTTCTTAAACATTATTTGATATAAAAAGAGAGGACTTTTCGTCCTCTCGCTTATTTATTTTTAGTAAACAACGGTGCAAATATACGACATTTATATTAATTTATCCAAGCTATGCAATGTGGAATAATTTTCTTAGATTTAAGGAACTAAATAAATACAACAAATAATGAATAAAATATTAGTTCCTACAGATTTTTCTGAACAAGCTGAAAATGCATTAAAAGTAGCAGCAATGCTTGCTAAATCTCATAATGCCGAAATCTATTTACTGCACATGATGGAAATTCCAACGCAGCAAACCGATCAAGGAAATGCAGAGAGTGATATTCCCGAAACCTTGTTTTTTATGAAATTGGCACAAAAAAGATTTGAAAATCTTATGGCTTCAGACTACTTACAAGGTCTTACAGTACATGAAACCGTAAAAGCTGACATTACATTTAATGAAATTAAAGATTCTTGTAAAGAATTTGATATCGATTTTATTGTTATGGGCTCTCATGGAGCTACAGGGCTTAAAGAAATGTTTGTTGGGTCTAATGCCGAAAAAGTTGTAAGAACTTCTGACGTTCCTGTTTTAGTAATTAAAAATGAGCACGAATCTTTTGACGTATCTGATTTTGTTTTTGCTTCAGATTTTAAAAATGACAACAAAGAAACTTATAAACAAGCCGTAAAATTTGCTAAAGCTTTTGGCTCAAAAATTCATTTATTACTCGTTATTACTTCTGGTAATTTTATGACATCGTATGAAGCTAAATCTAGAATTGAAGATTTTATTTCAGGCGAGACTTTTGACAATTACACCATTACTATTCACAATGATAATTCTGTAGAACAAGGTATTTTAAATGTTTCTAAAGATATAAATGCAGATCTTATTGGTATTAGTACGCATGGCAGACAAGGTATTGCGCATTTCTTTAATGGCAGTATTAGCGAAGATTTAGTAAACCATGCAAAACGCCCTGTAATTACTTTTAAAATATAAAAAAATCAGGGGTCATTGCTAAAAGTTGTGTGTGATGATTAAAAAAAGATTCTGATTTTTGTAAAAAAAAAAAGACTTTTGGACAATTATCTAGAACTACTGAAACTTATTCTTCCTGAATTTTTAAT